>JBBPZY010000187.1:0-11077 GCA_038276315.1 Mycobacteriales bacterium
GGCTCGGGCGCGGACACAAACCAGATGATCGACGATCAAGACCCAACAACGAGCCCGACACGCCGTCACCGATCATCAACAGTCCACCAAGATCAATTCACTGGCGACGGCCCCGCTCAACGGGACCCCTGAATGGACACTTCGCACCCGACGAGGGCTTCCGCTCCCGGAAAAACCTGATGCTCCACGCTGGGCCGCAGTGCTTGTTGCACCGCTACCCGGTCTGTCTGGATTCGCGTTGGCGGCGTGGGTGACCGCGCACGCGATGGTCGTGAGCGTCGGGATTCCTGCGGCGGTGGCTACCGCGCTGCTGTTCCTGCGGACGCTCGCCCAGGCCTGCAATGCCGGTCTTTGGGGGACTTATGGCGCATCAGACCGTAGGAGCGCGACCCCATTATCCGAGCTGTTGCGCAAAGCTGGCGACGGCGGCGGCGAGGGTGTTGTCGATCAATTCACACGCCTCGACCCATCGTGCTTCAGGGTCGTCGCTGAAGACCAAGGTTACGCTGTCTGGAGGTGTGGACCGCAGCAGCGGTGTTGGCAGCGGCCGATCGTCATCCTCAGACGTGCGTGGCGGTACCACTTCGGCGAACACCGTTACCGCAAGCACTCCACTCTCCCCGTGGCCTACACGCTGGATGACAACCACGAAACGCAAGGTTTGGCCGAGCACGACGAGCTGCAGGCGAGTCCACCAGGTACCCTTGTTAAGATTTGTGAAGAAGTCAACTTCACGTGCTGTACGTATTATCTGCTTCTGCCAGTACCTTGCTCTTTCATCCGGAGGTTCCGCCTCATAGAGAGACGACTGCGCTTGGGGATCAGCTTCACGGAACTGATCACGTATTCCGGTACCAAGCTCTTCGAGGTATGCAGCCACTTTTTTATGTAATTTCCCCGCAAGAATCTCTGCTTTGGTGGCGCGATCGGTGAGCTCCGCCTGCTGATGCGCCAGCAGTCTGCGAGCGTATGCGTGGGCGACTGCGAGAGCTCCGGCACCTTCTGCAGTTGGTTCTGCTGGCAGCTCCAACTCTGAGCGCAATGCGATTTCTTCTAGGCGCGAAAATAGACGTATCAGATCCCGCAGATCACCGTTATTCGCATGATCGAGCGCCTTTATGTAGGTGGCTCTTTGGGTGCGATCCACCACTAGCGGTGCGTACCTAGCACGGAGGAGCACGAGCAGCGTGAGGGCTCGAGCCACGCGACCATTACCGTCCTCAAAGGGATGGATTCTGATGAATCGGTGATGGAGCCATGCCGCGCGCACCACGGGATGCGCGTCTGCCGTCTCGTTATACAAATCAAGTAGCCGCTCCATCTGCGATTGGACATGTTCCGGAGGAGTGTATTCGACCAGGGTGCCGTCCTCGCGCCTTACCTGGTTCGGCTGCACCTTCCATGTACCATGGTGCAATGGCACCCGTAGATTCTGTCCGAAATCGTTGCGAGCCTCGTACGTGCTCTGTGTACGACAGAGTGCCTGATGTAGCTGCCGAACAAAGTGCAGGGTGAGGTCCGTACCGTTCCGAGCGGCGTCTGCAAGGAACTCCAGCGCGTCATACTGAGATCTGATAATCGCAAGAGCGTCATCATCTAGTAGACCCTTGCCCGCCGCTACCTCGGCGGTGAGGCCTTCAGCTACCAAAGCTTCGGTAACGCCCCAGTCGACGTCATAGAGCCGTTCGATGATCCCAGTCTCGATCGCGTGCCGTCGGAGGCTGCGGCGCCGCGCTTCGGCAAACTCGCCAGTGGATGCATGTCCGAGGGAAACCTCCCACGCCTCGCGCAGGGTGTCTACGGTTGCAAGCACCTGCCGTAACTCACCGTTCACGATTCCCAGTGGTTCTACTTCAGTCCACCGGACCCGATCGTCGTCACTCATGATGCCAGGGTAACCGCCACTAACGTTGCCAGGTCGGCGGCAGTGCGGATCCCATACCGCCCCATATAGTCAGATTCGACAGCAATGACGGCGAGACGCTCGCTTCTAAGGGTCCGCGACGCACTGACCAGCGGTGACAGCCGGAGTGCCGGCAGGTCGCCACCCGGGTGCGGCCGTCCCCGCCCACGAGCGGACGCAACCACGAATGCAACGAGTATGACGAGCGACCGGCGCGTGTTTTACCATCCCGCCGCCGCAGGACGGGAGACCCGCGCCCTGGTGACTCACCACCATCGACGCCTCGCTCTGGGGCCATATTGGACCGGAGTCCGCCGAAGGTGCCTCCGCTTGGTTGCTAGCCCGGGATCCGGCTACCGCCGGGACTCGTGGAACCTCCCAACACCTCCGAAGCCGAGCGGCTCGGTGTACTGCTCTTGCCAGGCGCGTTCGGTAGCGAGCAAAATTAGAGAGGTTCTGTATCCACTCCCCAGCCAGCGGGACACCCCTCGTTGTCGGTGAAGTGCGCCTCGGACTCCTTGGGAGCAGCTAGCCACCCCCGTAAGGCCTCGCCAAGAGCCGGGGCCGCTAGCGCGTCGTCGGCCATGGGTCAGACGCTACGCGCTGGTTTGCCGTGGTAGCAGTGACGCGGATGATGGCGTCGACCGATGCGTGGCTAGGCCGTGTCGGCGACCGCCGTTGAATGTGATACGGAAGCGAGAGGGCTCAGGCACGTATAGGGCACGGACACCTGTTGAGTACCGGATTTGGCTGGACACAACCGGATGAGCCCCGAAGACTCGCTGACCTCATCCGAGCAGGTCACTAGACCTTTGGCGTGGTAGGTACAGGTGCCCCCGGTGGGGGTCGAACCCACACTGCGGCCCTTTTAAGGGACCTGCCTCTGCCGGTTGGGCTACGGGGGCGTTCGCCAAGGGTAACCGTGCCACCCCGGGTCGGATCAAGAACCCGATCTGTCGCGTCATGGCGCGGCACGGGTTGGGTGTCGCCCGGCGGGTGTCTGCTCCGCCACTTCCGTCCCACAAAGAGGTGGGTGGATCCCTGACGAAGTTGCCGGCACCGGCAACTTCGAGCGAAAAGTTGCCGCATACGGCAACTACGCACAACGCGACAGTCCTTCGCCAGACGTCACTGACAGTAACCACTCAACCGCGCGGTGTGGCCCGCAATCGAGCGATCAAGATGGAGCTGCAATCCCGGCTCGTTCGATCGCCCGGCGCAGGACGTCGACCAGCATCGCCGGGGTGAGCCGGCCGGTGAAGGTGTTCTGCTGGCTGACGTGGTAGCAGCCGAGCAGGTGCAGCCCGTCGAGGGCGACCTCGGCGCCGTGCCCGAAACGGGGCCGAGGGGTGGGCACCGGCCAGCCGACGGCGCTCAGCGCCGGCAAGAGTGCCTGCCAACCGAAAGCGCCGAGCACGACCACCGCCCGCAGCGTTGGGCGCAGCGACTGCAGCTCGCGGATCAGCCACGGGCGGCAGGTATCGCGCTCGGTGGGGGTGGGCTTGTTGGCCGGGGGCGCGCACCGTACCGGGGCGGTGATCCTGGTGCGGTGCAGTGTCAGTCCGTCCCCACGGTGGGTAGCGATCGGTTGATTGGCCAGGCCGACCGCGTGCAGCGCGGCGTAGAGCACATCGCCGGAGCGGTCGCCGGTGAAGATCCGACCGGTCCGGTTGCCGCCGTGCGCGGCCGGCGCGAGCCCGACGATGGCCAGCGCGGCGTCGGGCGGGCCGAACCCCGGAACCGGACGGCCCCAGTAGGTCTCATCACGGTAGGCGGCACGCTTGTCGACAGCGACTTGCTCCCGCCACGCCACCAGACGCGGGCAGGCCCGGCACCGGGTGATCTCGTCGTCCAGCATGTCCAGCT
Source organism: Mycobacteriales bacterium (assembly GCA_038276315.1). Lineage (GTDB taxonomy): Bacteria > Actinomycetota > Actinomycetes > Mycobacteriales > Pseudonocardiaceae. The sequence goes on from JBBPZY010000187.1 coordinate 3,770, forward strand.
CGGTGTACATCAGCGAAGACCGAGCGCGATGCCGTCGAGGATGTCGTGCTCGCTGACCACGAGCTCGCTGATGTCGGCGCGGGTATGCAGCGCTTCGGCGAGCACCCGCACGATGAGTGCACCACCGGCGATCACATCCACCCGGCCGGGGTGAATGACCGGGTTGGCTGCCCGCTGCTGGTGCGTCGATGCGAGCAGATTCTCGGCGGTGGCGCGAACCTGTTCCAGCGACAGCCGGGACAAGTGGGTGCGCTCGGGGTCATAGGCGGGCAACTGCGCAGCGATGGCGGACAGCGTGGTGACGGTGCCCGCCACGCCGACCCAGGTGCGGGCTTTGTCCACCGGTACCTCGGCGAACGCCTGCTGCAAGGTCTGCGCCGCGAACCGCTCAGCGGCACTGACCTCGTCAGGTGTCGGGGGGTCGCCACGGAGGTGCCGCTCGGTGATCCGGACGCATCCGATGTTCACCGACCGTGCCGCCGTGACATCCGCCCGCACACCATCCCAATGGCCCAGCACCACCTCGGTGGATCCGCCACCGACATCGACGATCAGGAACGGACCGTCAACGGGATCCAGGCCACCAACCGCTCCGGTGAAGGATAACCGCGCCTCCTCATCTCCGGTGATCACCTCAGCGTCGGTACCGAGGGTTTGTCGGACCATCGCGAAGAACTCGTCCCGGTTGGCGGCGTCGCGGGTGGCGGAGGTGGCCACCATCCGGACCCGCTGCGCCCCGGCGCGCCGCGCGATGGTGGCGTAGTCAGCCAGGGCCCGTCTAGTGCGGTCCAGGGCAGCTGGAGCCAACCGACCAGTAAAGTCGACGTCTTGGCCGAGCCGCACGATGCGCATCTCACGATGCACATCACTCAACCCCTCACCCCCCACATCAGCGACAAGAAGCCGACTCGAATTCGTCCCACAGTCAATCGCCGCCACCCGCACTCAACCCCTCCTTCCTACCGTCCCGCTGAATGCGGAAAGACGCACGGGCTGGGAAGCCACCAGGTGCCGATCTCGGCTAGCGTTTCGTCGCCGAAGGGGTTGACGCCCGGACCGCGGGCCAGGGCGTGCGCGACGTGGACGTGTAAGCATTTTACCCGATCCGGCATGCCGCCGGCGCTGACCTGGGTGCCCAGCGACTCCACCGCGTCGCGCTCGGCCAGGTAGGACTCGTGCGCGGTCCGGTAGCCCTGTGCAAGTTGCGGATCCGTAGCGAGCCGGGCGGTCATCTCCTGCATCACGCCGGCAGCCTCGATCCGCGCCACCAGCCCGGCGAGGCGACGGCAGGTCAGGTAATAAAAGGTGGGAAACGGGGTGCCATCATCCAGTCGCGGCTGGGTCTGCACCACGCTGGGCAGCCCACAGGGGCAGCGGTGCGCGACGGCCCGCAGCGCCCGCGGCGGGCGGCTCAGCTGCGCGGCGACAGCTTCCCAGTCGGCTCGGTCCACCGGCTCACCCACTATTGATCGACTTCCAGAGCTGGCCATACCACGGCGGCGCGGACGACCCGATAGTGCCGGTACCGCCAGCGCCGCCGGCCGCGATCGTGCCGGGCGGCAGCTGCACCAGATACGGCGCTTCCCCAGGCAGCACGTAGCGCAACCGTTCGCGGGCCTGGGTCTCGATGTGCTGCGGGTCGGCCAGCAGGCCGCGGCGGCGTTCCAACTCCGCGATCTTGTCGGCCAGGATGTGTTGTTGCTCGTAGACCGCTGCCAACTCGGCGCGCTGGCCCACGTAGTTGCGCAGCGGCACCGCCACGCTCAGCATCAGCACACAGACCAACGCGGCGAGCAGCGCAGCTCGACGCCCGGTGGTGATGCCCGCCGCATAGCCGATTCGCGTGGCCAGCGGGCGGGGCGCCATCGTGTCCTGCGACATACCGCTGCGCCGGGTCGGCCCGGCACCGCCCATCAGGCTTAACCTTCCGCAGCGTTCCGGGCGAACGCCAGGTCCCCGGCGTAGCGAGCGGCGTCACCCAGGGTCTCCTCGATGCGCAGTAGCTGGTTGTACTTCGCCACCCGCTCCGACCGCGCCGGGGCGCCGGCCTTGATCTGCCCACAACCGATCGCCACCGCGAGATCAGCGCTCGTGGTGTCCTCGGTCTCGCCGGATCGGTGGCTGAGCATGCAGCTGTATCCGTGCGACTGCGCGAGCGCCACCGCGTCCAGCGTCTCCGACAGCGTGCCGATCTGGTTGACCTTCACCAGCAGCGCGTTGGCTGCCCGGCGGGCGATCCCCTCCTCCAAGCGCTCCGGGTTGGTCACGAACAGGTCGTCACCGACGATCTGCACCCGATCACCGAGCTCCGCGGTAAGGCGCACCCAGCCATCCCAGTCGTCTTCGGCCAGCGGATCCTCGATCGACACCAGTGGATAAGCGTCGAGCAGGCCGGTGTAGTAGGCGATCATCTGCTCGGCGTTGCGGGCGCTGCGCTCGAAGCGGTAGACGCCGTCGGCGAAGAACTCGGTCGCGGCCACATCCATCGCGAGCGCGATGTCCCGGCCCAGGGTGTAACCAGCCTTGTCCACCGCGGTGGCGATCAGGTCCAAGGCGTCGGTGTTCGCCGGCAGATCGGGTGCGAAACCGCCCTCGTCCCCGAGCCCGGTGGACAACCCGTTGGTCTTAAGCACCGACTTCAGAGCGTGATAGACCTCGGCGCCCCAGCGCAGCGCCTCGCGGAACGACTCCGCACCGATCGGAGCGATCATGAACTCCTGGACGTCGACTCCGGTGTCGGCATGCGCGCCGCCATTGAGGATGTTGAGCATGGGGACCGGCAGCACGTGCGCGTTGACACCACCGACGTAGCGGAACAGCTCCAGGCCGCTCGACTCCGCGGCCGCCTTGGCGACTGCCAGCGAGACCCCGAGGATCGCGTTGACGCCTAGCCGGGACTTGTCGGGTGTGCCGTCGAGGTCTACCAGCTTCTGATCCACTACTCGCTGCTCGATCGCCTCAACGCCGACGAGCTCAGGACCGATCTCATCCAGCACCGCCGCGACCGCACACTCAACGCCTTTGCCGAGATAGCGCTGGGCATCACCGTCGCGCAGCTCGACCGCCTCGTGACGCCCAGTGGACGCCCCAGAGGGCACCGCGGCATGCGCCAGCGTGCCGTCATCGAGTGCGATCTCGACCTCGACAGTGGGGTTCCCGCGCGAATCCAAGATCTCGCGGGCTCCTACCTCCTCAATGACGGCCACAAATACGCTCCTAGTCAGGTGGACACGCAACAGCCTAACCACGGTCGGGCGCGCTCGGTCGGAGGCGCGCGCCCGATGATCGCCAGCCGCCTACCGGGCGCCTACCGGGTGGCTTCGCGATCGAGTACGAGGACTCGTGCAACAGCACGTGTCCGCGTACCGTTGGAGCGACCATGACAGCCGCCGACCGCCCCCCGGACGTCGTCGAGCAGTTCCGGCTCGCTGAGGCGTTGGTCTCCGAACGGCGCCCGCTGGAAGCCCTTCGAGAGTTGGCCCCGGTACTGGATGCTGAGCCCGACGCGCCGAGCGTCCAGTTGCTCGCTGGGCGAGCATACCTGCAGTCCGCTCAGCTCAACCGCGCCGAGCAGGCATTCCTTCGGGTGCTTGAGCACAATCCTTCCGACCACTACGCGCGCTTCGCGCTGGGTCGCACGTTACAACGGCAGAGCCGCCTAGACGAGGCCCGCGCGCAACTCGCGATGGCTGCGGTGATGAATCCCACGCCGGAGTATCAGGAAGCGCTCAACGAAGTGCGGATGCGGATAGGACGCCGGTAACGCTCAGGTAACGCCCTTGGCGCTGCGGGCGTAGGTCTGAGCGAAGCCGTAAACCTCTTGAGCGTAGTCGAGGGAATCGTTGTAGGACAGGATTGCCCGCAACCAGCCGTCACCGGAACCCAGGTTCCGGTTGTCTGCACACAGGTAGTTCGCCGCAGCCAATGACGCGTCATCGATGTTTTGCGGATCGGTGATCCCGTCGTTATTTCCGTCAGCTCGCCATTTTGCCCAAGTGGACGGAATGAACTGGAAGGGCCCGACAGCGTGGTCCCATATCTTGTCACCGTCGAGGATCCCATTGTCGGTGTCCGCGATGGACTTGACACCGGGCGCTCCGTTCAACGGTATCCCGATGATCGGCGACGACGGCCGGCCATCAGGTTGCAGCGTGCGGCCTTCGAAACCACCGTGCTTGGACTCGACGGCCGAGATTCCAGCCAGGGTCACCCAGGTGATGTGGCAATTCGGTTGGCTAGCGGCCAACACGGCATGGGCGTTCGCGTAGGCCTCCAGCGCACGCTGCGGAATACTTGTGACCCGAGACATCCGGGTGGCCCAATCGGAGAACGCGAGCTGCGGGGCGACCGGGGTCTTCGCCGGCGCGGGAAGCTGGATCGGGATGGTGACGGTCTGGTGCGCCGGCTGCCCTGCGGGCTGGGGGGCGGTAACCGACTGGGCAACCGGCTCTGCGATGGGTTCCGAGACGTCGGGCAATGCCGCCGGCGCGGCCATCGCCGCTGGTGCGGGGACAGCGAGGCCGTGGTCGGGCAGCGGAGCGGCTACCGAACCCAGGGCTGCGAGCACCAGACCAGCACAGGCCAGTGCACCGCCGGACAACAACCCGCGCAGCACGTACTGCGACGCTCGGGGTAGCCCTCGGCGAAGCTGCTTGTAGCTCAATTGTCCCATTCGCCCGGTTCGCGCGCCGGCCCGCTCGTCGCCGCTCATACGACAGGTCAACGACGGTCACGCAGCGGAGATACGCCTGGTACGGGCAGTGACATCCAGCGCTACCGCGACCAGTGCTCCCGCCACTGCTGGGCGGTGAGCCGCTCAGCATCCAACCCGACGGCCCGAGCGGAACACTCAGCGGCGCGCACGTCGGCGGCGAAGCGTCGGGCGACGCAGCGTAGTGCGGCCTCTGGGTCCTCACCGGCCAGCTTCGCCGCGGCGGATCGCGCGAACAACGACGTGCCGGTATCACTGTCGGAACCGGTCAGCTCGGCCCCGGGAAGCAGGTCTGCGGGCAGCGCCGCCTTCGTCGCTCGGGACACCAGCTTGGCTGCCAGCGCCACCGCGGGTTGGCCCAGCGCAACCCCATCGACGCTCGACTGGCGGCGCTTCTCGGTGCGCTTGAGTTCGTCCCAGCGGATCTCCTGCTCGCTGGCGGTGCGCACCTGCTCGCTACCGGCGAAGACGTGCGGGTGCCTGGTGACGAGCTTGGCCACCAGCCCGATAGCCACCGCATCAATGCCAAAACCACCATGCGTCTCTTGCGCGACCCGAGCGTGGAAGAGCACCTGGAGCAGCACATCACCGAGCTCCTCGCGCAGCGCCTCGGTGTCGCTGTCCTCCAGAGCTTCGTACAGCTCGTAGGTCTCCTCGATGAGGTAGGGCATCAGCGAGCGGTGAGTTTGCTCGGCGTCCCACGGGCAGCCACCAGGTGACCGCAACCGGTCCATCACCGCGACGGCATCCAGCAACGCCGCCCCGGCGGGTTCGGGGGTGGTCAGCACAGTGGCGCCGGCAGCTACCCAGCGGGCCGCCGCACCGGTGTCGGGATCCAGCGTCAGCAGCAGTCCCTGCACGGCGTCGCCAACGGGATGGGCCCCACACAGCTGCGCCAGCTCGGCCGGTACGTCGACATCGGTGTACACGGGTACCCCGTCCCGCAGCCCACGAGCCGCCGCCGCCGGGAGCACCCCGCCCAGGCGTGGCGACAGCGCTACGACAACCGGCTGGGCATCCGGGGTCACGTACGGGCGGTGGCGCGTAACGGCGCGACGAAGCCACCGGTCTCGTCCTCGTCGGACACGACCTGCAGGCTTACCGGATCCCACACGCCGTACCGGGGATTGAGCCGCACTCCCACGTCCTCGCCCACCAGGGCGAGCTGGCGCAGACCGATCGCTTCCAGCACGGCAGGGTCGATCTGGTCGATCTGCGGCGCATGATCAGACGGCTGCGCTCCCCGATCGGTGCGGTTCTTGACCACCATGATCACCCATGGTTGCGTGTCCTCGAGCTGGAAGGCCACCACCGTGCCCTCGGCGACGCCGAACGCCGGGGTGGTAGCGAAGATCGGGTCGTCAGCGGCGACGATCCGCTTGTCCAGTTCGGCGTCCTTGCCAGCCCGAACGTCAGCATCGATCGACTGCCGGGCTGCCTTGGACCCAGCCTGAGAAAGCTGCTCCACCCGCTGTTTGGCGGCGGTACGGGTGTCGGCGGTGGTGTAGTCGACGGTGACCGCGCTGCTGCGCAACGCAGCGCGGCCCAGCGCGGCCATCAACAGCTGGTCCTTGGCCCGCTGCCGGTAGCCGTTGGCGTCGTAGATCGTCCCCTTGGACGCGGCCTCAGCGCCTCCGACCTCTGTGATCAGCCGGTTCACCCGGGCCTGGTCGACGGTTACACCGGCCCGCCGCGCGGCGATGTCGAGCAGCTGGTGCCTGATCCGCACGGTGAGGATCTTGCGCGAGATGTCGTCGAGCTGGTGGCCCGCCTCGAGCTGGGCGCGAGCTTGTGGGCCCTCCTTCGCCAGCACTGTCAGTAGCTGGCTGTGAACCTGCTGTAGCGGGATTTCGGTACCGTTGACGAATACGGCGGCATTGAGCTGGCTAGGGCCAAAGCCGCAGCCGCCGATCAGCAGCCCCACGGCGGCTACCGCGACGACCCCGAGGGCGGCGCGACGGGCTGCGCCGACGGCTCGCGGGACGCTTTGCACAGGCGCTAGCTTCTCACGCAGTGTTCAGGCGCCGGTCAGCTGGGCTGCAGCGCGTCGAGCAGCCGCTGCACCGCGTCGCCGAGCCGCTGTGCGCTGGTACACCACACGTTGGGTGTGGTGTACCAATGTTGCGAGGTGTGTGAGGTGAGCATGCGGCTCGACGGCTATCGGGGGATGGTCTCCAGGGGTGGGTGCACCACCGGCTTGACCTGGGACCTTCGCGAGGGCTCCATCGACCCGATGACGGGCAGGCCAGAGGCCGCCCGATGCGCGCACCAGCTTACGAGCCGTCGCCCCAGGCCAAGCCGATGGTGCACGCACCGTCTGGCATCAAGGGGGTTCGCGGTGGTTCTGGTTGCGGCCATGGCCGTTGCTGGTTGTGCTGGTCCGCGCAGTCCAGCACAACCTTCCCGGCCGATCGTGGGAACAGCCGCCCCGGCGTTGCCGACGGTCGCGGGCCCGCTACCGGTGACAGCAGCGTCGTTTCCGTTCCTCGCTTCTGACCACGACGCCGAGCCGATCGACCTCGGGCAGTATGGCTACACCGAGCAGGAGTATCTCGTCAGCGGACGGGCTAACGTGTACTCATGGCCTGACCTTAAGA
>JBBPZY010000188.1:0-4959 GCA_038276315.1 Mycobacteriales bacterium
CATCAACCCGGTGGCGACGGTGGTCTTGCCGGCGCCCGAGGCGGGTGCGGAGATGAGCACCTGTGAGTGGCTCCCACTCAATGCCGCGCTGGCCCATCTGCCCGGCGTCCATCGGGTGCTTGACCTTCGTCATCTCCACCACCAGGTCGGCGGCGTCGAGCAGCGCGGGTGGGGCGTTGCGGCCCGTGATGATGACGTGTTGCCGGCCGGGTCGATCGGCCAGCGTGGCCACCACCTCGTCGGTGTCCACCCAGCCCCAGTGCAGCGGGTAGCAGAACTCATCGAGTACGTATAGGTCGTGCACCTGCCCGGCCAGCCGGCGGGCGATCTCCGTCCAGCCCTGCGCCGCGGCCGCGGCGTGGTCGTCAGCGCTGCCCTGCTTACGCGCCCAGGACCAGCCCTCGCCCATTTTGTACCACTCGATCGGCCCGCCTTGCCCGGTGTGCTGGTGCACCTCGTGCAGCGCCTGGAACGCGGCCTGCTCCCCCACCTTCCACTTCGCGGACTTGACGAACTGGAACACCCCGATCGACCAGCCGGCGCTCCAACCGCGCAAGGCCAAGCCGAAGGCGGCGGTGGACTTGCCCTTCATCGCTCCGGTGTGAACGATCAGCAGCGGCCGATTACGCCGCTGCCGGGTTGACAGCCCGTCATCGGGGACGGCGACTGGTACGCCTTGGGGCACGGTGACCTCCTCAAGCCGGGGATTGCGGCTAGGCAACAGATCTAGCAGCTCGAACCACTCCGGCCACCGCGTCGGCGGACAGCTCCGCCAGCCGCACGCACCCACCGCCCAGCGCGACCGCGAGCCGGTCGGGCAGTCCCAATCGGACCGACCCGGACTCGCAGTCCACCACGATCGACGCGACGCCGTCACGACGCAGCAGGGCGGCCGCGGCCAGCGCGGCATCCATCCCGCCGTGGGTCGCCCGGCCGTCGGTGAGCACCACGAGCAACGCTCGCCGGTCGGGATCGCGCAGCCGCTCGGCGGCCAGCACCCGAGCCGAGCGCAGCAGCCCGGCAGCCAGCGGTGTGCGCCCTCCGGTGCGCAACGCGCTCAAGCGGGCAGCAGCGGCATCCACCGCCGACGTCGGGGGTAACACCAGCTGCGCCTCGGTGCCCCGGAAGCTGATCAGCCCTACCTTGTCGCGGCGCTGATAGGCGTCGCGCAGCAGGGACCGCACCGCGCCGGTCACCGCGGCCATCCGGGTCCGGGCCGCCATCGAGCCGGACGCGTCAACGGCGAACAGCACCAGGTTGGACTCCCGCCCCACCCGCACCGCCCGCCGAACATCGGCTTGGTGCACCACCAGGCCAGGGCCATCGCGCCCCCGATCGCGCTGGTGCGGCGCGGCGGCCGCCAACGTTCCCAGTAGGTGCAACCCACTGCCCTCGAAGGCCGACGGTCGGATCGTGCGCCCAGTACTGGTCCTGGCCCGCGACCGCCGACCAGGCGCGCCGGCACCGAGACCAGGCAGCGCCAACAGTCTGGCCCGGAACGGCGCCGTCGGTGCGGGCAACGGGCGATCTCCTGCGGCACCGTTGCCTGTCCCAGCGGGATGCTCGCCGTCAGCTGCCGGCTCGGCGCCCCCGCCGTCGGGTCCGTCGGGGGGATCGTCCGTGGGTAGGTCCGCAGTACGTAGGGCTTCTGCTAGTTGCTCGCCGTCCAAGCCAGGCTGGTCGAACGGGTCACGGCGGCGGCGGTGCGGTAACGCCAGTACCGCGGCGACCCGGATGTCGTCCTCGCCGACCGCGTCGGCGCCCCGCCAGGCGGCGTGGGCCATGGCAGTGCGGGCCAATACCAGATCGGCGCGCATGCCGTCCACCTCAAAGGCGGCGCATACTGCAGCTATCCGGCGCAACTCTCCATCAGGAAGCACCACCGCGGGCAACGCCGCCCGGGCCACCGTGATCCGTTCGGCGAGTGCGGCGTCCTCGGGACGCCACACCGCCGCGAAAACAGCTGGGTCCGCCTCGTAGCGCAGCCGCCGACGGATCACTTCGGCCCGCGTCTCGACATCGCGGGAGGCCGCTACCTCGACGGTGAGCCCGAAGCGATCCAGCAGCTGCGGGCGTAGTTCGCCCTCCTCTGGATTCATCGTCCCGACCAGGAGGAACGATGCGGCGTGCGACACCGACACACCGTCGCGTTCCACGTGCGCGCGACCCATCGCGGCGGCGTCGAGGAGCACGTCGACGAGGTGGTCGGGTAGCAGGTTGACCTCGTCGACGTAGAGCACCCCGCGGTGCGCCGCGGCCAGCAGGCCGGGTTGGTACGCCGAGACGCCCTCGATCAGCGCGCGCTGCAGATCCAGCGAGCCCACCAAACGGTCCTCGGTGGCGCCGACTGGGAGCTCGACCAGCCGGGCCGGCCGGATCAGCTGTCCCGCTACGGCGGTGTGCGGGCCGTCCGGGCAGGTGGAATCGGGGGCCATCGGGTCGCACCCGAAGCGGCAACCCGGTACCGCGGTCACCGCGGGTAGCAGCGCCGAAAGCGCCCGGACCACGGTCGATTTCGCGGTGCCCTTCTCGCCGCGGACCAGCACCCCACCGATCCCCGGATGGACCGCGGTCAGCAGCAACGCCAACCGCATGTCGTCGTGCCCGACGATCGCGGAGAACGGATATCGGGCAGCACTCATGGTTCAGCGGACCCGTGCCGACGCGTCGCGGCGCATCGGCACGTGCGAGATGCCGGCCTCGGTGAACTCCGCCCCGTCGACGACGAAACCGAAGGATCCGAAGAGCTCGACGCAGTCGAGCTGGGCGTCGAGCACGCAGAGCGCGTCGCCCACCTCGGCCAGGGCCGCCTCGAGCAGCCGCCGGAGGGCGCCTTGGCGACGGGCCTTGCGGGCAGTGCAGATCCGGCCGATCCGAAACTGACCGTCGACCGGCTCCAACAGTCGCAGAGTGGCCTGCGGCTCCTCGATCGCGCCGTCGGGCGCGAGCCAGTAGTGCCGGGCTGTCCGTTCCAGGTCATGCCCGTCAAGCTCCTGATACGGGCAGCCCAACTCGACTACGAATACCTCGACCCGCAGGCGCAGTAAGGCGTAGATCATGGCGGTCGACAGGTCGGCGGCCAGGCTGCGGTGTAGCACTGTGTTGCCCACCGCTCCTGCCTACCAGAAGGTCTGACATCGTGGCGGTGTGACGCCCCATCGGTCCTGGCAGCTCACTCTGAGGTGGACCCTGGTCTGGCTGCTCGTGGGTGCCTTGCTGGTGGCTGGTGGCACCCTCGTCCAGCGGGTCCGCGCTGGCCAGCACGCTCTCACATCCGCCGCTTCGACCCGGCCCGTCGCCAGGCAGCCGATGGCCACCTCCGCGGCGCCGGGCCCGGTGGCTCCGTGGGTGTTAGGAGCCATGCCACTGCCGCGGCGTCGGGATGGTTTCGGCGTGGTGCGGTCCACTCCTGCAGCGCTGGTGAACCGGCGGCTACCCACCGTCGATGTGCTGCCGCCACCCACGATGACCTCGTTTCAGTCAACGATCAACCCGGTGCCCCCCCAGGTATTGGCCCGTAGTACCTGGAAACAGATATGTCCGGTGAAACCCGACCAACTGCGTTACCTCACCATGTCTTTCCGCGGCTTCGATGCTCGCGCGCATACTGGCGAGATGCTGGTGAACGCCGATGTCGCGCAGACCGTGGTGGGTGTCTTCAAGCGGCTGTACGCAACCGGCTTCCCCATCGAGGAGATGCGAATCACCACCGAAGCCGAGCTGAAGTTGCCGCCGACCGGGGACGGCAACAACACCAACGCCTTTGTCTGTCGCCAGACCCGTGGTGAGACTGGTTCGGGTCAGACCCAATGGTCGGCCCATGCCTCCGGGTTGGCCATCGACCTCAACCCGTTCAACAATCCATCGGTCAAAGGCGATCTGGTGTTGCCCGAGCTGGCGTCGTCCTATCTCAACCGGGACTGGGTTCGCTCGGGCATGGTGCGCGACGGCGGCGTGGCGGTGACCGCGTTCGAGTCGGCCGGCTGGAAGTGGGGTGGGCGGTGGTCGGAGCCGGTGGATTTCATGCATTTCAGCGCTAATGGGCATTGAACACTCACGGTCCCTCCAGATCCCCCTCGAGGTCGAGGTAGACGGCTCGCAGCGCGTCGAGATCGGCTGGATCTGGTTGGGCCCACAGGCCCCGATCAGCGGCCTCGAGCAGCCGCTCGGTCATTCCCCGCAGCGCCCACGGATTGGATTTCCGCAGGAACTGCTGCACGCCGGAATCGAAGATGTAGGACTCGGCGAGCTGGTGATACATCCAGTCCTCGACCACACCCGCGGTGGCGTCGAAGCCGAACAGGTAATCGACGGTGGCGGCCAGCTCGAAGGCGCCCTTGTACCCGTGTCGTTGCATGGCGGCGATCCACCGCGGGTTGACCACCCGGGAGCGAAAGACCCGGCGGGTCTCCTCGGCCAGCGTCCGGGTCTTCACGGCGTGCGGTATCGCGGAGTCGCCAACGTAGGCCGCTGGATTGCTCCCGGTTAACGAGCGCACCATCGCGACCATTCCGCCGTGATACTGGAAGTAGTCGTCGGAATCGGCGATGTCGTGTTCGCGGGTGTCGACGTTTTTGGCGGCCACCGTGATGCGCCGGAAGGCGTGCTCCATATCGCCACGCGCCGCGGTACCGTCGAGGCCCCGGCCATAGGCGTAACCGCCCCAGGTGGCGTAGACCTCGGCGAGATCGGCATCGGTACGCCACTCCCGGCTGTCGATCAGTGGTAACAACCCGGCGCCGTACGCGCCGGGCTTGGAACCAAAGATCCGGGTGCGGGCCCGCCGGTCGTCGCCGTGCGTCGCCAAGTCAGCCCGGTAGTGCGCGGCGACGAAGTTGCGCTCCGCTGGCTCGTCCAGCCTCGCGACGGTGCCGATCGCGTCGTCGAGCAACGCGACCACGTGCGGGAAGGCATCCCGGAAGAAGCCGGAGATGCGCAGCACCACGTCGATGCGGGGCC
>JBBPZY010000189.1:0-5632 GCA_038276315.1 Mycobacteriales bacterium
ACAACCTTCATCTCCCGTGCAGCATCGCATCGAGAAGTACTCCTACATGTCACTTCCTTTCGCGTTCAGGACACAACAACGCCGCATAGCCAAGCACGAACGCCGTGTTTCCGCTGTCCATTTCCGGATTATCGTCTGTTGGTTACGGCCGTGGGGGCGCTCTGCTCACCGACGCCGACCGGGCGGCGTTCGCGGCCTACTGGGGTAACGTCGTAGCGGTGTTCCGCGCGCGGTGCGAAAGCAGCTGGGGCCGTTTGGAGACGGTCTCGATGCTGCCTGGCTCGCCTTATGGCGACGTTGCGGACTTCGCCGCGCGACACGCGAAGGAGGGTCCGCTCGTCTACGTCGGGGGCGCCGAGGCTGCGGCCGTCACGGCGGCGCGGATGCTGCACCACCGGCGCCTTGCCGGCTGTTTCGACCGCACGCAGGCTGTCAATCCGATCTGGCGGCCGAGGTCCTCTACCGGTCAACCACCTTCACACAGCGTGACGCTAGTCGTGACCGTGCGTACTGCCGCCCGCCGACTCGATAGCATCGATCAGCATCATGAGCCCCGGCCACGAGGTGCCGCCGGTGTGACGTGCGCTCTATCGTGGCGAGTATGAACAGTGCATACCCGGACATTGTGGGTGTACAGGTAGCCGAGCACGGTCCCGACGCCCGCGTCGTCACTGTGATCGGCGAGGTCGATGCGTTGACCGCGCACCAGCTTTCCGCCATCCTGGCCGCGCAGCTCGACGTAGCCCGACTCGTGGTGGTGAGCCTTGATGGCGTGCAGTTCCTGGCATCCGCCGGGCTGCGCGTGCTCTTCGAGGTGAACGAACTCGCTTCCCGGCAAGGCCGCCACCTGCGGTTGGTGTGCAACTCTCCGGCTGCCACTCGGACACTGGCGACCGCTGGCCTATGGGAGCACTTCACCTTCGCCGACACCGTGCCGGACGCCCTGAACAACTCTAGCTGACCGGACCGGCGCCGTCTCCGACGTCAGTGCAGGGCCAGGTGTAGCCGCACGATCGTGCCGGCCTGGTCGCTATGCAGTTCGAGAAGATCGCTGAACTGTCGTGCCAGCCACAGCCCGTGTCCCTGCGCAGTGAAGCGGTCGGGAGGCAGGTGCCCGGCCAAGGGATCGAGCAGTCCACCACCGGTGTCGCTGACCTCGCACACAATCGTGTGTGGGTCGGTCCAGATCTGCAGCACGCCCGATCCACCGCCATGCTCGACCGCGTTGGTCGCGACCTCGTCGACCGCCTGCACAAACTGCCCGACGGACTGTGCAGTCGCTCCGGCCTCGGTGGCATGGGAGGTCACGAACGTGCGCAGGACCGCCAACTGATCCAGTTGGCGGAATCTCAACCACAGGGCTGGGGGCAGCAGTTCAGGCAAGGGGGACCTGTTGCATTCGGCGTTGAACACCACCGGGTCGGTGTACGCCGGGCTGGGTCGGGACTCACCATTGACAACCAGCTCTGGGTGAGTCCGTGCCACGTTGGCCACGACATCGGGATCAACAACGCCGGTGTCGTAGGTGCACACCAGCGCGGCATCACCCACCCTGAGTACGGCGTTGACCAGCGACTCGTGCCGAGCCCACTCCCTTCTCTCCCGCGCCGTGCGGGCGGTCCACAACCGCTCTCCGATTATCCGCAGCCGGTGCCCGTCTGAGCCCGGCGCCTGCACGGTGCGGTGTAGGGCCGCCAGCGCCCGCACCGGATGCCCGTACCACTGGCTGTCATCGCAGAACACCACATGCCGAGCATCTGGTCCTAGTGCCGCCCGCAGCCAGGCAACATTACGGTCCGTAGTCACGATTCGGATCAGATCGCCACACTCCAGGCCGTCCCTAACGAACGGAACAGTGCCAGCCAGGAACTCCTCTTCCGACCCATAGAGCAACGCCTGATGTGCCGACGACACACCACAGTGGTTGGGGTCGACAATGCGCAGCACGCCACTAATCCCCACCGCACGCCCCTCTCGCCGAACCGCCAAAACTACCCTAATACCGGCTCCCAACGCTCGCACGAGAACGACGGTGAGGGAAGTGGCTCAACCAAACCTCTACCACGCACTCCGCGTCTTCAAACCTGCACCAAGGCCGTGACCAAGGGCACGTGGCAGTGGTGTGCAGTCGTGGACCCCGGCCGCGGCACCCGGCCGGCACGCTCGGGAGCACCTTGGCGCGCACGTCAGGGCAGGGTCAGATGCAGCCGTACAGTCGTGCCCGCCGGATTGCTGCGCACTTCGACGAGATCGCAGAACTGGCGGGCCACCCACAGCCCGCATAGGCCCGTACGGCCCGGCGGAGGCGGCAGGTGGCCAGCCAACGGGTCGTGCAGTCCCGCACCGGTGTCGACGACCTCGCACGACATCGTCTGCGGGCCAGTCCAGACCCGCAGCACTCCCGATCCACCGCCGTGCTCGATCGCGTTGGTCGCGATCTCGTCGACCGCCTGCACAAACTGCTCAACGGACTGCGTGGCCGCGCCAGCCCACGTGGCATAGGAGGTCATGAACACCCGCAAGCCAGCTAGCTGATCAAGCCCGTCGAATGCCAACCGCAGGGCCGAAGGGGGCGGCTCAGGCAAGGGAAACCTGTCGCATTCGGCGTTGAACTGCGTCGGGTCGCTGTAGCTCGGACTCGGCCGGACGCCGCCGTCAACGACAAGTTCGGGATGAGTCCGAGCCACCTGGGCCACCACCTCCGGACTTACCAGCCGAGTGTCATAGGCGCACACGAATGACACATTGGCCGAGGCGAGCGCGACGTTGACAAGCGACTCGCACCGAGCCCACTCTCTGCTCTCCTGCCCGGTGCGCGCCGTCCACAACGGCTCTCCGATCATCCGCAGCCGCTGCCCGCCCACACCCGCCCGCACAGCGCGGTGCAGGGACGCCAGCGCCCGCGCCGGATGCCCGTACCACTGGCTGCAATCCTGGAACACGACCCGCGACGCATCCGCACCCAGCGCCACCCGCAACCATCCAGCACTACCGACCGTAGTCACAATCCAGATCGGATCGCCACACTCCAGACCATCCCGAATGAACGGGACCGTGCCCGCCAGGAAGTCCCGCTCCGACCCGTACAGCAACCCCTGGTGCGTCAACGCTTTGATGTCTCGATTTCCGTGGAACTTCGGTAGCGACCCGGTGATCATCTGGCGGTTTTCGTCCGTTCGTCCGATTCGCGGTCAGTGATCCGGGTCCCAGCGGACCCCAGTCGTGGGAGTCGGGGCCTCGGCTGGTGGTGGTCGTGGACCCAGGAAAAAGTTCAGGGCGGGAGACCTTGGGATTCCGGCGTAGATACCGGCTACGCCGCGGTAGGGCGCCCAGGTGATCGGCCGTGCGGACGCGAGTCCCGGACGCGGTGAGGGGTCATGACGGTCCAACCTAGCGTGGGGCCGACTATACAGCTCGGTGGTCGCCGCAGCACCGGCCCCATTCGGGCCTTCCGACGGGATCATTCGGCGCCCGTCGCCATCGCCACCTGGGTCCGCGTCCTGCTCGACGGGGAGGTCACTGGCCGCGATGCCGGTGTGCCACCCACCGCCGCGCCGGGCGGCACACCGGCGCCTTGCACACCCGTTGAGCGAAGGCTAGTATCGAACACATGTTCGGCAGTACACCGACTGCCCGATCGACGACCAGCCTGCTGGCGCCGCTGAGCCGGTGCGTTGGTCTGAATACCTACCTGACGGCATGCTCGCCGACCTACTGGCACAACCCGCCGAGACCGACCCGGAGCATCGCGAATTTGAGGCACTGGAGCGCATCTGGGGTTGGGAACGGATGATCGCCTGGGCGCAAGCCCGGCAAATCCGGGAAATAACCTCGTTCATGGGCCCATGCGCAGGCCCGTAACCGGGCGCTGGGCGCATGCGACTCACAAGCCCACGACTCAGCGGTGGCCGAGGTCGGGCTGATGCTGACCGCCTCGGCGCGCACCGCGGCCTGCCGCGTCGACGACGCATGGTCGCAGCACGGCCCGCGGCCTCGCCGATTGCCAACACCCATTACTCGGTCGCCGGGCTTCCGGCCTCATCTGTGTGAGGCTTGCCGATCCACACCGTCTTGGCGTTGCAGAATTCACGAATACCGAGGGATGACAGCTCACGCCCGTAGCCGGAATTTTTCACCCCACCGAACGGTAGCTGGGGGTATGAGGTGGTCATTCCGTTAATGAACACCTGACCGGCCTCCAGCTCCTCAATGAACCTGTCTTGTTCGGCGGGGTCGCCGGTCCATGCGTTGGAAGCAAGGCCGAAGGCGGTGTCGTTGGCGAGGCGAATCGCCGCGTCGATGTCGGGTACCGTGTAAAGCTGGGCAACCGGACCGAACACCTCTTCCCGGTACATCCTCATGTCCGGTGTCACCCCGGTGATCACGGTGGGCGGGTAGAACCAGCCTGGGTGATCCGGCCGCTGGCCGCCGCAGAGCACCCGGGCGCCCTTACCGACGGCGTCCTTCACCAGTTCCTCGACATCCTGCCGACCCTGTGCGGTCGCGAGCGGGCCGACATCCGTGCGCTCGTCGGTGGGGTCTCCGACCACGAGCGAGGACATGCCCTCGACGAACTGCCGCTGGAACTGCTCGACGGCGTCGGCATGGACGATGAAACGTTTCGCGGCGATGCAGCTCTGCCCGTTGTTCTGGCAGCGGGCGGTGGTCGCGACGGTGGCGGCACGGGCCAGGTCGGCTGAGGGCATGACGACGAACGGGTCGCTGCCGCCGAGTTCCAGCACGGTTTTCTTGATTTCACGACCGGCGATCTCCGCTACGGATCGGCCGGCCTGCTCGCTGCCGGTCAACGTCACGGCCGCAACCCTGGGATCTGTGAGTACCTTCTCGATGGCATCGGAACCGATGAGCAGGGTCTGGAAGACGTCCTGCGGGAAGCCGGCCTCGAGGAATACGTTCTGCAGCCGTAACGCGGTTTGCGGCACGTTGGATGCATGCTTCAGCAGGCCGACGTTGCCAGCCATCAGGGCAGGTGCGACAAACCGCACCACCTGCCACAACGGAAAGTTCCACGGCATGATCGCCAGCACCGGACCGAGCGGCTGCCAGTGGGTATATGCCTTGGCGGCGGATACCGACTCCGGGTCGGCTGGTTCGTCAGCAAGAAAACGCTCCGCGTTCTCGGCGTAGAACCTCGCGCCGGCAGCACACTTCGCCACCTCAGCGTTGGCGGCTTTCAGCGTCTTGCCCATTTCCAGGGTCACCAGCTCGGCGATGTCCTCAGCTTTGGCTTCCAGGGTGCCGGCAACCGCATGCATCCACTCAGCGCGCTGGGCGAAGGTGGTTTTCCGGTAGCTGCGAAAGGCGGCCGCTGCCCGGGCAATCCGCGCCTCGATCTCCCGGTCGCTAAAAGCCTCGAAGGTACGCAGCGTCTCACCGGTCGCGGGGTTGGTCGTCGTGATTGCCATACGGTCGTTCACCTCATCGTTCGTCCGGGCACGTATTGCCGTAGCTGTTCAGCTGGTTGATGGTCATGGTGTGTCGCTACAGGTGCTGAGGCCGTAGCCTGGGATGATCTTGGTGTGTCGGATTCCGGGTCGTTGGAGGCGTTGGTCGAGCGGTTGCTCGCGCGTGTCCGCGAGTTGGAGTCGGTGGTGGTGGGACAGCGGCGGGT
>JBBPZY010000190.1:0-4797 GCA_038276315.1 Mycobacteriales bacterium
CTAAGGTGTTCGTCCCATGGGCCACACGCCGATTTATGACCAGCTGCGTGGCGAGCGACTCAACGCCGAGGTCCCGGCCACCGGGGCTGACCCGCAACCGCTCGATCACCCCGGCACACACCACCGGCTCGCCGACCCGCCCGCGGTGTTCAAACCACCAGATCCAGGAACTGACCTCCCCGCACACCAGCACCACTCCCTGCAGGCATCCCCGACGAATCAGCCAGCGGGCTATCGACACCGGGCTACCGCGACAACGAGGGGACCGCGAGCAGCCCTGCCCCCGACCGCCCCGGCGCGACACGCCCACGCCGCCAGCGGCGCCCCAGCATCCCCCCATAGCTAGCCACAAGCGCGTAACCAGGGGCGCAGCGGCGGGTGATCACAGTGCTCCCCGGGAACAGGGAGGTGTACCGCGACAGGGACAGATCTACAGACCTGGTGGATTGCCCGGGATAACGCACGGAATCCTGAGTAATCGCCGTTAGGGACCGAAGGCTAAGTGCGCCGGTTGCGGGCGCTGCCCGCACAGCGCACATTCCGTGGCGCCCTGGGCGGTCCTAGCGGGCCATCATTCAGCAGACCGGCCACCATTGCTTGGCCAGCGTTGGCATCGAGGGGTTCAGTCGGCGATCACCACCGACGGACTGCCGCGGGGGGTTGCGGCGGACTGTCCGGCGCCGCCGCAACCTCACCCCGGATCCTGAGTCATAGCCACATACTGCATCCACGGCTGCCGCTGAGGTCAATTCAGTATGGTCGGTCACCCGACGGCCCACCAGCTGTCAGCCCTAGTGCGCCTGGTCGAATGCTTGCTGGATCGAGACCGGGATCCTGCCCCGATCGTTGATGCTGTGGCCCTGCTGCCGGGCCCACTCGCGCACAGCCTGGGTCTGCTCACGGGACCGACCACTGTCGCTGGTGGTTGTCTTGTGGGCACGGCGGCCAGGACCGCTGGCCTTGACCTTCCGGGCGCTCTCAACGAATCCACCGATGGCCTCGGTGAACTCCTTAATGTTCTGGCTCGATAGATCAATTTCGTAGTTGGCTCCGTCGACAGCGAAGGTGAACGTCCGCTCCGCCTCCGAGCCGTCGATGTCGTCAATGAACTCTCGGATTACCTTCTGCGCCATGTCGGCAGTCTCCTCACGATCAACATTTCTGGGGTGGCGTAGATAGTAGACGACAGACCGATCGGAAAGCTAATCGGGGTATGTCGTCTCGCCAACTCCGACAGCCCGGCGTTGGCAGTCACGATTTTCTCACTCCTCGGCGCGTTCCCGGGCGCGGACTACAGCCCGACCCGGCCTGAACCCTCCGCGATGCCGCCTCGTGGGGCGTCGTGACGTCGAACTCGGTGGCGTCAGCTTCAATGTCCTCCGCGAGAGCACGTAGCCGGTCAGCAGGATCCGTCACCTCATAGCTGCTGTACTCGTCCGCGACCCTGCGCAGCTCGGTATTCGCTTCACAGCCTCTGCGAAGCATTACGTAGTGTTCGATGTCTCGCGGTTCGGTCAGTATTGCGGTCGCGTCGACGAACCTCGCGCCCGAGGCAATGTCAACGAGGTGTTTTGGCTGCTGGTGCAGCGCCTAGGGGGTAGTGATCCTATAACTGCGTCACGTCACAGATCTTTACCGGTCCCGGAGCTTAGGACGCGTTGCCGGGACCATCTCGAAGGCCATCCTCGACCGGTGGCTAGCGGGCTTGGGTGTGCGCGCCGGAGCCGGAGGTGACCGGGTCCTGTTGGCTGCGCGTCGGGTTTGCTGGTGCGGTGGGTCCGCGCCCGTCCAGCTCGTGGAGCTGGGATTGCAGAGAGTTCTTTAGGCGGGTGCGGTAGTCGCGCTCGAAGGTGCGTAGTTCGTCGATCTTTTTCTCCAGGGTGTTTTTCTCCTGGCTCAGCGCACCGAGGATCTCGGTGTGCTTGCGGGCCGCGTCGCGTTCCAACACCGCGGCCTTCTCCCGGGACTCCCGGTCCCGGGTTTCGGCTCTGCTGCGGGCGTCGTTGAGCAGGGTCTCGGCCCGGGTCCTGGCCTCGGTGACCATGTTCTCGGCTTTCGCCTTCGCCTCGGAGAGCAGCTGCTCGGAGGTGGCGCGGGCCTGGCTGAGCATCTCGTCGGCGTCGGTCTTGGCCTCGCCGGTCATCCGGTCGGCCATCTCCTGGGCCAGACCCAGCACCTTGGCCGCGTGGACATGAGGGCCCCCACCGGGCGAGGTCTGCTCCCTCATCACCGGAGCCAGTACCGGCCGGGGCGACTCGGGCGGGCGACGGGCGGGCCCGGTGTCGACCGCCGCGGCGCGCCGATGTTGATCGAGCTGCGCAACCTGGTCGCGGAGATCAGTGTTCTCCTCGATCAACCGAGTCAGCTCGGCCTGTACCAGGTCGAGGAAGGAATCCACTTCGTCCTCGTGGTAGCCGCGCTTGCCGATCGGTGGCTTACTGAACGCGACGTTATGTACATCAGCGGGGGTCAACGGCATCGGATCACCTCACGCACTCCTCGACTGGCGCCTTCGCCCTGTGTGGCGTCCTGGTGTGCCGGCCCAGGAGCCCGGTAGCCGCTACCGGCTCGGATCGAGCACCCACATCCGCATCCGCGTGGCCACTAGTAGCAACAAAACCATAACGGACATACGGATGTAGCGGGGGAGAGGACGGTTCACCGACGGTGCTGGTGCGAGTTTCGGAACGACGGTGGTGACTCCTAGAGGGGCACGCGTATTAACGCTGTTCGGCCACGTCAAAGGCGAGTGGCCACACCTGGAGCGCATCCACGGCCCCGGGCGGACTCGAACGTGAGCTGGACGGGTGCGGGTGTCGTCGTCACTCGTCGAGGTAACCTACGCCACTGGAAACAGTCACGGGGATAGCGCCGTTGGGGAGAGTCTCTTTCGGGGGGGGCTAACTTCGCGGTGACACCCTCAGCGCCCCCGACCAGTAGCGGCAGGGCACCCGTTACTACTCCACCGGTTTGGTTGATACGCCCGACACCAGGTATGATCACCTCGACCTGTGCGGCGATCGTTTTCACGTTCTGCAGGCAGTCGTCGAGATTGTCGGTGACGCGGTTGAGTAGCACACCGATCGCGAAGAGAAAGATCGCCAGTACGGCGATCAACAACGCGATAACAACGACTGTCAAGACGATAAGAGTCATTTTCATCCCTTCTCATCGTGGCTTCGGAAGCCCAACCGCGGCCAGCTCGACCCGGTAGACTTATCCGACTGTTGAGGACCACGACACCCGCTCGACCCCACGGTGAGCCTCCCCAGGTTTCGACCGGTCGGGCGATTGCTAGACAAATGAAATCCTGGACGATGCGCTTGCGACAATCTTGCGCGTGCCTGTTGGCGGCGGTCGATGATCACACCAGGTAGGGTTTGAGAAGAATCCCCAGTTGCAGGTCAACATCCGCATCCAGGCCCGGCCCACCTCCGCGATGTCTGCAGGCTCCAGTGTCTTGCCGAAGACGTACTCACCGTCGGGGCCCGGGGCGATAGTGTTCAACGCGGTCATCCCACCCCGACCGGCCCCACACCTGGGTCCGTTGCGAGGTCTAGCCCTGCTGATCCCGGCCCCGAATGTTCCCGATCGGCGGCCACATCCGCCGGACGACACCCCTGGCGCCGGGGGCGGTCTGGGCCCGGGAACGTTCCCCGCCCACCCCACAACACCGGTGAGTGTGATCGACACCCGCTGACGGGTTTCGGGAACGACGGTCACCCCTGTTGAGCCAGCGGACCACGGCCGGTGGCCCCGGCTCGTCCCGCGCTCTGTATCTCCCCGACGGCAGGAACACCGACCGCGCGTGTCCTGCCCCGCGCCCGCAGGCGCCTCACCAGCGGGACCGGCCCAGGCCACCGGCGCGGCCCGACACACCACAGCAACTCCACTTCGATCCTCCGCGGAAAAGGACCGGCCAGGAACCACGAGCACCACCAGCATGACCACCATCACCGGCGCGGCTACGGCAAGGAGGACACACTGTGAGCCTGACCAATGTGTGGCTGCGCACGCTGGACGAGGAGATGATCCGCGCCGACCAGATCGTGGGCATCCACACCCATCACCCACCCACCCGCGCTGGTCGGCAAATCCTCGTGCTGGCTCCTCAACGTCGTCGTGCCCACTCCCCTCGCCAATGGGCGTCCCGACGGCAGGACCATCAGCGCACTGCACCGCACCCTCATCCACCCCCCCCGAACCCCCACCGACGCCCCCGCGGCCCCTCGCCCGGATGCTGGCCCAACTCGACGCCATCCACGCCACCGGAGTGATCACCACCACCCTCGCCACACCCGACCCCATCACCAACAACGGCGACACCAGCGCCGCCTCGGACACCGTCGATATACAGTCCGCCGTCTCCACCCCCGTACGCTTCCGGTTCACCCCCTTCCCCGCCCTGGGACTCGCCACCACACCGGACCCGAATACCTCTAACCACCCACAGCGATGATCGGGTGACCGTCGGGTGAAGTCCGCCCACCGCGCCTTCGTCATCTTCGTGGCCGGCCCCACCGGACCGACACCGTCATCACCGGCCGATCGGTCAGCCAGGCGGTGCTCGGCGCTACCCTGTGGGAATACCTCAGTAGCCGACCCGAGGAACAGGCCATGTTCGATCGCGGGGATGGCCAGCGCGACAACAGCGGCCATGGACGTGTCGACCCCATCGACACCGGCTACGCCGACACCGCCACGGCTGCCGCGGTCGCTAGGGCGGCGTCTTTGGAGACAAGGTCACAGAACGCGGGGTGACGGGCCGGTCGGATACAGGTGCGGCCGGTGCGTAGA
>JBBPZY010000191.1:0-12290 GCA_038276315.1 Mycobacteriales bacterium
GACCGGCTCCTGGATCCGGGTCCGCGGCAGTTCGGTGAAACCCCCACGGACTGTGGCCCGCCGGATCCGCAGCGAAGCACCGGCCGCTCGCGGTGGCGGTACCAGAACGGCGACGACCTCGCCATTGTTAGTGACGTACACCGTCTCACCGGCCTGCACGTCACGGAGTACGGCGCTGCTGTGGTTACGCAGTTCCCGATGCGGGATGGTCCTCGGCATAGTCCGCCACCTCCGTAGCAACTGTAGCACTGGGTTAACCTCTGACGGTGGCCGATGACACCCGCGCAGATCGCCATGAGTCGGATGGTCGTAAGCGCTCACTGGTGCCGGAGTCGAGGCCCGGGCCGGCAAGTTTCCCAGGCCGAGCCTGATCCCTGAGCTCACCACGATCCAGTCCCGGCTGGGCTGGTTACCCCGCGACGAGCTGGTCGCGCTGGGCCGGCGGACGCGCCGGCCGTGGTATGAGATCGAGGGTCTGGTCTCGTTCTACCCGCATTTTCGCACCGCGCCGCCGCCGAAGGTGGCCCTGCACGCCCGCCGCGACCTGTCCTGCTGGCTCGCCGGGTTGGCGCCGGGTTTAGCGGACCGGCAGCGCGTGCCCAGGCAGCAGGTTTCGTGAGCCCGGAGTTCTTGCTGGCCAAGGCGCTCGGCCGGGTGCCGGCGTGCGACGTCATCGCCCCGGGGTCGCTGCCCGGGTTCGCCCGATCGACCGTGGACGGTTACGCGGTGCGGGCAGCTGACACCTACGGCGCATCCGAGGGGCTGCCGTCCTCTCTGGATCTCGTGGGTGCCGTACTGATGGGTGTCGCGCCGGACGTGACCGTGACCGTCGGCACCGCGGTGGAGATGCCCACCGGCGGGGTGCTGCCGGCGGGCGCCGACGCGGTGGTGATGGTGGAGTGCACCAACGAGGCGATGCCCGGCACGGTGGAAGTGCTGCGGCCCTTCGCGCCTGGCGGCGGAGTTGTGCAAGCCGACGACGACGTCACCCCGGGAGCAGCCCTTACGCCGGCGGGCCGGCCGCTGCGCGCGGTGGACTTGGGCTCGCGGAGTGCGATGGCGTGCCGGTGATCGGTTTGCCGGGGAACCCGCTGTCTGCCCTGGTGGTGTTCCGGCTGGTCGGCGTTCCGTTGGTGTGGCGCGATCGCTTCGCTGACTCGTGACGTGCCCTCGGATGCGGGCCGCCGGCACGTCGTGCAGGTGCAGCTCAACGGCGGACAGGCCGAACCGTTGTTCGGCGCATCGGCGTTGCTGTCCGTGCTCACCCGCGCTGACGGATACGTCGTGGTGGCTGAGCCGGCCACCGGTCTCGACGCCGGCGCGGACGACTTCGTCACACCTTTACCGTTAGCTGGACCGGGGACGATCACTGTCTGTGGCCGGTCGTGTACGCGAAGTTGTTGTTGCAATCCGTACACGCGTAGCTTAGTTTTGTAGTTGCGTGACCACGGGGAGTAAGGGGGGCCAGCTCGGATCGCCTTGGGTTGCTGCCGAGCGCGGCATCATGTCGCGAGGCGCCCCTCTGTGAGCATCTAATACGCCCAGCTACGTTCGGGCCAGGCAGTGTGTCGACCGCGCACTTCACAGGGGGCCGCAGGTGATTCCCAGGCATGTCCGGGTCTTTTCGGCTTGCGTAGCTCCTCCATCGATCGGATTAAGGAGCGATTATGAGGGTCTCGGATGTCTTCGCACCGGGTACACCCGGTAGGACCGACAGTCCCAGCGGCGGTTACTACTACGACAACACCGGTCACAGAAACTACTATGAGGATTACTACGACGGCGGTGGCTACGACAACAACAATTTCGATGGGTTCGAGCGCGGCCCCACCCGTCCCTCGTTCCTAGGGCTCATCGGGTAGCACGTCGATCAGCAGGTTGCTCGGCGGTGGCCTCGATTTCCTGTCAGTAGGATGATGGCCACCGCCTAGCCATGCCCGAGGGCAGGCCCGAGCACTAGATCTAGAAGTGGAGTGGTTGTGCGGGAGGTGTTGAGATCGCTGCTGCGCCCGTCGTCGACCACCGGCGGTTTGGTGGAGGCGGCACCGGCAGCGAGCGTGCGGGAAGTTTTCCGGCGGTTCTGGCCCGACGCCCGGCCGTTCTGGCGATGGTTGTGGCTGAGCTTGGTGCTGATCATTGTGACCCCGGTGGTGGACACCGGGGCAATTCTGCTGTTCAAGGTGCTGGTCGACAAGGTGTTGACCCCGCGAGATTTCTCCGCGTTCCCCCCGGTGGCCGCGGCGTTCGTGGGTATCACCCTGCTGGTAGGAGTGCTGGGCTTCATCGGCTCGTATCTGGGAGCGTGGATCGGCGAGAACTTCCTGCACCGGATGCGCACCCGGGTGTTCGCGCATCTGCATACCTTGTCGGTAAGTTTTTTCGATCGCCGCCGCCTGGGCGACATCCTGTCGAGGTTGACCGGTGATGTGGCCGCCATCGAGGGTGTGGTGCTCTCCGGGGTCATCGGGCTCATCTCCAACGTGTTGCGGATCGTGGTGTTCGCTGGGGTGCTCTTCTTCCTCGACTGGCGCCTGGCATTGACGTCGCTGATCGCGGTACCGGTGTTCTGGTCCGCCGCCCGGGTGTTCTCCCGTCGCATCAAGATCGCCTCTCGGGAGGTCCGCCGCCGTGCCGGGTCAATCACCGTGGTCGCCGAGGAAAGCCTGGGCAACGCCACTTTGATCCAGGCCTATGGCCGCGAGGCCGCAGAGGTGGATCGCTTCGCCGAGCAGAGCATGGGCAGCGTGAATGCTGAATTGGCCGCCACCCGACTCGGCGCGTTGTTCGCCCCGCTGGTGGACTTGGTGCAGGTGCTCGGCGTGATGACCATCCTCGCGGTGGGAATCTGGGAGCTGACCGCCGGACACATCACCCTGGGTGGACTGCTGGCCTTCCTGGTTTTCCTGGCCCAGCTGTACCAGCCCGTGCAGGGCCTGGGTTCACTGTCCACGTCGCTGTTCGCCGCCGCCGCGGCCGCGGAACGGATCATCGAGCTGCTCGACGAGCAACCCAGCGTGACCGCCCCCGAACACCCGGTCCCACTGGGCCGTCCGCGCGGCCAGCTCCGCGTCGACAACATCGACTTCGCCTACCCCGATACCGCAACAGACGTCCTGCGGCAAGTCAGTTTCACCACGCTGCCCGGGCAGACCACCGCTATCGTCGGCGCCAGCGGTGCGGGCAAGACCACGCTGCTCAAACTGCTCCTGCGGTTCTACGATCCCACCAGCGGGCGGATCATGCTAGACGGGATCGACCTGCGCCACGTCGACCCCGAGGAACTGCGCGCCAATATCGCCATCGTGCTGCAGGAAACCCTGCTGCTCGATGGCACCATCGCCGACAACATCCGCGCCGGGCGCCCCGACGCCACCCAGGACCAGCTCGTCACGGCAGCCAAAGCGGCCGACGCCCACGAGTTCATCAGCGCGCTGCCCGAGGGCTATGAAACCCGAGTGGGCCAACGCGGCCGGCTGCTGTCCGGCGGGCAACGCCAACGCATCGCGATCGCCCGCGCCATGGTCCGTGACGCCCCTATCCTGCTCCTGGATGAACCCACCACCAGCCTCGACGCTGACGCCACCCAACGCATCCTGACGCCACTACGCCGACTCATCACCGGCCGCACCACGATCATCATCTCGCACAACCTGCTCACCGTCACCGATGCCGACCAGATCATCTACATCGAACACGGCCGGGTCACCGAAACCGGCACGCACGATCAACTTCTCGCCAACAACCACCAGTACGCCCACCTTTACCACCTTCATCACCCGGCCGAGGCGTCGAACGGGTCCGCTCGCAATGCCCGACTCGCCGGCACCGGAGCGGCATCCTGACGTGCGGACTTCCCGGTAGCGTCCGCGCTGTGGCGCGCAGCCCGTTCATCCGCGACGTTCCCGCGGTTCAGGCGCTGGACGCGTGGCGGGCGGCCCGCGCCGCCGCTGGCTGCCCGACCAGGGTGGGCGTTGAGCGGCGGGGACTGGCCGAGGCGATCGGTCGGATCACCGCCGAGCCCGTGTGGGCGCGACGGTCCTCTCCGGCGTTCGACTCCGCTGCGATGGACGGTGTGGCGGTGCGCTCGGTGGATACCGTGGGCGCCAGCCAGTCCGCCCCCATCACGTTGACCGACTTCGACGTCATTGACACCGGTGACCCGCTGCCGCAGGGCCGGGATGCGGTGGTGATGCGCGAGCACGTCCGCCTCGTCGGCCCAGACCCGCAGTCAGGCTCAGACGCAGGCGCTGGTGCTGAGCTGGTCGCCGCGGCGGTGCCCTACCAGCATGTTCGTTCCATCGGTGAGGACGTCGCGGCCGGTGAGCTGCTGTTGCCCCAAGGGCACCGCTTGCGTGCGGTAGACGTTGCCGCCATCGCTGCGGCGGGCATCACCGACGTACTGGTGCGCCGCCGCCCGGTCGTCGCGGTGCTGCCCACCGGCGACGAGATCCGGCCGTTGGGTTGCGAACCCGGTATCGGGGAGATTGTCGATACCAACTCGCTGATGCTCGCCGGTCAGGCCGGTGAACACGGCTGTGACGTGCTGTCGCTGCCCATCGAGCCGGATGACCCTGAGCGGATCGCGGCTGCGGTGCGCGGTGCGGCCGAGCGCGCCGACCTGGTGGTGATCATCGCCGGGTCGAGCGCCGGCCGGGGCGACCACACTGCCTCGGTGGTGGCCCAGGTGGGCACGCTGGTGGTGCACGGTGTCGCGGTGCGGCCGGGGCACCCGGTGGTGCTCGGCGTGGTGGGCACCACGCCGGTGATCGGTGCGCCTGGGTATCCGGTGTCGGCGGCGCTGACCTTCGACGTTTTCGCCGCCCCGATGTTGGCTGCTCTTCAAGGCACCACAACGGTGACCCGCCAGACGGTCGTAGCCCGGCTGGCTCGCAAGCTCGCCTCCCCGCTCGGGATGGACGACTGGGTACGGGTGCGGTTGGGTCGCGTCGGTGGGCGGATCGTGGCGTCCCCGTTGCCCCGAGGGGCCGGGGTGCTGACCTCGCTGGTGCGGGCCGATGGACTGCTGGTCGTCCCGGCAGGGCTGGAGGGTCACCACGCGGGCAGCGACGTCGACGTGCAACTGCTGCGCGGACTAAGCGACATCGATCGCACCATCGTCGTGATCGGCTCGCACGACCTGGTGCTCGACCTGGTCTCCTCGGCGCTACGCGGTATCGATCCAGGCGTGACCCTCGCGTCGTCCAACGTCGGTTCCCTGGGCGGGCTGGTGGCACTACGCGACGGGCTGTGTCATGTCGCCGGCTCGCACCTGCTCGATCCGGCGACCGGCGAATACACCGTGCCCTACCTGCCGCGGGTGCTCGGTGACGCTGATCTCATGGTGATCCGCCTGGTGTACCGCGAGCAGGGGCTCATCGTCGCTGCGGGTAACCCGCTGGAGATCACCGGCATCACGGATCTGAGTCGCCCGGAGCTGCGTTATGTCAACCGGCAACGCGGCGCGGGTACCCGGGTGCTGCTCGACCACGAGCTGCGCCGTCACGGGATGGCGACCGCCGACGTCACCGGCTATGAGCGCGAGGAGCACACCCATCTCGCCGTCGCCGCGGCGGTAGCTGCGGGACGAGCCGATGTGGGGCTGGGCATCCGCCCAGCCACCCGGCCGTTCGGGCTGGACTTCGTACCCGTCGCGCAGGAGCCCTACGACCTGGTGCTCACCCAGCAGACCTACGAGTCCCCGTTGCTGGCCCCCCTATGGACCCTCCTGTCCGACGACATGTTCCGGGACTCGATCGACGCCCTAGGCGGCTACTCCACCGCCGAGACCGGCCGCCGCGTCCTCTAGCCGCTCCCGGCCGCCGCGTTCTGGATGCAGACCGCGCCAATTCGCGCCCAGATAACAGCAGTCTGCATCCAGAATGCGGGGAGCGGGGGGCTGTGATGAGATTGCGGGCATGGGGAACTCGCTGCAGAACGTCAGCTTCGCGTCGAACGGGGCTACCGCGCATGGGTATCTTGTGCTGCCGGAGGGTGGTCGGGGTCCTGGGGTCGTGGTGATCCAGGAGTGGTGGGGGTTGACCAGCCATATCGCCGATGTGGCGAACCGGCTGGCAGCCGAGGGCTTCGTCGCTCTGGCGCCCGACCTGTTCGGCGGCACCACCGCCCACGACGCCGACGAAGCGGGCAAGCTCATGCAGGAGCTGCCGGTGGAACAGGCGGCTCGCGACCTGGGCGGCGCGGTGGATTTCCTGCTGGCCAGCGACGCGGTCACCAGCTCGACGGTCGGCGTGGTCGGGTTCTGCATGGGCGGCGGCTTCGTGCTCGTGCTCGCTGCGCAGCAGGGCGACAAGATCGGTGCCGCGGTGCCGTTCTACGGCGTCCTCGGCGAGGACTACCCGAGCTTTGCGGGCCTGTCCGCGCCGCTGCTGGGTCATTTCGGCGAGCAGGACCAGATGCAGAGCCCCGACGAAGTCCGCCAGCTCGCGGCCTCCATCGAAAAGCAGACCGGGCAACGCCCTGACTTCCGGTTCTATCCGGCCGGGCACGCCTTCTTCAACGACGAGAACCTACTCGGCACCTACGACCCGGAGCAGGCCGCCAAGGCCTGGGACGCCACCGTGGACTTCCTTCGCGAGCAGCTGGCGGCATCCCAGCCCGGCTAGGGTGCGCCGCAGCGTCAGATGTCGATGCTGAGATCGGCTCGGATCTTGCGGGCGAGGGACTCATCCATCAGTAGCCGAGCGACCAGGGCCCGGATGACGTCCTGTCCGGTGACCCGGGCGGTACCGATGACATCGGCGGTCTCGGCGCACCACTGCGTGAGCTTGATGTGATAGGTGGGGGATAGGTCAACACTGCGCCGGACGGGCTTGGTACGACCGGAGTCTGCCCAATGGAGGTGTTTCGCAGGCTGAGCTCCGCGGGCCCGAGCGGCGGTGTGATTGGCACTGTTGATCATAGATACCTCCCTATGCCCGATGTTCGTCCGCGGACCCGGAGCGGTTCGACTCGAGCAGGTACTGTGATCCGGCTGACGAGGAGAGAGATGCCCGACGACACTCGATACGGATCCGAGCTGGCCCGGCGCGCCGTCATGACCGGGGCCGGGGCGCTGGCTGCCTGCGCCGCGCTCGTCGCCTGTGGCAGCTCCGGGACCCAAGGCGCTGAGGTGCCGTCTGGAGCCCCTTCAACGCCGGCAGCTCCCGCCCCGGAGCCAGGCGGCAGTACGGGTGAGCGGCTCGCGAGTACCAGCGATATACCAGTAGGTGGCGGCACGGTGATCGCTGCCAAGAAGGTCGTGGTGACCCAGCCAGTGTCGGGGACATTCGCCGCCTTCTCGGCGATTTGCACCCACCGCGGCTGCACAGTGAACAAGGTCGCCGATGGGACGATCGACTGTCCCTGCCACGGGAGCAAGTTCGCCATCGCGGACGGCTCAGTCGTGCAGGGACCGGCGTCACGGCCGCTGCCTCGACGTCAGATCACCGTCATGGGCGACGCCATCGTGCTGGCGTGACCTAATCACGGTCAACCCATGATGGCTCAGCGCCAGGAGGGCAGCCAGAGTTCGGCATTCCAGTGCTCCGGAGTGATCGAGCCACCGGTGAGGATCGGCCAGAGCCAGATGAAGTTGGCCACCACCAGCCCGATGTACAGCGAGACCACCAGCAGTCCCGTGCCGCGCCGCTCGGCGCCGTCACGAGCTCGGCCAAGGATTTCGCCTAGCACCAACGTCACAGCGATGATCAGAAACGGCGCCACCGGCGTCATGTAGAAGAAGTACATCTGGCGGTGAATGTTCATAAACCAGGGCAACCAACCGGCGGCGTAGCCGGTCAGCACCGCGGCGTAGCGCCAGTCCGGTCCGGTGGCGGCTCGCCACAGCGCCCAACCCAGCACCGGCAGCGTGAGCCACCACATCGCCGGCGTGCCGACGAGCATCACGCTGGCGACGCAGTCCTGGCGTCCGCATCCGGGCGCGGCGGGACCGGACTCGTAGTAATAGAGCATCGGCCGCAGCCCCATCGGCCAGCTCCACGGTTTGGATTCCCACGGATGCGGATGGGCGGGCGTGACCAGGTTCTCGTGGAAGCGCAACACTGCGGCGCTGTAGTACCACAGTGACCGCAGTGCCGCCGGGACGAAAGACAGCGGGCCACCCGCGCCGATCTGGTTGCCGACCGCGTGCCGGTCGACTCCCGTCTCGCTGCTGAACCAGGCCCACCACGTCACCAGATAGGCCCCGACCGGCACCGCGGCCAGCGCCCACGACGCCGGCCCGAGGTCCCGAGCCAGGGTGCCGGCCCAGGGGCGGCGGACGCCCGCGGCGCGTCGCGCGCAAGCGTCCCAGACCAGGCTCAACCCGGCGAACGCGACGAGGTAGTACAGCCCGGACCATTTCGTGCCGCAGGCCAGCCCGAGCAGTACCCCGGCTGCGAAGCGCCACCAGCGCACCCCGAACCGGGGCCCGAAGTCGGTGTCGGCGACGCGACCCTCCCGGACCACCGTGGCCAGCCGCTCGTGCACCTGCTCCCGGTCGATGATCAGGCAGCCGAATGCCGCCAGGATGAACATCGCGAGGAAGATGTCCAGCATCCCGATGCGGGACTGCACCTGGCTGACGCCGTCGGCGATGAGTAGCACCCCGGCGACCCCGCCGAGCAGCGTCGATCTGGTCATCCGACGCACGATCCGGACGATGAGCAGCACGCATACCGTGCCGGCCAGCGCGGCGGACAGCCGCCAGCCCCAGCTGTCGTAGCCCATCACCGCCTCGCCCAGCGCCACGAGCTGCTTGCCCAGTGGGGGGTGCACGACCAGCTCGTAGCCCGCGTTGTCCTCCACCCCACCGGTGCGCAGCATCTGCCAGGCCTGCGGCGCGTAGTGCTTCTCGTCGAACACCGGGGTACCGCGGTCGGTGGGATAACCCAGATTCCACAGCCGTACCAGGCCGGCGATCAGGGTCACGCTCAGCGTCACCGTCCAGCCGCGCGCACGATCGGTGAGCGGCTGGGGCACCAGCCGCTGCAGTGGACCGGCCGGCTTGGCCGGTGCCGGAGGCATCCGTCCCATGCCGACCACCAGGGTGTCGGAGTGCGCCTCCCGGACAGCCATCACGGACCCGATCGTAGGCTCGTCGTCATGCAAGGCACGTCGGGCTCCGTCACCTCAGGTTCGGGAGCACTGGTCCTGGCGGCCACCCCGCTCGGCGATTCGCGGGACGCCTCGCCGCGCTTGGTGGAGGCACTGGGCCGCGCGGACGTGGTCGCCGCCGAGGACACCCGCCGGCTGCGCGCGCTGGCCGCGGCGCTCGGCGTGGCCGTGACCGGCCGGATCGTCTCGCACTACGACGCCGTCGAGGTGGCCCGGATTCCCGCGTTGCTGGCGGCGATCCGCGGCGGCGCGACGGTGTTGGTGGTGACCGACGCCGGGATGCCCGCCGTGTCCGACCCTGGGTTCCGGCTGGTGGCCGCCTGCGTTGCGGAGGGGCTGCGGGTGACCTGCCTGCCCGGCCCGTCGGCGGTGACCACCGCGTTGGCCGTGTCCGGACTGCCCAGCGATCGGTTCTGCTTCGAGGGTTTCGCGCCGCGCCGGGGCGGTCCCCGCCGGCGCTGGCTGGCCGGCCTGGCGAATGAAGGGCGCACCTGCGTGTTCTTCGAGTCACCGCACCGGCTGGCGGCGACGCTGACCGACGCTGCCGATGTGCTCGGTGCGGACCGGGCCGCGGCGGTCTGCCGGGAGCTGACCAAGCAGTACGAAGAGGTTCGGCGGGGTGGGCTGGGCGCGCTCGCCCAGTGGGCTGCCGACGGCGTGCGCGGCGAGGTCACCGTCGTATTGTCCGGTGCGCCTGCCGCCGCTGCGCCCGATGTCGCTGACCTCGTCGACGAGGTGGCCGAGCGGGTGACCGCGGGGCAGCGGCTCAAGGAAGCCGTCGCTGCCGTAGCGACCGCCCACGGCGTCGCGAAACGGGATCTCTACCAGGCAGCTGTGGATAACCCGTGAGTGCGAAACAGTGTTAGGGCACGGTTTCGCACTCACGGGTGCACAGGACCCGTACCTGTGGCTGGAGGACGTGACCGGTGAGCGGGCGCTGTCCTGGGTGCGGGAACGCAACGCCGAGACCGTCGCCGAGCTGACCAACGGGTCCCGGTTCCAGGCCCTGTGCACCGAAATCCGGGAGGTGCTCGACTCGACGGACCGCATCCCGTACGTCACCCGGCGCGGCGAGTACCGGTACAACTTCTGGCGGGACCACGAGCGCCCGCGCGGCCAGTGGCGGCGCACCACTCTCGCCGAGTACCGCAAGGAGCAGCCAGATTGGGAGATCCTGCTCGACGTCGACGCGCTGGCCCGCGACGAGGGGGAGAACTGGGTCTTCCAGGGCGTGCAGTGCCTGCCGCCGGAATATCGATACGGGCTGGTCTCGCTGTCGCGGGGCGGCGCGGACGCGGCGGTGCTGCGGGAGTTCGACATCGAGCGCCGGGAGTTCGTCGTCGACGGCTTCGCGCTGCCCGAGGCGAAGTCCGTGGTGGGCTGGATCGACGTAGACCAGCTTTACGTCGCCACCGACTTCGGCCCAGGAACGCTCACCACCAGCGGGTACCCGCGCACCGTCCGGCAATGGCGGCGTGGCACACCGCTGGCAGCCGCCGAGCTGGTGTACGAAGGCAGAACCGACGATGTCCGGGTGTCCGCCTACCACCATCACACCGTCGGTTTCGAGCGTGACTTCGTCCGGCGAGTTGTGGACTTCTACCGCACCGAGCTGTACCTGCGATGCGACGACCGGCTGCGCCGCGTCGAGGTACCCGACGACGCGATCATCGGCGTGCACCGGCAGTGGCTGCTGATCGAGCTGCGCAGCGACTGGACGGTCGGCCGGACGTATCCGGCGGGCTGCTTGCTGGTGACCGACTTCGACGAGTTCATCGCTCGGGGCCCCGGTGAGCCGCGGGTGTTGTTCACTCCTGATGAGCGCACGTCGCTGGCCGGCTACAGCTGGACCCGCCGCCACCTGATCCTCGACGTGATGCGCGACGTGGTCAGCCACCTCTCGGTGCTGACACCGGCCGATGACTGGTGCTCCAGGCCCCTGGCCGGCACGCCGCCGCTGTGCGGCGTGAGCGCGCAGGGCACCGACTCAGACACCGACGACGAGTACCTTCTCGACGTCGACGGCTTCCTCACTCCGCCCACGCTGGCCATCGGCACCATCGGCGCCGGCCCGGCCGAGGTGCTCAAGCGGGAACCTTCCTTCTTCGACGACGCCGGCCATGCCGTGCACCAGCATTTCGCGGTCTCCGAGGACGGCACTGAGATCCCGTACTTCGTGGTGGCCCCCGACTCGGCCGTGCCGCCCGGCGGCTGGCCCACCCTGCTGTACGGCTACGGCGGTTTTGAGATATCCCTGCAACCCGGCTACAGCGGTGGCCTTGGTCGTGCCTGGCTGGCCCGCGGCGGCTGCTACGTCGCCGCCAACATCCGCGGCGGCGGCGAGTATGGGCCGCGCTGGCATTCCGCCGCGCTCAAGGGCAACCGCCACCGGGTCTACGAGGACTTCGCCGCAGTGGCCCAGGACTTGGTCACCCGCGGGATCACCACACCGGGGCGCCTCGGCGCCAAGGGCGGCAGCAACGGCGGGTTGCTCATGGGCGTGATGCTCACCCGGTACCCGGAACTGTTCGGTGCCATCGTCGCCGCGGTCCCGCTGCTCGACATGCTGCGCTACCACCTGCTGCCGGCCGGCGCCTCCTGGATCGCCGAGTACGGCGACCCCGACGACCCGGCTGACCGCGAACACCTGCTGCCGTTCTCCCCGTACCACCAGCTACGCGCCGACCGCCGCTACCCGCCTGTTCTGCTCACCACATCCACCCGCGACGACCGGGTGCACCCCGGCCATGCCCGCAAACTGGTGGCCCGGATGCGCGAGTACGGGCTGCCGGTCACGTACTACGAGAACATCGAAGGCGGCCACGGTGGCGCGGCCGACAACGAACAGGCGGCCTTCATGTCTGCCCTGGCCTACGAGTTCCTCTGGCGCCACCTCTCGGACTGACCGCGGCCGTAGGCATCAACGTTGCGGTCGCGGCAAGGTCCTGGAGGTCGGCGGATTGCCAGTGGCCGACGAGGTCGCGGTAGAGCGATGAGCGGATCAGCAGTTCTTGGTGGCTGCCGAGCAGTGGGTGGTTTCCGTCTAAGACGAGAATTCTTCGGGCGCGTAATGCCGAGCTGGTTCAGTGGGCGATGACCAGGAGGGCGCCTGGGCGTCTGGTGAACGCGAGTTCTGCCTGCGCCTCGGCTGCCGGGTCCAGGTGGCAGGTGGCCTC
>JBBPZY010000192.1:0-8527 GCA_038276315.1 Mycobacteriales bacterium
CCCCGGTCAGCTTCAACCCCTCGGCCCGGGCCCGGGCGGCCCACTGCCGCACCAGCTGCTCGTCCACGCCGTCTCCCGGCTCGGCCGACACGTCCATCGCCACAACAGTCACAGGTGCCTCTTCCGTCTCAGGAGTTACACTGTTGATCTTACAGTCCCTGAAGGTTGCTGCCACCAGCCGCAAACCAGCACGTTCCCGCTGCTAGAGAGCTTCTGTCCGGTCGACGGCGCCGAGTCCACCTGCCTGGTCTTGGTCGGGTAGGTGAGGCGCTGGGCGTGGTCCGTTAGTAGAGGTAGGTGTCGACGATGAGCGCGGCGAGGGCGCCGAGCAGGCTGAGCAGCGCAACTCGACCGCCGGAGCCGGTGCGCAGCGGGCCGACGCCGAGGACCAGGGCCAGAGCAGCGAGGGTGACAATCCCGGATCCGGTGTCCTGCCAGCTGATGGGGAAGACGGGGATGGGTGCGTCGACGAAGAATTGGTTGGCCGCGGTCGCCCGCAGAATCGCGTTCCACACCACCGGCCCCGCGAAGGTTCCGATGGCGACGGTGAGCAGCACCCCGGGTGCGCGCTCTCGGGCGATGAGCCCGACGAGCAGGACAGCGAACACCGTGGACAGTGCGGCTCCGTAGGCGATGACACCCCAGCTCAGCATGGTTATCGACCCTTCGGAGAGTGCTTGGTCGGTGCGCGGTCTGGGGGCGAGGGCGGGGAGGTGGGTGTCGGTGCGGGCAGGGTGAGGGTGAGGAGGGCGCCGCCGTCGGGGTGGTTGGCGGCGGTGAGGGTTCCGTGGTTGCGGCGGGCGAGCGCGGCGGTGATGGCCAGGCCGAGGCCGGCGCCGCCGCCGGTGCGGGCGGGGTCGGCGCGGGTGAAGCGGTCCAGGGCGCGGGGCAGGAAGTCGGGGTCGATGCCGGGGCCGCGGTCGCGGACCTCGATGTGCACCCGGTGGTCGCCGACCGCCCGGTCCGGGAGGGCCGTGAGCGTGACCGGGTCGGTGCCGTGGCGCAGCGCGTTGTCGATCAGGTTCGCGACCGCGCGGGTGAGGTCGTCGGTGTCGACTTGGGCGGTGAGGTCCTCTGGGCAGTCCAGTAGCAGGGCGGTGTCCTCTTGGACGGTTGTGGTGCGGTAGCGGGCGAGCGTGGACTCCAACACCGGACGGAGCGCTATGGCGGGGCGGGGCGGGGTGCGTTGGTCGGGGAGCTCGGGTTGGTCGGTGGCGGCGAGCAGCAGCAGGTCTTGGGCCAGGCGGGAGAGCCGGTCGGTTTCCTCTAGCGCTGAGCACAGGGCGGCGGTGAGCTCGGCGGGTTCGCGGGGCCGGTGCAGGGCGAGTTCGAGTTCGGTGGTGAGCGTGCTCAGCGGGGTGCGGAGTTCGTGGCTGGCGTCGGCGGTGAATTGCCGCTCGCGGGCCAGCGCTGTGTGCAGGCGGGCCAGCAGGGCATTGAGGGTGGCGCCGAGCCGGGAGATCTCGTCGTCAGCCGGCGGGACCGGCAGCGCCGGGTCGGGCTCGGTCGGGGTGATCGCGGCGGCGCGGGCGCGCATCCGCTCGACTGGTCGCAGGGCGCCGGCGGTGAGCAGGTAGGCGCCGACCGCGGCGGCGAGCAGGACCACGGGCAAGGAGAGGGCGAGTTCGCCGCGCAGATCGGCCACCGCGGCGTCGCGGCCGGCAAGGCTGGTGGCCACCACGGCCACCGTGGTGCTGCCGCGGATGGGTGCGGCGAGAATGCGGACCGGGCCGGGCAGCCCGGCGACGGTGTCGCGGTCCGTGCGGAACTCGCCTGCTGCACTGGCGGCGAGTTCGGCCGGGGTGAGCAGCGGTCGGCCACCCAGCGCAGCGGAACCGGACAGGACCGCGCCAGTGCCGGCATCGAGCACTTGGACCGCGGTGTCAGAGCGGGCCCGCGCGGCCACCGGCGCGCCATCCTGGCTCGTCGAGGAGGTGGACTGCAGCTCGTGGAGGTGGGCGGTCAGGGTCTGGTCGAGCGACTCGTCAAACGCCGCGCCGAAACTGAGCACGGTGCCAATCGCGACTCCGGCCAGGACCAGGGCCATCATCACGGTGAACGCGGCGGTGAGCCGGATCCGGATCGGCCAGCGGGTGATCATCCCCGGTGGCCGCCGTCGGCCCGGATCCGGTAGCCGATGCCCCGCACCGTTTCCAAGGAGGTGATCCCGAACTGGCGGTCGATCTTGTCGCGTAATGAGCGGATGTGCGCGTCGATGATGTTGGAGCGGGGTTTGTAGGCGAAGTCCCAGCAGTGCTCGACGAGCACCTCGCGGGACAGCACCGCACCGGGGTGGCGCAGGAAGGTGTCCAGCAGGGCGTACTCCTTGGCAGTCAACTCGATCTCGACCTCGCCGCGCCAGCAGCGTCGGCTGGCCGGGTCCAGCCGCAGGTCCCCGGCGGCCAGCACGGTGGGGCTGATCACCGGACCCCGGCGGGTCAGGGCCCGGAGCCGGGCGAAGAGCTCCGGGAGGTGAAACGGTTTGGTCAGGTAGTCATCCGCGCCACCGTCGAGCCCGCAGATCCGATCCGGTACCGCGGCGCGGGCGGTGAGCATCAGCACCGGCACCCACACCTTCGCGTGGCGCAGGCGCCGGCACACCTCGAAGCCGGACATCCCGGGCAGCATCACATCGAGGACCATCGCGTCGTAGTCCCGGCTGACCGCGGCGGCGTAACCCTCGGTCCCGTCGGCGGCCACATCCACCGCGTAGCCCTCCTCAACCAGCCCGCGGCGCAGCAACCCGGCCATCTTCGGCTCGTCCTCGACCACCAGCACCCGCACCGCTGACCTCCCTGCTGGGCTGCCGCGAATGCTGCCAGCCCCACCGGGTGAGTACCGGGTCGTCTTCATGATTTCTTCATCTGCGCGCGTTACTCATACCGGGTGCAGCCACGGCTACACACCGACGACGTGAGGGGAAACACGATGACCAGCAAGACCAAGATCGCGATCGGGGTTGCCGTCGGCGGGATCGTCCTGACCGTGGGCGGATTCGGCATCGCCGCCGCCGGCGGTGGGGAGGGTGAGCGGATCAGTGGATCGACCTCAGCGGCGGCCCGGGCCGCCGCCGCGCAGGCCGTGCCTGGTGGCGTCGCCGGGCAGGTGCGTTCGGAGTCCGACGGTGGCGCCGCCTACGGGGTGCAGGTGGACAAGCCCGACGGCACCAAATCCGAGGTGCGCCTGGACAAGGCCTTCAAGCCGCTCACCGTCGGTCCCGTCGGTAACGGTGTCGACGGTGACGGTCCCGACGGGGACGAGGGCTGATCATGACCACGTGGTCGGCGAGTAGAGCTGTCCTGTGCCGTGCGGGGCTGGGTGTGGCGGTGGTGTTGCTGGCCGCGCTGGCCGGCTGCGCCAGCACCAGCACCCCCGGGCAGGCCACGGGCCAGCCCACCTCCTCCAGCAGCAGTCCACAACAGACGCAGGGCCAGCAGCAGTCGGTGGCGACCAGGGACACGGACTGGACCGGGGTGGCTCAGGCGTTGGGTCGGCCGGGCAAGCTCACCGACACCGTCTACCGGGTCCCCCTTGTTCGCAGCGACTTGACCGTGAGCTCCCAGGGTGTGGCGATCAAGCCCGGGCTGTCGCTGGGCGGCTACGCCACGTTCACCCGCTACGGCGACGCGGGCATGATGATGGGTGATCTGGTGGTCACCGAAACTGAACTACCTAAGGTCATCGACGCGTTGCAGGCCCACGGGATTGAGCTGACCGCGCTGCATAAGCATCTGCTGGAGCAGTCCCCGCCGGTGTGGTGGCTCCATGTCCACGCCATGGGCGATCCGGTGGTGTTGGGCCAGGGTCTGAAGGCCGCGCTGGATGCCACCGCCATCCCAGCGCCCGCGGCGCCGCCCGCCGCGCAACCGCCGGTCGAGGTGGATACCGCGGGGATCGACGCCGCGTTGGGCCGCAAAGGCACCGCCGACGGTGGCATCTACAAGTTCACCGTTGCCCGCAATCAGACCATCACCGCCGACAACTACGTCCTGCCCGCTGGGCTCGGGTTGACCACCAGCATTAACTTCCAACCCGTCGGCGCGGGCAAGGCGGCGATCAACGGCGACATCGTGATGACCGGGCAGGAGATCCAAAAGGTCATTGCCGCGCTGCGGGCGGGTCGCATCGCGATCGTCGAGGTCCACAACCACAGCCTCGACGAGCAACCCAGATTGTTCTACCTGCACTTCTGGGCTGTCGATGACGCCGTGACGCTGGCCAAGGCGCTGCGCCCCGCGCTGGATGCCACCAACCTCAAACCCGCCAGCTGACAATCGGTGAGAAAAGGAAGACCGCGACATCGCGGAAACGAAGCACTCAACAAAGCCCGCGCTGCTCACGATAGGGCCCACACGACCCGTCGCGGACCGGCCGGATACCGGTCGTAGAGGACAAGCTCTGATGATCTTCAGTGTTGTTCACATCCTGCTCACCGCGGCGATCACCAGTGCGCTGGCGTTGATCGTCGCGCTGTGGCGGCTAGGGCGCGGTGCGTGGCTCGACATCCTGGCGATCACCGTGCTGTCGGGGCTGGCGGTGTTGCTGTGGCGGCTGTCGGCGAACATGCCTGCGCTCAACGATGACGGGTTGCCCGGTTTTTCCGCCAATGACTGGGCCGCCCCCGCGCTGGTTTTCCTGTTCCTGACCGTCTTCGCCGACCTGCGGGTCCCGGCCGATCCCCGCCGCTATCGGCAGGCCCGCGCGTTGGCAACGCTGGGCGCCCTCGCCGTCAACGTCATCACCATCTAATCCAGCTCCGAGCCTGTGCACGGTCAAGTCCCGATCACTAGAGCGCACTGCGAGGCTTCCGCTGGTCAGCTAGGCGTTGCAGCGAGGCGTTGGCTCCAGGACGGGAGGACCGCGACATGATGTCGGCGAAACGCCTCACCTCACCCGCCGAGGCCCCACCCCGGTGGCGCCCGCGCTGGGTTGTTGCGGCAATCGTCGCGCTCGTGGCGGTGACCGCGGTCGCCGTGGTGCTCGTCTCCTGTGGCCGCGAATCACCACCAAGCGCACCACCACTGCACCAGGTGGGCTACCTCCAGCTTCCCGGCGACGGATCGCGTTTCGACTACGCCAGCCTCGATGCCAAACGGGGGCTGCTGTTCATCGCCCACCTAGGTGCCAGTGAGGTGATCGAGGTCGACGTGCACGCCCACCGCGTGGTGCGCACGATCAACGGCCTGTCCCAAGTCCACGGTGTGTTGGTCGTGCCGCAGCGTCACCAGGTCTATGCCACCGCCACCGGCAGCAACGAGATGGTGACCCTCGACGAGGACACCGGCGTTGAACTGGGGCGGGCCCGCACCGGTGAGTATCCCGATGGTCTGGCCTATGACCCGGTGCACACCACCGTGTGGACCACCAACGAAACCGGCGGCTCGGAGACGGTCATCGACGCGACCACCCGTCAGGTGCGCGGCACGGTGGAGCTGGGCGGTGACGCCGGTAACGTCGCCTACGACCCGGGCAGCGGCATGATGCTCGTCGACGTGCAATCCCTGAACAGCCTCGCCGTCATCGATCCGGCCACCCTGGCGATCGTGCGCCGGGTGCCGTTGCCCGGCTGCGACCACGCCCACGGACTCGCCCTGGACCCACTCGAGAGGCTGGCGTTCATCGCCTGCGACGGCAACGCCGTCCTGCTCACCGTCGACCTGAACAGCTGGCAGGTCACCGACACGCACACCGTGGACCCCGGCCCCGACGTCTTGGCCTATGACCCCGTCGCTCACCGCCTCTACGTCGCCGCCGAAAGCGGATGGGTGACCACACTGGACAACCACCACCGACGGCTGACCCTCACCCACCGTGAGCACCTCGGCGACGATGCGCACGTCGTGGCGGTGGACCCCACCACCGGCCACAGCTACTACCCGCTCCCGACCGGGCCCGGCGGGCATCCCACTCTGTTGGAGGAAGCCACCCAATGACAACCCACCTCGCTGACCCGGCGCCAGCACGACCCAGGTCGGGACGGGTCATTGGTGCAGGAGTAGTGGCCAGGGTGGCCAGGGCGATGGCTGCGGTGGGCCAGTCAATGACGGCTTGGCGGGTGAGCACGACGACCGCGCCGGACAGTGCCCCGGCGGCGGTGGCGGCGGCGACGAAGGCCTTGACTTGCCGGTTGTCGCGGTGGCGGAGAAACCATTGACATGCGCGGGGTCGAGCTGTCCCACCACAACGGGGACTGCACCTTCGAAACCATCCTGCGCCGCCACCACCTCGACGACCCGGTGCTGTGGTGCATCGCCGAGATCATCCACGAAGCCGACCTCGACGACGAACGCTACGACGCCCCCGAAGCCCCAGGGCTGGACGTCGCCCTGCGCGGGCTATCCATGGTGTGCGACGACCAGGAAACCCTCACCTACACCGGACCCATCTTCGAGGGCCTCTACGAGTTCTACCGCCGCGCCGCCCTCCTCGGCCGCGAACCCGCCTGACCCACGTCGGAGGACCTCTCAACCTCGACCGGTGCTCGTGGCGGGCGCGGACAGACCACCAAGCGGGTGGTTGGTGATCAAGGCGACCACGGCACCAGGAAGTGCCTGCTCAGGTGAGCCAGCGCGCCGCCGATGGCCTCAGCGAGGCTGGTGGCGGCGCGGGCGAAGGCCAGACTGTACACGTCGGCGGCGACCACAATGGTGGCATCGCGGGCATTGCTGTCGAACAGTTGCTGCTGGATGGTCTCCTCGCGCAAGTCGACCGCGTCGACGTCGATCAGGAACTGAAACAACCGCTGGCCGGCAGCGCGGCGGCGAGCATCGGCCTCCTCGATGGCCGTCGCGACGTCGGGAATCGGCAGCGGCACCGCGAAGTCGCTCACGTCGGGCAGGATAAGCGACGCCCCGGACAGCGTCGGTGCAACCGGGTCACGCCGTGCTCGCGGCGAACCGCATGTCACACAGGATCCGCTCCACTCCGGTCCGATCCCGGCCTTCGAGCACCGTCGAGCCGCCGGTCGAAGTCCGCCCTGCTGGTGTGATCTATGGAGTGACGGGAAGATAGGCACGCGTGAGCGGTCATGATGCCGCGGGTGGCTTTGCGTTACTACCCGGCCTACTGATCCATCACCCGGCCCATACAGCTCCCCAATCGCCCACCCAGCCCGCCACCTACACCGTGGCTCTCGGCGGAAGTGACGCGAATCGATCAGCCTGTTCGCGACCGCCCGAATTGGAGTTCGCCGCGTCAGATGAGAAGGAACCGCAGGTCACCAGGTCAACACGGCCACGGAGTGACGTCTCCGGTCAGTGTGACCGCTACCGAATCCGGGACGGTGGATCGCGACGGCCCCCGGGCTGGCTTTATGGTGTGCGGGTGACCGCTGCCGCAGCTTCCGGACCGGAGCCCGGCGCTGGCCGTCCACCGTTCACCGACGCCTCACCGGCGCAGGTGCGGGCCGCGCTGATCCCCGAGGACATCCCGGAGTTCGACCGGCAGTGGCGCGCAGTT
Source organism: Mycobacteriales bacterium (assembly GCA_038276315.1). Taxonomy (GTDB): domain Bacteria; phylum Actinomycetota; class Actinomycetes; order Mycobacteriales; family Pseudonocardiaceae. The sequence goes on from JBBPZY010000192.1 coordinate 7,459, forward strand.
ATGGCCACCGCGACCGAGACCCTGGACCTGACCGGCGTGCACCGCACCCTGGAGTCCTGGCGGCGGATCGCCTGGCTGACCACGGCCAACGGGTCCGATGGGTACCGTCGGCTACTAGCCCGGGCCGCCCGCACCCTGCGTACCGGTGAGCTCCCGCCCGACAGCGTGCCCCTCGATCAGGTCAAGACCCTGATCGCGGAGCGACTGGGGTAGCTAGTCGGTGTACCGCGTCGAAACCGATAGCAACGCCATGGAACAGATCGCCGCGCTGCCTGTCGATGCCCTGGCCGACTATGCCCAGGTGCTCGGCGTGTTGGAGCTGGTGCCGTGGAACGGCGCCCCGCTGCGCGACGACAACCCCGACGCGGCCGTGCGGACGCTGCCGTTCGGCCGGGCCGGGATGGTCACCTACTTGATCCTGGAGGACCAGCGCAGGATCGACGTCCTCAACGTCCTGTGGACGGGCTGACCCCCTCTGCTGACCGCGATCGAGTCCCGGGCACGAGGGCCGGCCACTTCTGCTCGCCTAGGGACCGGCCCCGACGCCGCGCGTGCGGTACCTCGGCGCCGGTGTCGCTGGTGGCGGTCTCCGGCCACCGGCGGTGGAGCGCCGGCGCGAGGGCCGGCAGCACAAGCACAGCGCGCTAACTCAGTAAAACAATGATTTTTGAATGGGATCTGAGCCTCCTCCCCTAGACGGACATCTCACCTGAGGCGGCTTCGGCCACCAGAAGGATGTCGCGTGCAGCCTCCTCACCCTGCTGAGTTCCATCGTCGTGCCGTTGAGGTGGCCTTCGGAGTCGTGTCTGAGGAATTGGCTGTCTCAGGCTGAGGCCGATGAGCGCGGTGAGCCGTCCTCTCCCCGCTACATCGGGATGTCCGTTATGGTTTTGTTGCTGCTGGTGACTATGCGGATGCGGTGCTCGATCCCAGCCGGTAGCGGCCGCCGGGATCCTGAAGGGCCGAACGACCATGCCGAGGCACCAGTCCAGGGCGCCAGTCGAGGAGTGCGTGAGGTGATCCGATGCCGTTGACCCCCGCTGATGTGCACAACGTCGCGTTCAGTAAG
>JBBPZY010000193.1:0-5868 GCA_038276315.1 Mycobacteriales bacterium
ATCCCCCTGCGGAGGGGAACTTTCGGGGCGGTCCCCGGTCGATCGCGGCAAGCAAGGCACCAAACGCTCGGTGGTCACCGACGGCACCGGCATCCCCCTCGCCCTCGTCGCCGCCGGCGCCAACCGGCACGACTCACCCCCCGCCCCCATCCAAGCCGGCAAACGCTGGGTCGTGGAACGCACCCACTCCTGGATGAACGGCTACGGCAAGATCCGTCGCTGCACCGAGAAACGCCGCGTCGTTGCCGAGCTGTACCTCTACCTCGCCGCCGCCCTCACCGTCCTGCGCCGCCTCATCAACGAAGCCCGCACCCGCTACCGCTGGCCAACCCGACCCACCACCCGAAGACTCAAGTAACCATCAACTGCCGGTCGTTCTAAGCCGTTTCCTTGGACGTGACGCACGTAGGTGCGGACGAGTTTGATCACGCGGCCCGGCGACACCGGGACACCGGAGCGGTCAAACACCGCGTGTGTCTCCCGGATCAGGCGGTCCGGTTCAAGGCGTGCTTGTTCCCCGTCTCGGACCTCATGGAACATCCGGGTGGGGCGGCTTCTCGCGTTCATACGGCATCGCCACCAGCGGCACCACTGCGCAGCAAGGCGGCGATCCGGTCGCGTTGAGCCGGGTGAGCGGTGGTGCTTCGGCGACGATCCTGGTCACGTACTCGGCCAGTTTCTCGGCTGCATAGTTGCGGCGCAATTGGCTGGCGCGCTCGACGCGCTCAATCGAGCACCGCGGTTCATGCTGGTGCGCTTTGTCCGCTTTCGAGAGCTCGGCCCGCAAGAGTCCAGGGTGCAGGTCGTGGCCCTGCTTGTGATTGGGGCACCAAAGCTGCAGCGGCGTAGCAGCATCGGCGATGACCGACTCGACGAAGTCCGCAGCGGCCCGACCCGCGCGAAGCCATGCCAGCAGGTGGACCGGTCCGGGTGCAACAACGTCCGCGTCTTGCAGCCTCAGCACGTCGGCGGCGAAGAAGCCGAGAAGTATGGGCGGATCGACATCGTAGACCGCGAGTAGTTGACGACGTTTGCAGCGGACGCTCAGGCGAAGGATTGGTGTTGTTGACGCCGCCGGGGGTGCGGGCTCTCCGATGGCAGCACCAGACCCTGCTCCAGGTAGCCGTATTTCTCCACGTTGGACACCGGCACCGGGTAACCCACGTTGTAGGCGCGCACCCCGTTGTGCACAATCGGCACCACGGCCACGTACTGCTGTACTCGGCCACCGCGGCGGCCGCGTAGCCCTCGGAGAGAGCGCACGGATCACCCCTGGGTCAGTCGGGTCAAGGTGGTGGTTGCTCGACTTCTTGGTCGGTCTGCGCGGCGACATGTGAACCTCGACACCGACGACCGTGCCGTCCGGGCCGCGGTGCACAATCTTCTCGCTCACGGCTGGCGGCCCTTCCACTCGATGCGCACCGTGTCGGAATCGAACGCGGCCCTACCGCGGGCGCCGGGTAGCACGGTGACCGTCGCCAGGGTGTCCACCACCGCGGCCCGTTGCGCCACGTCGAGGGCAGCCCAGGCGGCACCGGGGTCACTGGCACCGGCGAGGCCGGCGAGGGCTGAGCGTTGACCGTGGGCGGCTAGTTTGGCTTCCACGGCGACGAGCCTGCCCGTGATCCGCTCGGACGCGACGTGCACTTGCCGGGCAGTCAACAGCCCGTCGGCGAACTCCGCTGCGAGGGAATCGCTGCGCGCGCGGAGCCCGTTGGCCTCGGCCCGCAACGTGCGCACCGCAGCGACGTCGCGGTCGTCCTCCATCAACGTGAGCACGTCCGCGCCGCGCAACCGCTCGGCGATCACCAGCGTGACGTACTCGTTCAGCGGATCAGCCTTGCGCAGCAGATGGCGGGCGTTGCGGCATTTGTAGCGCCGGGTGTTCACGATGGTCCGGTCGGCAAGGCGGTAGCTGCCCCAGGACGTCATCATGGTGGTGTCGTCCTCGCAGACCCCGCAGCGGTAGAGCCCGGCACCGAGCCACTTCTGGGTGTAGCTGGCACCGAGTCGTCGGGCTTGGTCCCGTAACCGGGCACCGGCCGCGGCGAACGTGTCGGCGTCCACCAACGGCTCCCACGTGCCGGGGGCCACGTATTCCCCGTTGACCCATCGCTCGCCGATGTAACGCGGGTTGCGGAGCATCTTGTGCACCGCTGAGCGCTGCCACGGCCTGCCCTGCGTGTTCGGCACCCCTGCCGTGTTGAGCATGGTCACCAGCGAGGCTGGGGTGGCACCGGCGGTGAACTGCTCGAACACATCGACCACGTGGGCGCCCTCGTCGGGGATTGCAGGGGTCCCGTGAGCGGTGGGATACTCCCGATCCGTGACACGTTGGCCATGGCCGCACACTGCCACCCCATCCTGGTCGTGTTCGACCACCACGGGCGACCCCTGCACCTCGGCCGGCGACGACGGTTGACCAACGCGGGTTAACGCCTCGCGCTGATCGCCGCTGAGGGCGGATGCACGTCGCCGGGTTGCACTGTGCCCGCCGACCGATGCCAAATCCACCATGTCCGGCCCCACGCCCCCGGTGGGCGCACCGATATCGACAACCTCACCCTCGCCTGCAACAGCGACCACACCGGGGTACACCCCGGACCCCTGGGCTGGTCGACCACCATGGGCGGCGACCCCCATTATCCCGGACGCTGCGCCTGGAGCCCACCACAACACCTCCGACAACCACCACAGGTCAACCACTTCCACCACCCCCACGAACTACTCGCCGACACCCGGGGCGGCACCGGTGACGACGAGCCTCCCTGAGCATGGGGCAGACTGCCGGTATGGACATCACTCAGCTGATCCTCGATGACCACCAAGAGCAGCGTCGGCTGTTCGCGAAGCTCGAGGAGGTCGACCGCTCGGACACCGACACGCTCAAAGCGATCTGGGGTCGGCTGTCGGCGTTCCTCGAGGTCCACGCCGAGGCAGAGGAGCAGTTCTTTTACCCCGAGCTGTTGCAGGTGGGCAAAGGAGCAGGCGACAAAGACACCCCCGAGGCGGAGACGGAGGACGCGATCGAGGACCACAACGAGATTCGCGACGCAGTGGCCGAGGTTGCCGACCACCGAGTGGGCAGCAATCCCTGGTTCGACGCGGTAGCGGCGGCGAACAAGGCCAACGGCGACCACATGGCAGAGGAAGAGCGCGAAGGGCTCACCGACTTCAGGCGCACCGCCGATCTCGCGCTACGCCACAAGCTGGCCGTCGCCTTCGCCACGTTTGAGGCCAAACACGTCACAGGAGTCAAGGCCGTGAACAAGGATCCGCAGGACTACATCAACGAACACAAATAGCGCTCGGCTAGCGTCGGTCGCGAAACGCACGCATCTGTGCCAGCAACGCTGCCGCCCGCTGCTACCCGGCCGTCAGCGCGGCAAGCTGATGTTCGGTGGCGCGTAGTTGTTCGCTACGTTCTGCGGGGTCCATCCGCAGTGCTGCATCGACCGTGCGCAACTCCGCGTCGATCTCGGTCACCCGCTCGGCCAGCGCCTCATCGAGCGCCGCGCCCAGCTGGTGTTCGGCGTCGATCAGCTGCTCGGCCACCAGTTGAAGTATTCCTTTGGGCGCGGCCGACGGCGAGGGTGAAGCGGCCGATCCTGCCGACCTCGGTCCCGACGTCGACCGTGGGGACGATGACACCTTCTTTCAGGCGCCGAAACCGGCCGTTGAGGAAGATGCCATGACAGTCACGGAGACGAGTGCAGACGATCGGTGAGGTCTAGGCACGCACCTGTTCCGCAGTAAAGACCATGTCCGACGACGCGGCCTGCGCACCGCAGGTGAGCAGTGCGGGGGACTGGCGGGTGCGCACCATGACGACGTCGATGCGGGCCGGTAGCGGCGGCGCGGCGGCAAGGCGCACGGCCCAGCGGTCGGGTGCGAGCATTTCCAGCTCCTCCGCCCAGATCGCTCTGGCCGGTGCCGGCCGGTAACGCTCATACGCCGCCACCAGGGCGGCTTGCATCACCGGCGGTACGCCCGTCGAGCCCCGCAGGAACCGCGGATCGACTTCGCCGCGCAGGTGCCCGGCAACGACATCCACCGCAGTCTCCGCGTCCAGCTGCCCGTAGTAGTACCCGTCTGGTGCGATCAGCAGGTTCGCGGCGAACCGGTCGCCACCAAGGTGTGAGCACTCCCAGGTCTGCTCCGGCCAGCGCTCGCCCAACGTGGCTGCCACGGGACGTCCGAACACGGCGCAGCACGTGTCGTGGCGACCGTGGGTGCACACCAGCAGAACCGGCTCCCCGGTCGCAGCGGCGTCGGGTGCTTCACCGAGTGCGGCCGCGGCCGCCAGCAGGTCCTCCGGTGCCGACCACCGACCCCAGCGTGCTCGCCCCGAAGACTGGTCGAGCACGCCCCAGGCGCGGGAGGCGCAGGAGGCGCGGCGGCCGGGTCGCCGCACCAGCAACACTCGTGCATCGTGCGTGCGGACGGCCCGGACCACGCCGTCGAGGACCGTCGCAGGGAGCCCCATGCCGCCCAACGCATCGTGACGCCACGGGCCGGGGTACTCGATCAGCAGCCAGCGTCGGGTGATCGGGGCACTGCCCGCCATCGCGTCCCCGCGCATCCGGGCCGATGCCGCACACAACGGGCGGCGTGCCGCGGACGCCGCCTCGCTCACAGCTGCGACTTTCTCATGGCTGCGCCGCCACGACGGCGATCCCGGCAAGGATGAGCCGGCGCGCCAGCGGGATGCCCAGTTCACCAGCGAAAGTCGGTTCGCCGCGGAACAACCCCCGAGCTCGCATCCACTCGTCCGTCGTGAGCTGCAGCTCGCCCGCGCGGCTGCGAATCAGTGCCGTGCCATCGGGACGCTCGGTCGTGTCGGGCGCCGCGTGCTCCCGGGGATGCAGCATGACCTCCTCGGTGAGCGTATCGGCCGCGGACAACTGGGCGAGTGGGCGCACGGGCGCGGCGCGCTGGCTGCTGCGGGACGTAGCCGCGAGTCGGCGCGCGACCGCGTCGCCCGAGACCTGGTGCACCGCGTCAACCAGGCGGTCCCGCACGAGCGCCAGGTCCTCACTCAGCTCCTGCGGGTCGCTCACGTCCACCCCTACTCCGAGCGAGCAGCGCATCTCGGCGTCCTGCGCGAGCGCGGCGACCGCCTCGGCCACCACCTGCTCGAGCATGCTGTGTCGGGTCCAGGTGTGCACCCCCATCGTCAAATGAGTGCTGACCTCGCCCAGCGCGGTCGCCGAGTGCAGCCACCCCCGGGGCAGGTACAGGGTGTCACCGGGCGCCAGAACCATCTCCAGCTCGGGGGCGGTCTGAGCGGCGCGGGAGATGGCATCGCGGTGGTCGGTCCAGGGCTGATCGCGCAGCGGGCAGGGATGTACTGGGGGCCGGACTTGCCAGCGTTTGGTTCCCGCCACCTGCAGCACGAAGACGTCGTGCACGTCGTAGTGGTCGTCAAAGCCCCGTGACTGTGCGGGCGTCACATAGCCGTTGATCTGCACCGGATGGCCCAGCTCGGCAGCGAGGCCCTGGGAGAAGGCGATGAGCGGCGCCCAGGTGCGGTGCAGACCTTGCAGCACCATGGTCGCGCCATCAGCGAACTGCCGCAGTAGCTTGTCGTCGCTGATCTGGTCGGCGATGCTTGCCCCCACCCCGCCCGGCGCGGTGAAGTCCCGCTCAGCCAGCGTCGCGCCATCGCGGGCCATGCGCAGAAACGGAGTACGCAGACCGTGGGTCGAGACGATCTCGTCGACCGCGTCCGCACTGAACAGGCCCCAGCTGTCCTCGGGAAGCTCGGCAGCAGGGGAGTGCAACGGAGCGCGACCCCAGACGTCGGCCGTAAACCGCTCCGGATCGGCGACCAACGCACCGAGAAGGGAGCGCTGCGCGTGACGCGCG
>JBBPZY010000194.1:0-10088 GCA_038276315.1 Mycobacteriales bacterium
AGAGATCTCGAACGAGGAGGAACACCGGAACATGACGTCACGCACACCCAGGAGGCACCGCCGCCTGGCTCTCATGGCCGCCGGCACGGCAGCCGCGATGGTTTTGCTGCCGGGTGCTGCCTCTGCGCAGGTGGTCCACTCCGTGCAGAAGATCGTCAGCACGACCGCAGATCCCACGGTACCCAGTCCCGGTCCAATCACTGAACCTGGTGGCGGGGCGCCTGGCGGCGGGGCCACTGGCGGCGCCCCCGGCGCCGGCCCCATCCCGGATGTTCCGGGTGTCGGGAACATCATCGGTGGCAGCTCAGGACCGGGTGATCTTCTCGGCGGTGGCCACCACGATGGTCGCGATGGTGACCGCCACGATGGTGAGCACCACGACGGTGACCACCACGACGGTGACCACCACGACGGTGACGTCGAGCACCGGGATGACTCGTCGGGCAACCACGAGATCGACGACCCGGAGCCACCCGACCACGCCTCTGGTGCCGTCGCGCGGATCGACCTGCTCAGGTCGCACCTGCTCGACATCACCAGGTACAACGGCACCATCGAGGATAACGGGGACGCACACTCCGACTCGACGGTGCTTGGCCTCGGTGGTAGCCGGATCATCGGTTCCAGCGCGTCCTCGCGCGACAACCACAACAGGGAGGGCGACAACGGCGACGCCCTCAAGCTCTGCAACGCCAGTGGTGGCGTGCTCTGCCTGAGCCTGCTCTACCACAACGCTGTGGCCACCGAGGACCACGACTCGTCGCTCGCCGCTGCCCGCGGTGGCGTGGCGGCGTTGTGCTTGGGCGGTCGCGACAAGGACACCACCGCCTCTTACGAGTGCAACGGCATCCTGTCCCTGGGTGTTGCCGAGGGCCTCGGCATCGCTGAGCGGGACAAGGAGCACGGCCACACCAAGGCCGACTCCGCCAACGAGCTGCTCAACCTCTGCCTGGGCAAGCGCGACAGGCTGACCACGCCCTGTGAGGGTCTTGGTGTGCAGGCCGTGCACGCGGATTCCAAGTCGAGGTCGGACAGGCCGGACACCGAGCGTCACTCTTTCCTGCTCGGGATCGACAGCAACGGCCATTCCTCCTACCTGGGCGACCAGGACATGGACCAGGCCTTCCCGAAGGATTGTGGTGACTCCGCGCTGCTCTGCCTGCTGCTCAACCAGGGCAAGTCGGTCATCTTCCACAACCCCAAGGGCGCTGGCAGCGCGGTAGAGGCCCTGCGCCTCGACGTGCTGAACCGCACCCTGCTGGTGGTGCTGGGTCAGGCCGAGACCCTCGCCCACGAGACGAACGACAACGATCAGCACAACAAGGATGAGAACAACGGCAACAACGGTGAGAACAACGGCAACGGTGAGAACCAAGCCGATCAGGGTCCGCAACTGGCCCAGACTGGAGCCGATGTCGCTGGGCTGCTCGCCGGTGGCTTCCTGCTCACCGGGTTGGGTGCGCTGACTGTGGCCGCTACCCGTCGTCGGGTGGGCAAGCACAGCGTCTGAGTACACAGCAGTCTGACGGTTACACCTTCAGCGGGGGCCGGCGAGCAATTCGCCGGCCCCCGCTGGCATGTTGATCCCACTATCCCCAGTACGATCGGCGCCCTCATGAATACCTTGATCTCAAGGCTGCCCTGGTTCTCCCGGCTGCAAAGCCGACCGATCATCTCCCTCATCGGTGTCGTGGCACTGCTGCTGGCCGCGACGTGCGGGGTGATTGCCTGGGTGATCAGCGGCAGCGGCAGCGGCAGCGGCAGCGGCAGTGGATCTGTCGACACTCAGGAGGTGGTCAACGCCGCCGGCCAGTACCGCTTCGATGCTCCCACCGGGTGGTCGACCACTCAGCAAGGCCGCACCACCACGGTGACCAGTCCGGATCAGACAACCGTGATCACGCTCGGCGCCGGTCGTGCCGGACCGCTGCCGGTGGCCGGCACCTTGTTCTTCGAGCAGGTGGCCGGTAACTACCACGACGTGCAGGTGATCCCGCCGGAAGCCCGGCAGGTGGGCCCGCAGCCAGCGCTGATATACGGCGGGGTCGGGAACAATGCCAAAAACACCCAGATCCGTTTCCTGGCGATAACCGTGCAGAACGATCCGACCAACTATGGCATCGCGGTGTTCACCGCGGCGGCCTCAGACCCGACGGTCGTCCTTCCACCGGTGAACAAGGTGGTCGAATCCTTCCGTGCGTTGGCCCGGAAATAGCGCCTTCACCTGATGTCGATCGGGGTGGCCACGGTTGTCTCATCGATGTCGGACGTGCGCACAGTCACCGTGAGCTGCCACGTCCCGCTGAAGGGCAGTTGTACCGCCTGGGCGACATACTCGCCCGGTGCGGTGTGCTGCAGCGCAACCGGGAAGGCACCGAGCTGGCGCACGGTGAGAGTGCTGTGCAGCTCGGCCACGTCATGTGGCGCCCCGGAGGGGTCTTCGACGGTGACGCGGACCGTGTTCGGCCCGGCGATGGCCGGATCGACGTCCACAATGAGCTGGCCGCGACCGTTGGGCCCGCCGGTATCGTAGCGAATCACGCGGTGGGCCGGCCCCGATGGCGCGGCTGTCGCGGTTCGACCGGGTTCGATCGGTGTCGGTCGGCAACGGACCCATTGACACGTCGAACTCCTCGAACGATCCGGGCGGGATCTTACTTCCCGTCCAGGTGATCTTCGAGACGGCTTCGGTGACCTGCCCGTCGTCGGTGGTCTTCTGCACAGTCGCGGTCCAGCCGGGCACCGCGCGGGTCTGCACCGACGCGATCGGATGGTCGATGGGTAGGGTCCGCTTCCAACTGCGTGGTGGACGCGTCGTCGCGCTCATTGGGAACCCGGAAGGACACCTTGGTATAGCTGCCCTGTTGTGCGGTATGGGGGTTGACCGTGACGTGCGCCCACGCGACGCCGGCGAGGGTGAGCAGCACCACGGCACAGACGCCGCCGATCGCGGCAATCCGTAGTCCCAGCCGGCGCCCCAGCCGATGCCCCAGCCGCCAACGGACCATCACCATGTCTCGACCTTCCGACGGGTAGGGCTTCACAGCACCGTCATGAGCATGTAACTCATCCCGATTGCCATGACGAGCTCTGAGGAACCGAGCACGTGGGGCGAGATGACCACGCCTCGCCGTCCACTGCCCAGGGCGGCCGACGCCAGGGTTTCCGTCTCCACAGGGTTTGCGGGCATCGCCAACCGGGCGCCCAACCGCACCACGAACACCAGGAAATAGGCGATGAACGCCCACGTCAGTACCGGCAGCGCAATCCCCGCGGCGCCGGCTGCGGCCATCTCCATGCCGTCGGCCATGGCGTGGTCCGCGGGCATCACCGTCAGCATGTACACCATCGCCAGGCCGCCGACGACGAGATGCAGCTCATGGTGACCGCCCGGGTTGCGAGACGGTACCGGAACTGTCCGCACTCGCCGCTGGATCAGCCGGACCGCGATGTGTCCGGCGGCCACGCCGAAGACCACCTGCCAGTACAGCCGGGGCAGTGGATCAATCCAGGGCACCAGCATGGCGACCATGCCGAGGCTCATCACGCCGGAGTGCGCAGCCGAGCCACGTAGAACAGGGTCAGCGTGGCGAACATTGCAGCGAATACCCAGCGCACCCACTCCACGCCTGCCACCGCGGTCACCTCCCAAGCCTCACCTACCCCAGCGTCACCTAGGTAGTCGCTTGCCGGGCGCCGTTAGTTCCCGACCGCGAGCGGCCGTCGACATCGAGCGAGTTGGCGATGATCAGCGGTCGTCGTCGGACAGCGGAATGGCGTGGTGTTGGTCGGCGAAGTCCGCGGGGTCGGCTTCTAGGGGCGGCTGGGTGGGGTCCGCGCCGTCGTCCTCGTCGAGATCGATCGCAAGACGCTGCTGCTCGGCCACATCCGGGTCGGAATCCTCGATGCCCATGTGGTGATTCCTTTCTCTAGTGCTCGTCGCGATCATGTTATCCACGGCACCCGACATCGGCTCGACACCGCTGCCATGCTGCGGTGATGAACCAGATCGACGCCGGCCGGCTCGTGCTGGCGCCGATCTTCCGGCCGCTGGCGCGCATGCTGCTCGATGGCGGCATCCCGAAGGGGCTGCACTTCGCCCCCGGATACCCCTCCCGATTCTCCCTCGAGGTCATGGAGGCGGTGGTCGGTGCTCAGGAGTCAGGTCGGTTCGGGCCCTACTTCATGGTCCGCAAGGCCGATCGCACGATCGTCGGGGAGATCGGGTGCAGCGTGCAGGACGACTCGGACACCGGCTACATCGGCTACACCGTGGTGCAGCCTTGCTGGGGACACGGGTACGCCACCGAGGCGCTGCGGGCGTTGCTCGCGCACGTCCTCGCCGAGCCGGGAATCCACCGGGTGGTGGCCGAGACCATGGTGGGACACACGGCGAGCCGGCGCGTGATGGAGAAGGCGGGCCTGCGCCATTGCGGGGCACGCGTCGATATCGAAGACGGTGAGCCGGTGGATATGGTCAGCTATGAGGCGCTCGCTACCAAGCAACCGGAAGCTGGCTGACGGCGCCGGCCACCGCCTCGCGTAGGGGTTGGATCTCCTCGAGGGGGACGGCAAGGCGCAGGGCGGGGAAGCGTTGCAGGGCGCGGACGAACAGGTACTGCAGCTCCACCCGGGCCAAGTGAGCTCCGAGACAGAAGTGCGCGCCGTGGCTCAGTGACAGGTGCGGGATGCGCTCGCGGGTGATGTCCCCGGTCGATGATGGCGACGACGGGTGCGTGCCCGGCGAACAGCACACCGGCGGCGAGGTGAGCGATCCCGTCATCGGTCAGCTGCGGGTCCAGCTTGGCGGCGTCAAGCAGGTCGGAGATGACGTCATTTGCCCGGGACCCACCGTTTGCGTTCGATCAGGGTGCCCAGCTAGCGCCACAGCGACTGCAGGCCGCCGCCGGCGACGGCGGCCTTGCTGACCCGCTTTGCTTCGATCTGCCACCGGCAGAAGGCCGCGCGGTCCTCGGTGGGCACGCCGAGCAGCTCGCAGATCACCAGTGCCGGCAGCGGGAAGGCGACGGCGGTGTCGAAGTCGGGCGGGGGGCCGCTGCGGTCAAGCTCATCGAGCAAGGTGTCGACGATCGCCTCGACGCGGGGTCGCAGGCTGTCCATCCGACGAATTGACAACGGCGGCGTCAGCAGCTTGTGCATTTGGTGCAGATCCGCCAGCTCTCCGTCCGGATCGGGAATCGGGCCGCCGAACAGGCCTGGCTGGGTGAGCCGGACCGGGTGCCCCGGGTTGGGTGCCGCCCTACCTGCCGGATCGCTTGGAACCGCATCTGCACACGGGCGCCAGTTCCGTTCACTTCACGCCTCCCGAACTCAACACCAGCGCTGTCCGAGGTCACCCGAAAAGCTCTGCTGTTGAGTTCGGGAAAAGCAGCGCTGTTGAGGGAGGAGTAGCGCGGTGTGGTCAGCGCGGACGGTCATCGGTGGGCGGCGGCATGGCGCTGGTGTCGTCTGCGCCATGCCCAGCGAGCCAGCGCGGCGATGATCACGGCGCCGACGACGGCTAGCACGACGGTCTGATAGCGGTGGAACCCATGGAAGATGGCGGGCAGATGACCGCCGGCGAAGTAGCCGACGGAGGTCCACACCGCGACCCAGGCTGTGGCACCCAGCGCGTTGAAAGCCAGAAACCGCCGCCATGGCATCCCGGCGATGCCGGCGACGACACCGTTGAGCTGGCGCAGGCCTTCAACGAACCGGGCGACGCCGACGATCTTGCCACCATGGCGTCTGAAGAAATCTTCGGCTTTGTTGAGGCGCTTCTCGGTCACGAAGATGTAACGGCCGAGGCGAAGAACCAGCCGCCGACCGCCGAAGTGCCCGATCAGATAGCCGACGTTGTCGCCGGCGACGGCGGCGAGAAAACCCAGGATGGCCACGCCGGCAACGTTGAGCCGCCCGGCTCCGGCGAAGACGCCCGCGGCCATGAGCATGGTCTGGCCGGGGACCGGTGCGCCGAAGCTCTCAATGAACAGGAATCCGAAGACCGCCAGGTAACCGTACGAGGCGAGGATCGGAGCCAGCCAAGCTAACACTCCCGGCAGCTCAGGAGCCACCCCACCACCTCCCCAGGTCCGGGGCGTCTCGTTGCGTGTGTGCTGCCGCCGACGTGCCGCGGCCGAGATTACCCGCTAGCCACCTGATCTACCGGCTGGCCGGATACTTCACAGCGCAGCCGGTAGAACGACTGGGGTTTGCGCGGCGGAGATTCGGGAAATCGAACCCAACTACATGATGTCACGGGTTCCGCGATGAAGACGGCATGCACTGGGAACGGCGGGTGTGGCGATAGTGTCCGACTCGGCTGGCGGCGGGGGACTGGCCCATCACGGGTTGCTCCACTCCGCTACCACGGATGTGGCCGCCACTCTCGCCCCACTGGTCGCTGGCCGGCTCGCCCGCGGCGAGCCGGTACTAGCGGTGCTGCCCACTGCCACCGCTGACCTACTGCGGATCAGGCTGCCTGCCGTGGATGGTTTACACACCACCGACCCGGCCGAGCTTTACCGTCATCCCGGACGGGTGCTTGGCCGCTACCGGGCCTGGATCGCAGACATCAGCCCGCACGGCGAACCGGTCACCATCGTGGCCGCCCCGCACCTGGACGGTGACAACCACCGGACGGCGCTGTGGATGCATGTCGACGCCGCTACCACGATGGCCCTGGTCGAGTGTGATCTCACGCTGGTCTGCGTCTACGCCAACGATCCCAGCACCGCTGATTCCGTACGCCGAGCGCACCCCAGCCTGCTCAATGGGGCGAGCGTACCTAATCCGGACCACCTGCCAGCGGAACAGTTCGTGGCCCGCTACCCGTTGCCTCCGCCGGCCGAGCTGGGTGAACCCGCCATCACCCACACCATCGACCACCCGGTGCAGCTGGCCGGGCTGCGTCAGATGGTGGCCGGTTACGCCACTCGCGCCGGGCTGTCCAGCGCCCGATGCGACGATTTCGTGCTGGCTGTCACCGAGGTCGCCAGCAACGCGATCGAACACGGCGTACCGCCTGCTGGCGTGCAGTTGTGGACCACCTCGTCGGTGATCTGCCAGATCGCCGACCGCGGCTGGCACACCCAGCCGCTAGCCGGGCTGCTGCTCCCACCGACGACCCAGCGTCGGGGCCGTGGCCTGTGGATGGCCCACCAGCTCTGCGACCAGTTCTACCTGTGGCCGCGGCCCACCACCGTCCGGCTCCAGATGGACCGGACCTAACTGTTCTGGTCGCGCTCGGCCAGCACCTTGTGGGATACCTGGAGCAGTCGCAGGATGGTGACCAGCCCGAGGCCACCGAGCATGTTCCCGAGCGCCGCGAACGCGGCCAGCTCGAGCCAGTCCAGGTAGCCGAACGGTGCGCCGGCCTGCAGCGCCGCGAAACACACCAGCGACGCGACGATCGCGTGATTGACCTTGCCGGCACCGAGCAGGAAGCCCGCGACTACCGCCGGGACCAGGCGTACCCCGTCGGATTCGGTGGCGTGCTGCAGGTGGGTCATCAGCGTGATGAGCATCCCGCCGATCAGCGCGAGGGCGAACGCCGACCATCCGAAACCCAGGTCGACATAGGATTGGGCCGCTTCGACGGCGCTGGCGCGCAACGCTGGGAATCCTGCCATCACCAACCCGGTGACGACCCATCCACCGAGGAGATTGGTCAGCAGGGTCGTCGTCCACAACCGTGCCAGGCCCGCCACGGTCCCGCGCTTGGCGACGACGGTGACCACCGGGACGAGGAAGTTCTCGGTGAAAAGCTCGGTACGCGCCAAGGTCAGCGCGATGAATCCCGCCGAGAACGCCAGGCCGCCCAGCAGCACGCTGTGGGTAACGTGCTCGACAAGCAGCAGCGCGAGCACGCCGACACCGACGTCGAGACCACCGAGGAAGCCGGTCGCAGCCAGCCCGAGCCAGGACCGACCCAACCGCTGATGCCCCTCGTCGACCAGCCGGTCGAACGTTTGCTCGCTGTCCTGCTGGGGGACATCAGGCTCGGCGGCCGTGCGCTGCGTCATCATCGAAGATTAGAGCCACCGTAGACGGTGGGCCCACATCCATGACGGGGGAAACAATGACCGGTTGCGTGCAGCCACCTGGTGCAGTCCTGTTCGACATCGACGGCACCCTGGTCGACTCGACCTACCTGCACGTCAGTGCTTGGTTGCGGGCGCTGTGCGCAGTGGGGCACCCGGTGGACGCCTGGCGCATTCACCGTGGGCAGGGCATGGGTTCCTCGGAACTGCTGGCCACCCTGTTGGGTGAGGCCGCAGAACAGGTCGGCTCGCGGGCCAAACAGCACCACAGCGAGCGCTACAAGCAGAGCGCGCAGCTGCTGCGGACCTTCGACGGCGCTCGCGACCTGGTCGCGGCGGTGGCGCAGCGCGGCGCCAAGGTCGTCCTCGCCACCTCCGCCGCGCCCGACGAGCTTGAGCTCCTGCGGTCCATCCTCGACGTGGAGGATGCCGTCGCGGAGATCACGGCCGCCGAAGACGTCGAAGCGGCCAAACCGGAGCCCGACCTGGTGCACGTCGCCCTGCAACGGGCCGGGGTGACCGCGGACCGCGCGGTGTTCGTCGGCGACACGGTCTGGGACGTCCAAGCCTGTAAAAAGGCGGGGGTTGCCTGCGTCGGCGTGCTCAGCGGGGGCGTCAGCGCCGCCGAACTGACCGAGGCGGGCGCGGTCGCGGTGTACGAGGGCTGCCGCGCTCTGCTTCGCGACCTCGACGCCAGCCCGCTGACCGCCGTCTGGTCCTAGCTCGCGCGGTAGCTCCGCGATCGACGTAGGCTTGGTGCCCGAGAAGAGCTATGTTGAGCAGTTCTTCTCCACGGTCCGACGACAGGGAGTCTCGTATGGGAACCGGCGACAAGATTGACAACCAGGCTGAAGTGCTCAAGGGCAAGATGAAGGAAGGCGCGGGCCGGGCCACTGACGACCCTGGTCTTGAGGTTGAGGGCCAGGGCGACCAGGCCTCGGGCCACGTCAAGCAGGCCGGCGAGAAGATCAAGGATGCGGTGAAGGACGTCTTCGGCAAGTAGCCCCGCTGCCGGTGGGGTAGGTGTACTCGACGCGACCGACGTTTTGTCGAGCGGAACGTCGGTCGCGTCGAGTTCACGACGGCCAGCGGTCTTGATGGGCGCGGGCTTCGTAGAGCAGCACTGATGCTGAGACCGATACGTTGAGGCTGTCCGCATAGCCCAGCATGGGCACGCCGATCCGCCTGAAGCCGTGCTGATACCAGGGTTTCGTGATGCCGTACCGTTCGCTGCCCACGACCAGGGCCGTTCGCCCCGCGTAGTCGAGGCGGCGATAATTCACGCTGTCGTCGGTATCGGCCAGATACACGGTGAAGTGTCTCTTCCGCAGCCACGAGATCGCCTCATCGGTGTCCTCGAACTCGATGTGCGGCACTCGTACGGACATGCCCTGGCTGGCTCGCAGGACCTTGGGATGTGACATCCGGGTACGCCGGTTCGTCAAGACCAATAGGTCTGCTTTGCAGGCGTCCAGCGTGCGGATCAGCGTCCCCAGGTTGCCCGGTATCTCAATGCCGTCGGTGACGAGTACCAGCGCGGAGTTCCCGAACTGGATCGCATCCGGATGCCAGTGCGGCATCTCGACAGTGGCCACGATGCCGTCAGGGTTGCCGCGCTCGGCCATGCGCGCCAGGGTCTTTCCTGATACCAGGAACGTCCGTCGCGCCCGGTCGGCCAACTCATGAGCGCGCTTGGCAGCCTCGTCGGAATGAGCAAGTTCTTCACACCAGTAGAACGTGTCGATCCGCAGACCGGTATCGAGCGCGACCTTGGCCGCCCACAGCCCTTCGGCAACGAACAATCCGAACCGGTTGGGCGCCGTGTTGTTCTGGATCGCCAGAACATCTTTGACTGCCGGGTGACTCATGCTGATCTGCTGAAATCCCATGACAGCCGCAGCTTAGGCCCAAGTTTCCCGATCTTGGAGGGTTCGTTCCTGGGCTGACGTGCCCAGATGGAGTTCGAGGGACTGAAATTGTAGGCAGAATGGCAGGCGTGTCGACTCGGTGTTCGGCGCCGCTTGTGGCAGCATTAAGGCATGGGTA
>JBBPZY010000195.1:0-16689 GCA_038276315.1 Mycobacteriales bacterium
ACCCCGAGCAGGCGTCCTACCGGTGCACCGAGATCGGCGGGTCGGCCTGGGTGGTCAAGGCGCAGATACACGCCGGCGGCCGCGGCGAAGCCGGCGGGGTGAAGGTGTGCCATTCCGACCGTGATGTCCAAGACGTCGCGAACAACATGTTCGGCCGGCGGTTGGTCACCAAGCAGTCCGGGCCGCGGGGCAAGCTGATTTACCGGGTCTACGTCGAGGAAGCCACCGACATCGCCCGCGAGTTGTATTTCTGCATCATGCTGGACCGCCGCATCGAGCGGGTCTGCATCCTCACCTCCGCCGCGGGTGGCATGGAGATCGAGGAGCTCGCGGCCACCAAGCCCGAAGCGCTGGTGCGCACCACGATCGATCCCGCAGCCGGGTTTCTCGAGTTCCAGGCGCGGGAGATCGCCTTCGCGCTGGGCCTGGCACCGGCGCAGCTCGCCGAGGCCAGCCGGATCTTCCGCCGCGCCTACCGGGCCTTCCGGGACCTCGACGCCACCATGCTGGAGATCAACCCGCTGGCGGTGACGAGCAAGGGCGACATCATCGCGCTGGACGCCAAGATGTCCTTCGACGACAACGCCCTGTTTCGCCACCTCGACATCTCCGAGCTGCGCGACCGCAGCCAGGAAGACGCCAGGGAGAGCCACGCCGCCGACCGTGGGCTGGCCTACGTCGGCCTCGACGGCGACATCGGCTGCATGATCAACGGTGCGGGCCTGGCCATGGCGACCATGGATATGATCAAAGTCGCAGGCGGGGAGCCGGCGAACTTCCTGGACATCGGTGGCGGCGCGTCGCCAGAGCGGGTCCTCAAGGCCTTTCGCGCGGTACTGCAGGACACCAAGGTCAAAACGATGTTGATCAACATCTTCGCTGGCATCAACCGCTGCGACTGGGTTGCCGAGGGCATCGTGGCCGCGTTCAAGGAGCTCGACGTCAAGATCCCGGTGGTGGTTCGGCTGGCCGGCACGCACGTCGATCTCGGGCATCAGATCCTGCGAGACTCCGGATTGCCCATCATCACCGCGGACACCTTGGCCGAGGCGGCCCACAAGGCCGTCGCCGTCGTGGGCACTGTCGGTGCCAGCGCCTGACGTTGTGGAGGGTCTCGGAAAAACATGGCCATCCTGATCGACGAGCACACCCGCGTGGTGGTGCAGGGCATCACCGGCCGCATCGGGCGCTTCCACACCGAAGAGATGATCGACTACGGCACCAGCGTGGTCGCCGGCGTTACTCCTGGCAAGGGCGGCGAGCAGGTGCTGGACCGTCCGGTGTTCAACACCGTGAAAGACGCCGTGGCCGAAACCGGGGCGAGTGCGTCGATCGTGTTCGTGCCGCCCCCGTTCGCCGCCGACTCCATCATGGAGGCCGCTGACGCCGGGATCCGGTTCTGCGTCTGCATCACTGACGGCATCCCGATGCAGGACATGATGCGGGTCAAGCGCTACATGCGACGCTACCGGGCTCA
Source organism: Mycobacteriales bacterium (assembly GCA_038276315.1). Lineage (GTDB taxonomy): Bacteria > Actinomycetota > Actinomycetes > Mycobacteriales > Pseudonocardiaceae. The sequence goes on from JBBPZY010000195.1 coordinate 1,478, forward strand.
TCAGCGAATGACGCTCACCGGGCCCAACTGCGCGGGCACCGTCTCACCTGGACGATCCCTGCTGGGCATCATGCCCGGTCATATCTTCCTCCCCGGGCGGGTCGGGGTGATCGGGCGCTCGGGCACCCTGGGTTACGAGGCCGCATCGCAGATGAAGGCGCTGGGCATCGGCGTGTCCACCTCGGTCGGGATCGGCGGTGACCCGGTGAACGGGTCTTCCTTCCGCGATCATCTGGAACTTTTCGAGGCCGACCCGGACACCGACGCGGTGGTGATGGTGGGCGAGATCGGCGGCCCACAAGAGGCCGAGGGGGCGGACTACGTTCGCGATCACATGACCAAACCGGTGATCGCCTACATCGCCGGGCTGTCGGCCCCCAAGGGCCGCAAGATGGGTCATGCCGGCGCGATCGTGTCCTCCATCGGGGAATCCGCCCAGGAGAAGACGAAGATCCTGGCCGCGGCCGGCATCACGGTGGCACCTGATCCGTCGTGCATCGGTGAGACCGTAGCCCTGGTGTTGTCCGAGCATGAGCTGCTGGAGGAGCACCGTGGATGAGCCCGTCATCGTTGTCACCCGACGCTGGCCGGCACCGGTCGAGGACGAGCTGACCCGGCGCTTCAGCCAGGTGCGGCTCAACGCTGACGACGTCGCGCTCGGGTCCGACGGGTTGCGCGCCGCGCTGAAGCACGCCGACGTCGTGCTGCCCACCGTCTCCGACCGGCTGCCTGCTGCGCTCTTCGAAGGGGAACTGCGGACGAAGTTCCTCGGCAACTTCGGCGTCGGCTACAACCACATCGACACCGCTGCCGCAGCGAAGGCGGGGATCGTCGTCACCAATACCCCGCGAGTGCTCACCGACACCACCGCGGACACCGCGATTACCCTGCTGCTGATGGCCGCCCGCCGGGCCGGCGAGGGGGAACGCGAGGTCCGCGCCGGCCGCTGGACCGGGTGGCGGCCCACCCACATGATGGGCGCCGACGTCACCGGCAAGACGCTGGGCATCGTGGGTATGGGCCGGATCGGGGTGGCGGTGGCCCGCCGCGCGCACTTCGGCTTCGGCATGCCGGTGGTCTTCTACGACCCCGCCGACTTCGAGCCCGACCACGGGATCCCCGGCGCCCGCCGCGTCGACACCCTCGAGGAGGTGCTGGAGGTCGCCGACTTCGTCTCCCTGCACATGCCCGGCGGCGCCCAGAACATCCACCTCATCGACGCCACGGCGCTGGCGACGATGAAGCCCACCGCGTTCCTGGTCAACAGCGCCCGCGGCGACGTGATCGATACCCACGCGCTGATCGAGGCGCTGCGGTCCGGGACGATCGCCGGCGCCGGGCTCGACGTCTACGAGGGCGAACCCGAGATCCCGCAGGATCTGCTCAAGCTGGACAACGCCGTCCTGCTGCCCCACCTCGGCAGCGCCACTGTGGAAACCCGCACCGCCATGGGCATGCTCGTCCTGGACAACCTGCAGGACTTCCTAGCGGGCCGCGAGCCGTCCTGCCGGGTGGCATGAGCCCGCACTGACCAGCGGAGATCCGAGGAAGGACTGTTGCAGTCCGCGGATGTGCCACCCACGGCAACTTTCCGCCCAAAGTTGCCGTGGGTGGCACATCGTCAACGGATCCACCCACCTCTTCTTGGGGCAAGAGAGGCTGATGGGACGTCCGCCAGCTCGCACTGTGAGCTCGCGGGTGGTTGATCCGGCGGCGCTGTTGCGGGCGATGTTCGACGCGGCGGTGATGGCGGCGGACCCGCTGCAGCGCGTCCCGGCGTTCCTGCCGGCGCGACCTGCCGGCCGGGTGGTGGTGGTCGGCGCCGGGAAGGCGTCGGCGCGGATGGCGCAGGCGGTCGAGCACGCCTGGGACGGTCCGCTGAGCGGGTTGGTGCTGACCCGCTACGGGCACGCGGTGCCATGCTCGCGGGTGGAGATCGTGCAGGCGGCGCACCCGGTGCCCGACGCCGCCGGCGAGCGCGGCGCCCGCCGGATTCTGGAGCTGGTGTCCGACCTCGGTGCCGACGACCTGGTGCTGGCGTTGATCTCCGGTGGTGGCTCGGCGCTGCTGGCGCTGCCCGCGCCGGGGATCGCTCTGGCCGACAAGCAGGCGATCAACACGGCGCTGCTGCGCTCCGGCGCGTCGGTCGCAGCGATGAACCTGGTGCGCAAGCACCTGTCCGCGATCAAAGGCGGCCGGCTCGCCGCGGCGGCGTTCCCGGCTGCCACCGTGGGATTGCTCATCTCCGACGTGCCCGGCGACGACCCCGCCGTCATCGCCTCCGGGCCCACCGTGGCGGAGGCGTCTGCTCCGGCACAGGCATTGGCGGTCCTGGTGGGCTGCAACGTGCCGGTGCCACCGGTGGTGCGCAAGCACCTGGAGACGGCGCCGGGTTGCCCCGGACCCGATGACCCGCGGCTGGCTCGAGTGACCAATCACGTGATCGCTACCCCGCAGCAGTCGCTGGAAGCCGCCGCCGCGGTGGCCCGCCAGTCCGGAGTCACACCGGTGATCCTCAGCGACTCGCTGGAGGGGGAGTCTCGGGAGGTCGGGATCGTGCTGGCCGGCATCGCCCGCCAGGTGCGCCGCCACAGCCAGCCGGCGCCGCCACCGTGCGTGCTGCTCTCCGGCGGAGAGACAACAGTGACCGTGCGCGGCTCCGGCCGCGGTGGCCGCAATGTCGAGCTGCTGTTGTCCCTGGCCCTGGCCCTGCGCGGGGCCGAGCACGTCCACGCCATCGCCTGCGACACCGACGGCGTGGACGGGTTAGAGGAGGTCGCCGGGGCCCTGATCGGACCGGACACCCTGCACCGAGGCAAGCAGCTCGGAGTGGATGCCGCAGCGGCGCTGGCCGACAACGACGGGCACGGTTTCTTCGTCACCCTGGGCGACCAGGTGGTGACCGGTCCCACCCTGACCAACGTCAACGACTTCCGCGCCGTCCTCATCACCTGAGTGCTTTGTTCACTCAGCGTGACGACTCATGTGCGCAAAGTTATCGTTGCACTGAGTCCCCGCATGGCCTAGCTTCGTAACTGCGTGACCACGGAGAGTAAGGGGGCCAGCTCGGGTCACCTGGGGGCTGCCGAATACGGCGGATTGACATGCTGTCGTCGTGCCACCGGGAAGAGTTCGCTAACGCTGGACTGCGTCGACGATTGGGCCATCGTCTCGCAGGGCAATCCCGGGCGTGCACCTCATCTCACGAATAACCTGACGGACAGCGCATCGTCGTACAACCTCCCTAGGTCGCTTGAGCTCTCTTGGCTCGCATAACTTGCCCATCGGCTGAAGCGAAAAGGAGCGTTATGAGGATTTCGGATATCTTCGCAATGGGTGGCAGCGGTGGAGGATACGATGACGGCGGCTACAACGACTACTGCAGCAACGGTGAGTGCGGCGCGGGTAGCGAGGCGCTCGACGACCCGCGCTTGAGGCGCCGCGGCCTCGCAGAGATTATCGGGAGTCGCGCCGATGGTGGCAGTGGGCTGTCCGCGCTCTTTATTGAACACTAATCACCCTGCATGCCGTTAGGCGGTGGCCTCAACTTCCGAGTGGAGAGGGCCACCGCCTTGGGCTACCGTGCCGGATCCATTCACCTCGGCATCCGAGGTGCCGGTGACGGGGAGCCTTGACCGGGCGCGAAGGGGCGGCGATGCCAGCGTTGCGCGAAGGTGGATTGATCCGGGTCGCCGTCTCGTCGTCATCGCGGGTCGTCGCGCGGCTCAGCGCGGTAGCCCTGCTGACGCTGCCGGGCTGTAGCCCCGCGGAGCACCTCGGCGCGGCACCGGCGCTGGCCCCACCACCAAAGGCCGCACAGGAGCCGCAGGTCGCGGCACCGAAGGCCGTACCGGAGCCGCTGGGCGTCAACGGCGCCGTGCCACCTCGACTGCGGTGGAGTGGCTGCGATAGGACGTTCCAGTGCGCTACCGCGACGGTGCCGCTGGACTATAATCAGCCACACGATGCGACGATCGCGCTCTCGGTGATCAGGCTGCCGGCGACAGATCCGGCGCACCGCGCCGGTTCGCTGTTCGTCAACTTCGGTGGCCCTGGAACCGGTGGCGTCGGCGAGTTGGAAAGCCTGGGCCCGACGTTTCCCAATGTGCTGCGCCAGCGGTTCGACCTGATCAGCTTCGATCCCCGCGGCGTCGGCGGCAGCACGCCGGTCCGCTGCGCCGGCCACGGGACAGCCGGAGACGAGCTGGTGGGCTCGCCGGTGCGGCCCGAACAGCGGACAGCGTTCTTCGCCAGCAGTGCTGCGCTGGGGCAGCGCTGCGCGGCGGCGTCCGGCGAGCTGCTCGCGCACCTGTCGTCGGCCAACACGGCCCGCGATCTGGAGCTGCTGCGCCAAGCCCTCGGGGAGGAGAGTCTCAACTTTCTCGGCTACTCCTACGGCACCTACGTCGGCGCCACCTACGCCAACCTCTTCCCGGGCCGCACCCGCGCCATGGTCTTCGACGGGGCGCTGGACCTGGTGGCGAACTCGACGGGCCGACCGGGGCGACAGGACGAGCCCGTCGACGTGCGCGCTGACACCGCCCGTTCGCAGGCCGAAGAGCTCGCTGCCTTCTTCGACCGCTGCGTCCAGGCGGGGCCCAAGTGCGCATTTTCCGCAGGTGATCCGCAGCAGAAGTTCGCCGATATGGTGGCCACGCTCAAACAGCGTGGTGGTGGCACCAGCCTCGCCGCGATGCTCGGGACCGTCTCCTACGACCTGCACACCTCGGCCCGCTGGAGCGGCATGGCCAGCTGGCTGCGGGGCCTCGACAAGTCGCTGCGGCCCCAGGGCGCTGCTGCGCAGGGCCAGCCGCCGACCCTGGACCCCTATATACCCACCCATTCCGCATCGTTTCTGGCCACCCAGTGCCTCGACAGCGACTATCCGCACGATCAGCAGGCGTACAACCAGCTCATCCCGATCGAGGACCGGAGCCGCCCATATTTCGGGTTGACCGCGCTGTTCGACATGGCCCAATGCATCGCCTGGCCGGCCGCGGACCGCGACCGCTACCTGGGCCCGTGGAACCATCCCAGGCAGCACCCGATCCTGGTGGTGAACAATCGCTACGATCCCGAGACGCCGCTGTGGAACGCGCAGGCCACCCGTGACGAGCTCGGCGACGCTAGGCTGCTGATCGTCGAGGGCTACGGGCATACCACGCTGAACGTGCACAGCGCCTGCGCCAGCGCCGCCGTGGCCGACTATCTCGTCACCCTCCAACTTCCCACCGAGGGAGCCACCTGCGCCGCAGACCACCAGCCATTCCTGTAGAACGCTCCCCATGAGAGCGGCGATCCGAGGAGGCGTTTGTGGTGTCCGAGCTTCTCGTGGTCGTGGACATGCAGAACGGGTTCCTCCGCCAGGGCAACCTGGCCAGCGACCGGTGTTTAGCGGTGCTCGACGCGGTGCGCCGGGAGGTAGACGAGGCCCTCGCGGCTGGCCAACGGGTGCTGTTCACCGCAGATACCCACGAGATCAACGACGCAGAGTTCGCGGTGTTTCCCGAACACTGCGTCCGCGGCACCCCGGAGGCTGATCTGGTCGACGAGCTGCTCCCGCTGTTGGCCAGGGACGATGTCTTGCTGTTACGCAAGCGGCGGTACTCGGCGCTGTTCGAGACCGAGATGGAGGGGCACCTGCACCGCTTCGGTATCGACTCAGTGCGGATCTGTGGGGTATGTACCGACATCTGCGTGCTGCACACGACGGCTGATCTGCGCAATCGGGACGTTCCGGTGACTGTGGCTGCTCAAGCGACTGGCACCTTCGATGGGCCGGGCCACCCAGCGGATGCGGTGCAGGAATTCTCGCTGATGCACCTACAGCGGGTACTTGGGGCGAGACTCGATCACGGCTGACCAGGCGCGAAGTCGGGAAGAATAATCGAGCCGTCGGCTGCGAGTGCGAAGCCCGGGTTGTGCGCGATCTCCCAGGCGTGGCCGTCGAGGTCGGTGAAGACCCCCGCGTAGCCCCCGTAGAACGTCCTGGCCGCAGACTTGGTGACAGTGGCCCCGGCGCGCTGCGCCGCCGCGATGACATCGTCGACTTCGGCCTCGGACCGGACGTTGTGCGCGAGGGCGACGCCGCTGAACCCACCCGCCCGCTCCTGGGGGACGCCGCAGTCGAGCGCGAGCTTGTCACGACCCCAGAGGACCAGCACGACACCGGGGGCTTGAAAGAACACCGTCTCCTCGACCTCTTGGCCCTGCCAACCCAGCCGCTCATAGAACGCCCGAGCGCGCGCGACGTCGGCAACGCCCAGGGTGACCAGGCTGACCCGCTGCTCCATTGCTGAAAGGTAGTTCACCGCCGCGCGGCGACGCCATTGATCGCGGCGATCACCACGACCGCCTCGGCGAGGATCGCCACGATCCCGAGAGGTTCCACGCGCTGCGCTTGGGATCAGCACCCAGTTACCGTGTCCCTGGTAGCCGTACATCAATGTCTCGGGTGCTGCGGGATCCAGCGCCTTGCCGTCGGTGCGCAGGGCCTTGGGGCCGGGCACGTGCAACATGGGCATCGGCGTACCCGCCGGCGCAGTGGCGGCGTCGATGCGCTGCATCAGCGCGGCCAGTTTCGGCCTCTTCTTCTCGTTCCTGGCCAAGCTGGCCGGCAGGTCGTAACCGGCGGCAGCGGCTTTGGCCGGGTCGGCGTAGGCGGCGGTGGCCGCCTCGGTGCGCAGTAGCAGATCGGTCGCGGCGGCCTGCTGCTGGGCGGAGGCGGCGGCGACGTCCGGGAGGTTGGGCATGGTGGCCCGGTCCAGCCCGTATTGATGCGCCCACGCCTGGCGCGTCGGGTCGACCTTTGTCACGCCGCGTCTTGACCCTGCGGCCTTCAACCCCTTGGACTTGGCTACGTGCCTCGCCACCGGTCCAGCGGCAGCGGCGGATGTTGTGGAAGGCCCGGATCCACGGCCGCCCACCGCAACGCCGACGCCGAAGCCGGCATCTAGGCGGGCCCGACCTCTGGTCGATCGCGACGCGCCAAGCACCACGCCCCACGACCCCCGAGTACCAAACTGGCATCTCAACCTGAAAACCGCCTGAAAGCCACACCACGGTCGACGGAGCTAGCCGGTCATGTTTTCCAGCTCGCGGCCCTTGGTCTCCTTGACCGCCTTGAGTACGAACCCGAAGGACAGCGCGGCAAAGGCCGCGTACAGGCCGTAGGCGAAGGACAAGCCGAGGTTGGACAGGACCGGGAAGGTTGTCGTGATCGCGAAGTTCGCCAACCACTGGGCGGCGGCGGCCACGGCGAGCGCGGTCGCGCGGATCCAGTTGGGGAACATCTCGCCGAGCAGCACCCAGACAACGGGGCCCCACGTCGTACCGAAGGACACGACGTAGAGGTTCGCGGCGATCAGCGCGATCGTTCCCCACGGCTGGGGCAGGCTCACGTCCTTGCCGGTCCCGATTGACTGCGAAAAGCATACGCCATCGTGCCCAGGGTCAGCGCCATGCCCAGCGATCCGCCGAGCAGCATCGGTTTGCGACCGACCTTGTCGACGATGGCGATGGCGATGGCGATGGCGATGGCGATCAGCGTGACCAGGACGTTGGTCACCGAGGTGATAACGGTGATCGTGAGGGAGTCGGATTCGCTGAACCCGACCGAACGCCACAGGCTGGTCGAGTAGTAGAAGATCACGTTGATGCCGGCGAACTGCTGAAAGATCGAAAGCAGGATGCCCACCCACACGATCGGAAGCAACCCGAGCCGGGGTCCACGCAGATCGGACAGTCTCGGTGCGTGTTGGTCCTCGCGTCGCAGGCTGGCCGCGATGTCCTGCACTTTGCGCTGCACGGATTCGACGCTGCGGGAGCCCAACACCTCGCGCAGCACCTCAGCGGCGCGGATCAGCTCTCCCTTGGCCACCAGGTAACGCGGCGATTCCGGGATCTGCAGGGCCAGCACACCGTAAACCAGGGCGGGGACCAGCCCGGCGAAAAACCACCACCGCCAGGCACTCAGAAAGCCGCCGACAGCGGCAACCGCCGAAATGAGGATCACCTTGGCGGTCGTCCGCTGGTCCACGCCCAAGATGGCCATCTGTCCTCCCTCGGGGGCTGTGTGCCAGCGTGCCAAGTGTGGACCGAATGGCAGGGGAAAGCCCCAGTGAGGCTGCCAGGTCGGGGGTCCAACAGCGTCACAGGGGCTACTCATGTCATCGCTACTCGCGCTGTTGCTGTTACATGCCAGTTCGCGACTTTGTCAGGTTGGCGGGCCGACCGCCAGCGGCACCGTGGCATTGTGCTGTCGACCAGAGCAGGGTGATCATCGTCGTGGGGGAATCGACACGGTCTGCGTCCAATGACACGATGACCTCGCCCGCCGGCAGGCCCGAGGCGTTGCGCAGCGCAAGCACGGCGATGTCATGGGTGCGGTCATAGCCCACCGGCGCGGGCGAAGCCGTTGGTGGGACCGCCGATGGCGGATCGAAGGTGTCGGAGGCGCCGGCGCCGCTGCTGGGTCTGATGACGCGGGGCCGACCGGCGGATTGGCAAATCTGGTGATCACTGGGGTATTGCATCCAGCGAGAGCCGTGCTGCTCAGCAGGACGACACCCACGGCGGTGCCGACGACGCGCCGGCGGCGGCGGGTGCTGCGACCGAGTGCTGGCTGCACCATCCGACAGCGCTTCCCGGCCGTGAACGGGAGATGTCCAGCAATCGACCGGGGAATTGCGGCAATCCTCACAGGGGACGTCTTCCCGGCGAGCTTTGGCGGTGCCCGTAGTGTCGGTTCATGACTCACCGACTCATCCCCACGTCGGGTCCTCAGCGCGAGGACGTCTCCAGGCTGGCCGCCGGCGTCACCGCGACGGTACAACGGGTGGTCAGGGCGGTACCGGGTTGGTTGATCCCGCTACTGGGCCTGGTGCTCGTCGTCGCCGGGTGCGCCACCACCTCCTCGGGGCACGGACCGCCGGGTGTCCAGGGCAACCAGGCTTTGCCAGCTGGTTGCACGCACACCGTCACCCGGTCCGATGACGTGTCGGCGGCGCTGGACGCCGCCGCTGCGGGAGACATGGTGTGCTTTTCTGGTGGTGACCTCGCTGACACCGACCTGGCGATGACCCGATCCGGGACCGCCACCGCGCCGATCACGCTCGCGGCCAACGGGGCCACCGTGCACGAGGTGCAGATCAAGGCCGACCACGTCGTCCTGGAGGGTTTCACCGTCGCGGGCGGCGGTGGGGTGCTGCTGGAGGGAGCCGGGATCACCGCGCGGCACAACACCGTCCACGACACCGAACAGGGCGGAATCACCTGCGATCCCTGCACCGACTCGACGATTGAGTCCAACACCATGACCCATGTCGCCAGCAACGGTATCGACATCACGGGGCAGAACATCACCGTGCACGCCAACACCATCAGCGACACGGTGGTGGCCGAGCATGGGGGTGACGCTGATGGGATGCGGTTTTTCGGCAGCGGGCATCGGATCACCGACAACACCATCAGCGACATCTCCGCGGAGGGTTACCACAGTCCGCCGCACCCGGACTGCTTCCAGACCCTCGACAACAGCAAACCACCCACTTTTGATGTGGTGATCTCTGGTAACACCTGCCACAACGTGGATGCGCAGTGCCTGATCGCCACCGGTGATCAGGACGGCAACAGCGCCGCCCCGGCCGGGGAACCCTCGGTCACGTTCGTGGGAAACCAGTGCTCGAACAACGGCGCGCAGGCGGTCAACGTGCGGCACTGGCCCAATGTCGTGGTGCGTCAGAACACGTTCTCCGGCCCTAACTTGACGCGGGCGGTGTTGATCAGCGAGGGCTCGACGGGTTGCACGGTGACCGGCAACACCACCACCGGGGGTCGCCCCACCGTAGAGGTCGACAGCTCATCCCGGCCGGGATCCCACGTGGATAACAACACTCCCGCCTGACCGACACCGCGCGGTGGCGTGGACCCCGCGACTACCGGCTAGGGAGGGGCGGCTGCGATCCAGCCACCCCTGCCCCCCCTAGCCAGCCCACCGTTCCTAGCCACAGCGCCTCAGGCGACCAGAATAATCGCCCACGGCACTCACTCAACTCAGCTGCCCACGGCGCTGGAGAACGCCTTGTCGGCGGCATTACCGATTTGATATCACATATCCTGCCCGCAGGTCAGGGACGTGGCAATCGGTAGTGACACGTAACCCATCCCGGCTGACTACCTAGCAGCGAGCTGTTGTGCGAATACGTAGACAGCGGCGAACACCGGCATAAGACCGCTTATTTCGGCGATACCCGATACTGAAGTTGATACAACAGGCAGGGGAGACCACGTTCTGGCCACCCCTGCCTCGTCGAGCCGCGCGCTACGGGACAACCCGATTGCCCGCTGCAGTTACTCGGTTTCAGTGCCCGACTCAGCCAGCACCACCAGTGGCGCCGCCACCGGTGCCACCGGCGCCACCAGTCCCGCCAGGTGCGCCGGTGAGGTCGTTGTACTGGTTACCATCGACGAAGATCGCGTCACTGGTGAAGGTCGGTGCGCCGCCAGGGCTCGCGCCGCCAGCACCACCGGCACCAGCGGCGCCGGCCGCTCCGCCGGTACCAGCAGCGCCGCTGGTGCCCGGACCAGCAGCGGTGCCGCCGCCGGTGGTTCCACAGAACAGTGACAGGACGGTACGCGCCGGCAACAGTTCCACGTGCTGCCCTTTCAGCTGCACAAAGCTCACTGCTTCAGACATCAAGTCCTCCTAGGAATGTGCCCGGTGGGTCCCGGGCACGGACAACACCTCATCGGTGTCATTCCCGATTCGGCATCACATACCCTGCCGAGAAGTAAGACCGCGCGGCAATTCGTAGGCGCACGTAAATCCCCAGGTAGACTACCTAGCACTGGAATTGCTTTTCAACGCGTAATGTACGGCGATATTCTACGGAGATTACAGACGCTGAGTACCGACACCGAGTCTCCGCACCCACCCCGCCACCCGTCAATCGATCAGCGACCCGTGGCCTCGTCCACGCGAGGCGTTGCTGACAGTAATGCCGACGTCCATGGTGCCGGGAAAACGGGTGATCATGACACCGGGTGTCGCTCCGAACGGAGGTCCGTTGCGGGAGGAGTGGCCCGCAGCGCAGCCACCCCTCCTTCGCCGACGGCATTACACGCGATCACGTTCGCGCGACGGTATTGGCGACTGGAGGTGCAGCCAGCCTACCCACCACCGCCCTCAGCCGAGAGGGGGAGACTGCTGAAGCACTGCCGCCGGCCCCACCGGTTCTGTTCCCTGACACCTCGTCGACGGCAAACGCCGATTCGGTAATTCCCACCATGGCGAGAAAACGGGCTCCTGGCAACACACAGTCGCTACCTAACTTTGCGTCCCGCCACCTACGGTCCGATGCCGATCTTCGGGCTAACTCATCGACGCTGTTAGCGTCCCTCCCGCTCGCGGTAGGCCAGCCACCGCCGATCCCGCACCTGACTCGCCGACGGAAGGACCCACGCCGGCATTCCACAACCGTGCGTCCCATAAAGCAAGGACCGGCTCGCTCGGTCTCCCGATCCAGCTGACGCGCTGGCGGTCCGGCCGGTGCCCTGGGCAGTCTGATGCCGCAACGCCAGCGCGCACTGGTGTCGGGAAGTGGTCATATCGCTGCATGCGAGGCACGAATCAGACCGGATAGCACCATCAGCCGGATTCCGGACCGAGCTGGTTTCTGGGTGTGCCGGCGGCGGCCGCGCTTGTCTTCGCGGGGCTCATGCCGACACCGGCTCACCGTGCAAGCAACTGGTCCACGTATGCCGCGCCGAGGTGAACCCCGGCGGTCAACGCGAACACCAGCGCCATCAACAACGCAAACCCAACCGCCCACCGCATCGATCAATCCTCTCGGGTTCCGTGTCGCCGATCAAGGTCGGCGACGAGTCAGTTCCCAGCTCACCGCTAGTGGTCCTCCGCTCACGTACCTCGACGATCTCACGTGTCAGCTTCGCATCAGGGGCGGCGTCGGGGCCGTCGCCCGGCGCGCGCCAGCGGCCCGGCGCGGCGACTGCTGGGGTCGTCGAGGCAGGTGCTGGCGAGCCCGGAGCCGAGCAGTGAACCAAAAGCGTCCCGTGGTCTTGCTCTGCTACTGGGAGCAGAGCGACTACCAGGCAAAAGAGTGGGCCGCCTGGGGATCGAACCCAGAACCCAAGGATTCTCGGACCGTAGTAATGGTTGTTCGTGGATAGCGCCGATTACCTGCGGCTTTCGCGACTGCAAACGCCCGTCGTTTGTGGTCATCTTGGGCTGTATGGATGTGTTTAGTGACCATAAAGTGTCCAAACGATCATCAGCCCCGAAGCGGTCACCGATGATCTTGCACGCTGGGGCTCGGGTGGCATCCCGTCGACCTGGCACAGCCCGACCACACGCCAGCCCGGGGGCAGCCCTCGACGGAACCCATACGTGCGCCGTCCGGCTCTGCCCCCGGGCTGGCGTGTGGTAGCCCCTCCGGGTCGATGGGACGCCACACCCTGCCCACCCAACCTGCCGCAGCAGTTCTCGCGGCTGGCCATCCTGGAGACCTGCCCGCCCGGCGAGGGCATGGTTTGGTTGGACCCTGCTGCGTTTGCTGATGTAGCGCCGCTGAGAAAGCTCTGGCCGGGGCTTTGGCGGCTGGGACATTTGCCTACCTGCGAAGACGCTGGTTGATATTGGTCAACGTTGGTGGGTGTTGGGTAATGCGGTCTGTACCCAATTTGTACCGGTGGCGCTGCTCGCACCTGACGTGATGTCTGCGAGCACGCGGTTGTGACCACCCGCCCAGGTGTGGATCTTCGCGGTTGGGCCCCGCGGCTACGCGTCCTGTGCGAACCGTCGATGATCCATCGACCTACGGCACATGCTGGATCGGGGAACGCGCGCCACCGACTGGGGCGTCTGGTGGTCTGCACCCGAGCTCGCCGGAGCTGCGTCGGCTGGGTGTTTTTAGTCGTCGTATGGATCATCCACTCGGGCTGAGCCGACCGCGAGGTAGGCGGCTGCATCGACCCGATCGGTGGGGTCGATCAGCGCGAAGGTGGCTCCGGAAGGGTCGGCGATCCGTGCGATTCGCCCCAGCTCGGTGTCGTAGGGATCAATGTCCACCCAACTGCCCAACGTAAGGACCCGATCGGTCGCAGCGTCAGTGCCGATCTTCGGTGCCACCGTGAAGTGCAGCCTGAACAGTCGGGTGATCATCGAGCAGGCCAAGGGGGTGGTGGCCCAGCGCGGGAACCTGAGCATGGATGTGGCCTTCGATCGGCTGCGCCGTCATGTCCGTACCCACAAGATGCGGTGGTCGGAGGTGGCGCGCCAGGTCGTCGAGACCGATCTGGGCACCGAGGTGCTCGGCGCCCCCGTCGTGGGAAGCGGAGCAGTCGACCAGCGGTAACCGGTTTGTGTCACCCTCTCGAACCAGTGTGGCATCGGTGACGGATCGGTATCCTGGCGAGGTAGCCCCAGACCCCGGCAACGCTTGATACCTGTTGTCTGCTGGAGGGTGGCTATGTCGGCGCAGCCAGAACACATCGGGTCCGGGGAGCCCCCCAACCTCGATATCGACTGTCCGGCTGCCGGGTCTTTGTTGTCTTGTGTCATCGGGTCATTGCAGTTCGCCGCGGGCGAGATCATCGTGTTGCGAGTGTCGGGTCAGGTCGACCTGAGTTCCGTCCCCACTCTGCGGACCGCGCTGGATGAGAGCCTCGACCGGCACCCCGCCCGTCTCCTCGTCGATCTGGCCCAGATGACCTTCTGCTCCGCGCGGGGACTCGACCTGCTCACCCACACCGGTCGCATCGCCGCTGAGAAGGCAATCGGATACGCCGTCACCGGTGTGTTACCCCACATCAACCGCGTCTGGACCCTCGGCTGGGATAGCGATCGCCCGATTCGCTACCCCAGCACCGCCGCAGCCATCATCGGAATCCGGGCTGCCCAGCCCGTGCATGTCTCCCGACCGAGGCAGGCCCTGGGCCACACGTCTCGACCGGAAGACTTCCACCTCGGGCCAGACGCGTTTCCAACTGACGCGCCTATACTCCCCCCACAAAACCGGCGCGGCGTAGGTTTCTCGACCAGGTCCGATGCGCGGTCGGGATCCTGATCTGTGGTCGGTCGCGTCACGGTGGCGTGGTGTTGACCGTGGTTGATATGCTCCCTAGTGGCACGCCAACAGCATCGGGTGTCGTCCTGACACAGGACCAATCGGGGCCGCAAGCGGGTATCTCGTCACGGCGCGCTGGGCTCGAAGTAAACCAGGGATCGGGGTCCATTAGGTGGAGTACCCGACGCGTTGACGATCCGGACTCGTACCCCGATTGCTACGCCTTCGTGCCGAGGTGGCGGGATACCCGCGCCCACTTGGTGATTCATCATCAAGCGCGGCCAGCCGCGGGGAACCATCCGGGCCGGAGGCACCTTGCAGTCGCCGAGCTATGCGACCACTCGCCGGTGCGTCGATGTAGGAGTACGGTCAACTTCACCAGAGTAGTACACGGTTGTTTCGCCCGAATGAGAGGAGTCGAGGATGTCCGAATCCTCAGTTGGAAAGGGAACGAATTCAGGCGCCGGTAACGAAGAGCCGGATCCGGCCACAGCTGAGAACCCCCCAGCTGACCTCAAGGCGGGAGATAAAAAGAGGGAGACGGCAGGGGCACCGGATACCGCTGCCGAAGCCGGAGCCGGAGGATCGGACTGAGTAAAATCCGCGCCAGACCATCACCGGCCTGGTCATCACACGGTTCGCCATCCGGTTCGCGTTCGTAATCGACCGATCCGCGATCAAGGTGGCGTGGTCCGCCCGCTGCGAGTTCGAGACGGGCGGACCATGTTGACGAGCGGAAATACCTGTCGGTGGTCCGCGCTGCGTCTCGTTGCTGGGCGGAGGAGAAACACCATGGGTCTGACGGATAAGGCCAGCAACAAGGCCGAAGAGCTCAAGGGCAAGGGCAAAGAGGCCACCGGTCAGGCGACCGACGACCTGGGCTTGAGGCTGAGGGCAAAACGGGTCAGGCCAAGGGTAACCTCAAGCAGGCCGGCGAAGAAATCACTTCCGCGCCGTTCGGCTGATGAAGGCTCGGCGAGGCGGCGTGGGAAGATTTCGGGGACGTGCGGGCAGGGCTCCGTCATGTTTGATTTTTGACCGTTTTGAGCGGTTTGGTGATGAGGTCGACGCATCGGTGGATGCCGTGTGCGAAGTGGCGGCGGGCTTGTTTGAGGTTGGTCCATCCGG
>JBBPZY010000196.1:0-20829 GCA_038276315.1 Mycobacteriales bacterium
AGCTTCCCATCCGACCGCTTGGCCCCGACCCCCAACGCCGCGACCACACCGTCGACCGCATCGCGCGGCACCGCCGCGACCAGCACCCCCAACGACACCTGATCCGGCCGCACCACCACACCCTCGCCCATGATCAGCGACCGTGCCAGCCACCCCAACGATCACCACGACGCCACGCCGAGCACTTCCAAGAAACAGCAGGCCACCATCATGATCAAACTACGCTACGCGGCATTGGCTCATAGAGAGCGTGCCGCTTGGTTGTCGGCGATGATCTGGAGCCAGGTGTGCCGCACTCTCCGTTGATGGCGGACCTCGATGTGAGCCAGGCGATCGCAGGGCTGCGCAACTCGTAGCCCCTCTGGGCCGAGACCAGCTGACGAGCTGCTTGCAACGAACACTATCACGATGTATCGTGAGCGTGTCGCCTAAGTAGGAGCGACGGACACTCAGAGGAGAAATCATGTATCCCGATCACCATCACTCGCATCGGCACGGCGACTGCCTAGCCGACGGCCGTCCACACAGTCAGCGACGCCACCACCCCGACCACTCCGCACGGCCGGACGGGCCAGGCGGTCACCGAACACGCGGGGGCCGCCCCCACGGTGCAGGACGTGGACGAGCCCAACGCGGCGACGTGCGCACCGCCCTGCTGCTACTGCTCGCCGAGGAGCCCATGCACGGATACCAGCTCATGCAGGCCATCACCGAGCGCACCTCCGGTGCCTGGCGACCCAGCCCCGGAGCCGTCTACCCCACCCTTAGCCAGCTCGAGGACGAGGGTTTGATCGACACGGTCGCCCAGGGCGGCCGCAAACTGGCGACCCTCACCGACGCCGGCCAGGCATACCTACGCGCTCACGGCGAACCGCTGCCCGACCCGTTCGCCGACTTCACCGCACGCTGCGGCGGCGGCAGTGACCTTCGAGGCGCCCTCGAAGAACTCCGCTACCCCACCCGTCAACTTGCGCTGGGTGACTCCCAACAGGTGCAGGCGGCGCGACAGGTCCTAGCCGAGGCGCGCCGCTCGCTTTATCTCATTCTCGCCGGCGCACCGATCTCTGGCGACGAGGCCAGCGAGCAGGACTAGCCGCGGCGCAGTCGAGCGCCCACGCCCGACAGATAGACGCCCAGGCCGAAGATGAGCACCGCGATCGGGATGTGCGCGGCGATCAGCTCATTCGCGTCACCCTTCGTGATCGCCTCGCCCAGTCCGGTCTGGACGACTATCAGCACAAACAGGCCAAGCGCGCCGAAGGTGAGCGCCGAGCTCGACCGCCGCAGCGCAATCGATGCCGCTGCGGTGGCCAGGGCGAGGACAACGACGACGAAGGCACCGATCTCATGTACGGCTATCCAGTCGTGTCGCCCGTGGCGGCCGACGAACTCGCCTGCCCACAGCGCTTGGAGTAGCACACCGAGCAGCGTCAAACCGTTCAAGATCGAAAATATCCGTACCGCTCCAGGCGACGCTTGAACTCCGGCGATGGGCTCGGGTGTGGTCGAAGTGCTCATCGTGTACTCCCCCTCGCTTCGGGCCCGCTCTAGTTCGATCGCAAGCACGGACACTCGCGATAGCTCACGCTAGTCGGACGAAGCCTCGTCCACCGCCCGATGCCCCAGCACCTGGCACTCGTCCCGTCTGGAGTTCCCGCCCATGCGTCCTATCCCTCAGCAGACCGTCCTCGTCACTGGCGCCACCGACGGGCTAGGCAAGGCTCTGGCCACCGAGCTTGCCCGCGCTGGCGCCACCGTGGTCGTCCACGGCCGCGACAACAACCGCGGTGAAGCCACCGTCGCCGAGATCACCGAGGCCACCGGCAACGACCGGTTGTGCTGGTACCAGGCCGACCTCGCGGTCCTCGCCCAGGTCCGCGACCTCGCCGCCGCCGTCGCTGCCGACCATCCGCGGCTGGACGCGCTGGTCAGCAACGCCGGGATCGGTACCTCGCCCGACGGACGGCAGGAGAGCGCCGACGGCATCGAGTTGCGCTTCGCCGTGAACTACCTCGCGGGCTACCTGCTCACCCGGCTGCTGCTGCCCACCCTGCGCTCCTCCGCACCGGCCCGCATCGTGCAGGTCAGCTCGGCGGGGCAGTCGCCGATCGATTTCGACGACGTGATGCTCACCCGCTCATATAGCGGCGGGCAGGCCTACTGCCAGAGCAAGCTCGCGCAGATCATGTTCACCTTCGACCTGGCTGACGAGCTCGCCGGCACTGGAGTAACCGCCACCACGCTGCACCCCGCCACGTATATGCCCACCAAGATCGTCTCGCGTCCGGTGAGCACGCTGCAGTCCGGCGTCGACGCCACCCTCCGGCTGGTGATCGACCCGGCCCTTGACGGCATCTCCGGCCGCTACTACAACGGCCAGCGCGAGTCCCGCGCCGACCCGCAGGCATACGAGTTCGCCGCCCGCGTCCGCCTCCGCACGCTGTCCGATCAGCTCACCGGTCTCACCTCGGGGCAGCCGTGAGCGCCAGGCGCGGCAAGCTCGGCAAGGCCGTGTCCGGCCTCGCCGGCAAGCTGCGCGACCGTGCCGACGACGAACACCCGAAGTAGCCGCCGCTGTGTGCACGACCGGTGGCAAACGAGGGAAAGGACA
The DNA here is from genome assembly GCA_038276315.1 of Mycobacteriales bacterium. Classification (GTDB taxonomy): domain Bacteria; phylum Actinomycetota; class Actinomycetes; order Mycobacteriales; family Pseudonocardiaceae. The sequence continues at coordinate 2,612 of JBBPZY010000196.1, forward strand.
GGCCATGGCGGGCAAACACGAGGTGAGGGTGCGCCGCGCCTACGACGAGCCGGGGTCCGGAGATGGCGCCCGGGTGCTGGTCGACCGGATCTGGCCCCGGGGACTGAGCAAGGAGCGGGCCGCCTTCGACGAGTGGTGCAAGCCGGTCGCGCCCTCGACGTCGTTACGCAAGTGGTATGGCCACGATCCGGAGCGTTTTGAGGAGTTCGGCCGCCGCTACCGCGCCGAGCTTGAAGAGCCCGAACGCGCCGAGGCCGTTGCGCACCTGCGTGAGCTGGTCACGCATGGCGCCCTGACGCTGCTCACCGCAACCAAGCACGCCGACATCAGCCAGGCCGTCGTGCTGGCCGAGCTGCTCCGGGGTTGATTCGGGCGGCCCGCCCGGCGAGGGTTCAGGTGGTGAGGACGCGCGCGAGCAGCATGGTGGCCGGTCCGAATTCGGCCCTTTGGTAGAAGGGCACGGAGCGGTCGCTTGGTGCCAGCACGATCCGGGCGCATCCTCGGTTGTGGGCGTCGGAAACGAGCGTGTTGAGCAAAGCGGTGCCGACGCCGTGATCTCGGTGGGAAGCCAGCACGTATGCGTTGCTGAGGTAACCCCATCGGGAGGCCGGCCGTCCGGGCCGGGGCATCCGTTCGAAGATCACTAAATTTATCATCCCGACGACCGCGTCATCGATTTCGGCGAGGAAGATGACGCGTCGTGCGGCTTCCGTTTGGTACCAGTGGGTGAACTGTTCCTCGAAGCTGTCGTCGTAGAGGGGGTGGCCGGCTTGTTCTTCTGACCAGCTTCTGCGTAGCGCTGCCAGTGTCGGGAGGTCTTGCTCGTCGGCTCTTCGGGTCGTCACTGCCTGTCTAACAGCCATGTTCGGATCCTCCCTGCAGCTTGAACGCTTCCGCGCGGCGAAGGCCCCGCCCATAGATGATGGATCCCATGGCGTTGACGACGGTGCTGACCGAGTCCTTGTCAATCCAGTTCCCGATCGTGCTTGCCCCGATGGGCGGTTGCGCCGGCGGGGCGTTGGCGGCCGCTGTATCGAACGGTGGCGGGCTGGGTTTGGTGGGGGGCGGCCGGGCGCCGACCCCCACTGGCTCGAACGAGAGTTGACACTCGTCGCGGAGCAGACCACCAAGCCGTGGGGCATCGGATTTTTGAGCTGGGCCGTTGACGTCGACACCGTCGCGCGGGCGCTGGAGCACCAGCCCGTCGCGATGATGTTCGCCTTCGGTGCTTAAGACATCTCTCGGTCTGAAGGTTCTCCCGAGGGCCTGGGCCTCGGGTCGTGGGACCGCTTTTTCGCAGGGGGATCAGCTCGGCGGGCCGCAGCCTGCCGAGCGAGCCGGCGGGCGAGTGGATCGACCAGGCGCGGTGCCAGCGGACCGAGTACGGCCATCATCAACACGTAGCCGGCCACAGTGGGTGCGAAGGCCGGGATCACGGAGGCGCCGACGAGGCCGGCGATGATGATGGAGAACTCCCTGCGGGCGACCAGAGCGGCCCCGGCTCGCAGCCGGCCGGCGGGGCCGACACCCGTGCGTCTGCCGGCGACCCAGCCGGTAATCAGCTTGGTTGCGACGCTGACGATGGCGAGTACCGCGGCCGGAAGCAGCTCCGAGGGCAGCGATGCGGGATCGGTCGACAGGCCGAAAAAGACGAAGAACACCGCCGCGAAGATGTCGCGCAGCGGGCCGAGCAAACCGCGGATGTGCTCAGCGACCTCCCCTGACAGCGCGATCCCGAGCAGGAATGCGCCGACCGCAGCCGACACGTGAGCCGCTTCGGCAGCCCCAGCGACTACCAGCGCGAGCCCGAGCACCCGCAGCAGCAGTACCTCGTCGGAGCGGGCGCCCACGAACCGGGTCACCACGTCGCCGTACCGCAGCGCGATGATGAGCACCACCGCGAGCGTGCCGAGCGCGACAAGAACTGAGTACACCGCTGAGGCCGTGCTGGAGGCGGCGATCAGCGCGGTGAGCACCGGCAGGTAGACGGCCATCGCCAGGTCTTCAATCACCAGCACGCTGAGCACCGCGGGGGTCTCCCGGTTGCCCAACCGGCCCAGGTCGGTGAGGACCTTGGAGATGATGCCCGACGAGCTGATCGCGGTGACCCCGAACATCGCCAGGGCCGCCAGCGGTCCCCAGCCCAACACGACGGCGAAGGCGGCCCCTGGCAGGCCGTTGAGCAGCAGGTCGAGCATCCCGACTGAGGCCTGCCTGCGCACGTTAGTGATCAGCTCGTCGGCGGTGTACTCCAGCCCGAGTACCAGCAGCAGCAGGACCACGCCCACTTCTGAGCCGGTGGCGAAGAAACTCGCTGGCGCCTCCAGCGGCAGCAGCCCACCGGTACCGAAGGCCAGCCCGGCCAGCAGGTACAGCGGAATCGGAGACAGCCCGATCCGCCCGGCGAACCGGCCCACCGCTCCCAAGCCCAACAGCACGGCGCCGAGTTCGAGCAGCAGGCGTGCGGTCGGATTCACCAGACCCCGACAGCTCGGAGCGTCAGCCCGAGACCACCCATCAGCCCGAGGCCAGGAGGGCGCGCACCGCGCTGACGCCGTCCTTGGTGCCCACCACGATGAGTCGGTCGCCGGCCCGAAAGCGGAAGTCCGGGGTCGGCGAGGCGAACGCCTCATCCCCGCGCAGTACCGCTACGACCGAAGCGCCGGTGCGGGTACGGATGGCCGTGTTGCCGAGCGTCGCGTTGACGAACGGAGACCCGGGCGCGATGGGCAGCCCCTCGGTGGCCAGGCCCTCAACCTGCTCACGCAGCCTGGCGAACCGCTCGGTGATCCGCGGCGCGCCGAGCAGCTCCGCCACGACCTCGCTCTCCTCCAATGTCAGCTCCACCGTGGCCGCGCATGCGTCGGAATCCTCCTCGTCGTACAGCACCACGTGCCGGACGCCGTTACGCTGCGAGATCACCCCGATCCGACGGCCTTGCGCAGTGACGAAGTCGTGACGCAGCCCAATCCCGGGCAACCGGGTCTCCTCGACCTCCACCTCCATGGCATACCCCTCCGCTGCACAACTCAGTGGACTCCCATGGTGGCGCACAGCCGACGATCAGGTCCATCGCGGCACGGTGCTGGTCGAAGCAGGGTCCGATGCAGCGAGGCCGTAAGGGCAAAGCGTGGAGCGATATCGGGTCTGGTTGATTCATTAGGACGGCTCCCGATTCTCGGCCCCCGGCTTTGTCAGGGTCGGGTTGTAGTGTGATGTTCGTGAGCGTTCAACAACTGATTCCGCAGGACTTGGCGAGTATCGCGCCGGGCCCGGAACTAGCGCGCGTTCTCGCGGATCTGGAACCCTCCCGGCTATCGGGTTTTGATTGCGTCGAAGTCCTCAAAGCCCAGTACCGGCAAGCAAACCACGAACGCGCCCGAGTCATGGCCGCGATGGTGGAAGTCGGGCGCTGCGGCGTCGGACCCGCCGGTGATGAACTGAGACGCACGGCGCCGGATGAGTTTTCCCCCGATGAGATTCGTGCCGCCCTCATGCTGACCCGCCGCGCCGCCGACACCCAATTCTGGCGCGCCCACGACCTCATGACCCGCCTGCCCCACGTCCACGCCGCAATGCACTCCGGGGAACTCGACGAACCCCGCGCCCGGGTGTTCTCCGACTGACCACCGAACTCTCCCCCGACCAAGCCCGCGCGGTATGCGTCGCGTTGTTACCCCGAGCGCGCAAGCTCGCCATGTGCTCGGCCGCGACCGATACACGGGCGAACTCGCCGGCTGGAGCCCCGTGCACGCCGAGCTGGCCCGCGAACTCACCACCACCCTCGGTCGCGCCCAGTGGCGCTTTGCTCTCACCGACGAACACGGGCGGCTGACCCACAGTGGAACCACCTCCGCCCGACCCACTGGCAGCGTCATCCGCTCCGCCGACTGCCGGGCCATCGTGGAACTCCAGATACCCACCGAGCAGCTCCGCGCCCTGGCCACCGATCCCACCATGTTGGGCGACTGGACTGAGGTGATCACCGACCTCACCCGTCAACTCGACAACCACACCCACGATGAGCACATCTCCCGCACCGACACCACCCACCGCGCCCCCGGCGCCGCGCTACGGCGGGAGCTGGAAATCCGCGACCGGTACTGCACCATGATCGACTGCCGCGTCCCAGCGCGCACGACCGACAAAGACCACACCCTCGATCACGCCAAACACGGCCCCACAACCGGCGACAACCTCGGCAGCGCCTGCCGACATGATCATCGGCTCAAGCACGAAGGCGGCTGGGCACTGCACCAACTCCACCCCGGCCACTTCCGCTGGGAGAACAGGCCGGGCTGGTTGTCTTTGACGGTCAATAGGTAGTCCGCGCCCTTGTCCTCGACGAGGAACCGGGCGTGCGCGCGTTGGGACAGCACGGTGCGGGTCCCGGCGAGCATGGCGGCCAGCACGTGCACTGCGCGCCCCTCACCGGCTCGGGCGACGCGCAGCGTCTTGCCATCGACGGTGAGCACCTCGTCGGTGGGTAGCCGCGGGTAGAGCCAGGCGCCGAGCACCGCATCGAGCCGCTCACCGTCGCAGGCCTGCAGGGTGCGTCGGATGGTCGACTCGCAGGGCACCACGAACATCGCGGTGCGAGGGTGGACCCGGACTGCGAGTGTGTCCAGCATCCCGACCGGGGCGTTGGCGACCCACTGTCCGGCCGCGACGTAGGTCACCGTCCGGCACGCCGGAGCCCGCAAACGCACCCGAGGCCGCAGGTCGGCCAACGGGAGCATCGGGCTGCGGGTGCCGACAACGGTGATCAAGGCCAACTGTGCCCCACACATGAAACTCGGCAAACCCGAGTGTCGGCCCAAACTGATGAATCTCGACGACCATCAGATCATCAGCATCTACGGGGCCGAGTACCGGGGTGGGCTGTTTCCAGGTCGGGGTCCAGAACGCGCAGCGCGGCGGCGCTACACGGGAGACCAGATGGCGGTGCCAGACCGCTCGTGGGCGGATGGTGAGGAGGATGCTACCTCTTCGGTCGACCGGTCTGGGTAAGCCGCTCCCACGCCCGCAGCAGCGTCGGCGCGACAGTGAGCGCCGCCAGGTCGAACCACCCATAGCCGCCGGCTGCACCTGAGGGCGGGTTCCCAATCGTAATCAGCCCGGTCGGGTCGAGCGGGCGCCACGTCCAGACACCGAGCCAGGTGCCGAGCAGTTCGAGGTAGGTGACAATCCCGAACAACCCCACGTACAGCAGCCGCGACCGCCGTCGCGTCAGGAACGCTGCCAGGCAGCCGAACCAGAACGCCCCAAGGACGTCGACGCGGTCGGAGCCGAGCAAGCCCCAGAGGGCATACGCTGCTCCGGCACCGAGCGTCAAGGCGACCAGCGGGACGCGCCATCGGTATATGAGCGGCGACCGCCCGAGGGTGAGCGCGCATAGGTACACCAGGCCGTGCCCAGGCGGGACGAACGCCGGGACGTTGGCGAGCCGGTAGACGTACACCTCGAGCCACAGCGAGAAGGTGTATTCCACTGCCGTCGCGAATGCGACGACCATCGCGACCTGGGCCCGCACGATGGGAGTCTCCACGCGCAGCAGCCACAGTAGGACTGCCCACGTCGCCACGCCCCAGGCCCGCTGCTCGCCGAGACCCGAGGAGGGGTCGACGGCCAGCATCAGCGTGATCCAGCCGAACACCACCGCTGCAATTTTGAGGTCGCGCCGCGACGAGGCATGGACACATCCTCTCGGCGACACACTGCATCGTCCCATCGCGCGCCGTCAGCTCCTGCCGTCCCCCTCTCTTCGTGCGGAGTTCGAGGGCCGTGCCACACGTGCCGGAGACCAACCCCGCGAGGAAGAACACAATGGCCTGATCCGTGATCTCAGTGTCGGACAGGCCCTGGCCGTTGGTGGGGTCGCGGGCGGCCAATAGGCATCGACAGCAGTCCAATGTGCGCAGGCTCACGTTAGGGGAGACCGCTGATGACAACCCATGATGGCAGCCATGTTGATGACCACCGACTTATGACAGACGCAGATGCGGCCCGGCGGCAGCCGACCAGTTCGCTCACCGAGGCGATCGTCGAGTATTTACGACGAGACCTGGATCGATTATCGCGTGCTGTGGCTCAACAAGGACAACCTGGCGGTCCACTTCGGTTATACCGATGACAGCACCCGCGGGCACACCGATGCGCTGAAGCCATCGTCGCGGTCGGCGACTCTGCCACTCGAGACCGAAGAATACTTCTATCCCCTTGCAGAAGATCCGGTTGCGGGCCCGCCATCGTGCTGCACAGTGTGTGTCACCTGAACAGCGCCGTGTGGACCAGCCGACTGGGCCACACCTACCACCGCCAACCACCAGCCATCATTGAGCCGCTACCCGACCCCACCCCCAGTGACCGACCACCCTGGCCACTCATCAACCCGCCGGACGATGACTGGGAAGACAGTCAGATGTGGGAAGATCCACCACCCGAACCTGAGCCGGACCCACCACCCCAACCCAAGCCCAGGGATGACGCGCCCCCTTTCTGACCCTTCGTCCGGAAGGTGGGCCGTCAGGCGCGAACTTCAGTGCAGCACCGGGGTTGGGATGTGTTCGGCCAGTCGGGCGGCGATGTCGGCTGGGGTGGCCAGCAGGGCGATCTCGTCGCGGACTTCTTGCGCTGCCTCGTCGAATTCCCCGGACAGCGCGCGGCCCAGGCCCGCACGGATCGCTGCGGGCGACGGATCTGCGGTCACCGCGCATCCCCGCTGGGACACGGTCGCCGCATTGAGGAACTGGTCGGCGCCCTGCGGCACGATCACCTGGGCAACGCCGGCGGCCAGGGCGGACAGCGTGGTGCCGGCGCCACCGTGGTGGATCATGACCGAACAGTTGGGCAACGCGGCGGTCAGCGGAAGCCACCGGTAGGCCCGCACGGAGTCCGGCAGCGTGCCGAGTTCGACCGGATCGCTGCCGAGCGCCACCAGAATCTCCAGCGGCTCGGCGACGACGGCGTCGATGAGGTCGCGGACCATCCCGACTCCACCCAACCGCGGCGCCACCGTGCCCATCGTGAGCAGAACCCGGGGGTGGGTCGGGGGATCCAGCAGCTCTTCGGGAACAACGGCACCACCGTTGTAGGGCACCGGCCGCATGATCCACCTTCCAGCGGCAGGTTCGGATCCCAGGCTCGGTGGCGCGGTGCGGATGATCGCGACCGGATCGGCCGCCGGACCGGCCGCCAGCCGGGGCCAGATCTCCGCGACGAACGCCGCGCCGTCGCCGACCAGACCGATGGCGTGTTCGACGGCGGGCACCTCGAGCCGGGCGGCCACCACTGCACCGGCACAGTGCAACTCTCCGTAGACCACTACGTCGGGCCGCCAGCGCCGAGCCACGCGTTCGGTTCCGGCTAGCATCAGCTCGCTGACCCGGGTGAACAACTGTACCGCGCGTTCCCGAGCGAGAGCCGGCGTCGGATGCGGGCCCCACCCGCCGGTGGTCAGTCCTACGGACCGGGCCACCTCGTACATGTCCAGCCCTGGGGCGACATCCACCGCCGTCAGCCCAGCGCTCGCGGCTCGCTGCACTCCATCACCAGCAGTGGCGACGAGCACGTCATGGCCGTTCGAACGCAACGCCCACGACAACGGCACCACGGGAAAGACGTGCCCGGTACCGGGCGAGGCCGCCACCAACACGCGCATCCGGCCGACCCTAACCAACCCCGCCCGAGTGCACGTCGCGCCGCGCAAATAGCTTGCTGAGGCCGTTGAGGGCTCGTTCCGCGTCGGTGCCGAACGGGGTGTCGGTGACCAGGTAGGTCCAGGTAGAGGTGGGCCGCTTGATCGTCGTGGCCAAATCGAGGACGCCGTCTTCGAGAGTCGTGGTGTTAAATGTGGCTTTGGTGTCGCGTTTGACGTCGTCGGTGAAAGTGCGGATAGCCCGCATCGCCTCTTGATGGAACTCGTCTAACGGCGAAAGGGCGGTGAGCCCTCTGGCGAGCCCGCGTAGGTGAATCCCTTCACGGAGTTCGGCAAGAAATTCGAGGTGTTGACTCCATCGCCGATCGAGATGGTAAAGCCATATCTGGCGGGCGGCCTGGTCGACGGCTTCTTCGCCGAGAGTCGCGACCAGAGTGGAGTATCGATCGCGACATCGGTGGGCGAGATCCTCCGACGCCAGCCGCGTGCGCAGGATCTGCTCGCGGTGGTTGAGGACGCGGTCACGTTGCTGATCGATGAGATGGTGGTAGTGCCAGGTGGTGCGGTGGATTTTCAGGTTGTCCGCCGCAGCGATGCGTTGGGCTTGGTCGACGGCCGAGGCAGCCCCGTGCCGGGTGAGGATCTCATCGTCGAGGCTGGTGAAGAACTCGGTGCTGCCCGGGTCGCCCTGCCGGCCGGCGCGACCGCGAAGTTGGTCATCGAGCCGGCTGCTGTCGTGACGCCCGTAGCCCAGTACGTAAAGCCCACCCAACCGCCCGGTGCCGTCCAGTCGAATGTCGGTGCCTCGGCCAGCCATCTGCGTGGAGACCGTGATCCGCCCGACCTCACCCGCCCGGGCGATGATGGCGGCTTCCTCAGCGTCGTTTCGTGCGTTGAGTACCGCCGGATCCAATCCCACTTCTTGCAGAGCGGTGGCGAGCTCTTCGGAGGCTGCCACGCTCTGGGTACCGATCAGAATCGGGCGTCCGGTGGCATGGACCGTGCGGATCTGCGCCACGGCCGCGTGACGACGCCGCTCCGCGGTGGCGGAGATCCGGTCCGGTGCGTCGATGCGGATGCACGGATCGTGCCGCGGCACGACCACGACCTCGAGCTGGTGGAATTCCCGCAGTTCGTCGGCGACCGCGACCGCGGTGCCGGTCATGCCGGCAACCAGGTGATAGCGGCGGACAAGATTGCCGATGGTGATCGAGTCGAGAACCTCCCCGGTAGGGCTCGGGGGCACCCTTTCCTTAGCCTCGACAGCGGCCTGGATCCCGTCTGGCCAACGCTGCAGCGCCGCCACCCGGCCGCGCGACGCGTCGATCAGCTGCACTGTGTGGTCGCGCACGATGTAGTCGACGTCCCGGCTCAGCAGCACCAGTGCGTGCAGGGCGACATTGACTCCCGCGAGTGTCTCAGCGTGGGCCGCGGTGTAGAGGTTGATCCCGCCTAGTGCATCTTCCACCACCGTCGTGCCGTGATCGGTCAACGCCACATTGCGCTGCTCGGCATCGACTCGATAATCCCGGCCTGGACACAGCGTGCGTACCACGTCCATCAGGGCCGGATCGATTCCCTCGTCGGACACCGTGCCGGCTAACACCAGTGGCACTCGTGCTTCATCGATGAGTACGGAGTCGATCTCATCGATTATCGCCACATCCAGCTCGGGCCCGACACGATCCGCGACATCGGTGACCAACCGGTCGCGTAGCACGTCGAAACCGATTTCGCTGACCGCGCCGTAAACCACCTGCGCCGCGTACGTCTCGCGGCGCCGCCGTGCTGAATGCGACTGCTGCACGCAGTCCACTGACACGCCTAACGATGCACACACCGGATGCATCCACTCACAGTCGCGTTGCGCGAGATAGTCATTAACCGAGAGGACGTGCACTCGGCGCCCCTGGGCGGCGAAACCAGCGGCGGCGATCGCGCCACACAGCGTTTTCCCCTCCCCGGTCGCCATGTCGAGCGCGTGACCGGCCAGCAGTCCCAGCACACCCAGCAACTGCTCGTCGTACAACCGCAGGCTCAGCGCCCTCCGGACGGCCTCCCGACCCGCGGCGCAGAACTCAGCCAGCCGATCGTGCGAACGCTCCGGCGCGGCCTGAGCGAACATCGCTCGCACCGACTCGGCCAGCTCAGCGCTGGTAACCCGCCGGTACCGTTGCTCCCAGGCGCCCGCACCGTCGACGATCGGCTGAAATCGGCGCAGGTCCGCCGACCCCGGACGCTGCAGAAACCGTCGTACAGCGTCCCGGACCGCAGCAAGCACCACACCCGCACGGTACCAACGCGGTATGAAATCGATCGCCCGGCCGGAGAGTCGCCAACAGCGGCACGTGTTCAGGACAGCTATGCCACTGCGCGAGGGTCGAACCGGTCGCCGGCAGCGAACCCGCCCAACGGGCCAGAGCAGGCCGCATCAAACCGTCAGCTAGGTACTCGACTTCGGGAATCCAGTAAATGTTCGTCCGAATCTCGTGGCTGCTCGCCCTGACTAAGTAGCCGAAAAATCGGCGGTAAGTAATAGTGTGCGAAATAGGGATCGAACGCATGTTGTCATACAACTGTCGCCAGGCCATGGTGGGGATAAGCCGAATCGATACTGCCGTCGATGAGGCGCACTGTCGCGGCCCAATGGGCCCCCTAGAGGAGGATCTCATGTCTGACACACTGAGCTTTGCCGAGATTGCCGGCCAGCACGTGGAGCTGCTTCCCGCCCGTACCATCCTGTCCCTGCTCAGCCCTGGTGGTCATGGCGGCAGTAGCCATGGCGACGGCGGCCATGGCGACGGTGGAGACGAGGGCGGCGAAGGCGGCGAAGGTGGAGGCGGCAGCGGCGGCACCGGTGGCATGGGTGGTGCCGGTATCGGCGGTATCGGCGGCAACCTCTGAGGTACGGCACTTGCCCTCGATCGCTGTGACCGCGAGTCTGGCGTTCGTGGGGCTCATGCTGACCGGGATCAACAGGTATCCGATCAAGTCCTGCCGAGGCCACGGCTTGACCCACGTCGTGGTCGAGCCGTGGGGGTTGGCCGGTGATCGGCGGTGGATGCTCGTCGACGACGAAGGTCGCGTGGTGACGGCCCGGGAGTGCCCGCAGCTGGTGCTGGTCGCCCCGGAGTTCGACGCCGACGGGCTACTGGTGCAGGCGCCGGACCTCGACCCGCTGCTGGTCGGCACACCGGATGGGTCGGTGGTCACCGACGTCCGAGTCTTCTCCAGCGAGCTGGTAGCCGCTCTTGCATCGGACCAGGCGCATGCCTGGTTCAGCAAGGTCGTCGGCAAGCCGATCCGGCTGGTGTACCTCAAGGACCCCGCGCAACGCCGGCCGAACCCCACGTACAGCCGCGAGCAGGATCGGGTGTCCTTCGCCGACGGCTACCCGATGTTGCTCGCCACCGACGGCTCCCTGGCGGCGCTGAACGATCTCATCGCCGGGGGACCGCGGCCGGAGGAGGGACCGGTGTCGATGACGCGGTTTCGCCCGAACCTAGTCGTCGCCGGTGCACCCGCCTGGGCTGAGGACGGCTGGCGGGTGCTGCGCATGGGGAACGCGACCTTCCGCGTGGTGAAAGCTTGCGATCGGTGCGTAATCACCACGATCGACCCCGACACCGCGAGCCGGGACAAAGAGCCGCTCACGACGCTGGCTCGTCATCGGCGGTGGGACGGCAAGACCTGGTTCGCCATCAACCTCATCCCAGATTCCCCCGGTGCGATCCTGCACGTCGGCGACGGCGTCGAGGTCGTCGAGCGGGTCGAGACCGATGAGCCGCTGCGCTAGGTGCTCCGATGGCCGGTGAACTGCCCGAACTGACTCTCGCCGATGCCGCCGCGTGGCAGGTTTGGCTAGCCGAGCACCACCAAACCGCGACCGGCGTCTGGCTGGTGCTGGCCAAGAAGGACACGACTCAACCGATCAGCCTCAGCTACGACCAAGCGCTCGATGAGGCGCTGTGTCACGGTTGGATCGACGGCCAGGTGCAGCGCCGCGACGAGACCACCTACCGCCAACGTTTCACTCCACGGCGACCACGCAGTCCCTGGTCGGCACTCAATGTCAGCATCATCGCTCGCTTGGTCGCTGAAGGCCGGATGCACCCGGCCGGCGTGGCCCAGGTCAAGCGGGCCAAGGTCGATGGCCGCTGGGACGCGGCCTACGCCGGTCAGGCCAGCATCGAGGTGCCGGCCGATCTGGCCGACGCGTTGACCGCGCAACCCAGGGCGCAGGCAAATGTTCGACGTTCTCACCAGCCAGAACCGCTACGCCGTCCTCTACCGGATCGACAGCACCAAACGCGTCGAAACCCGAGCCCGTCGCATCGCACAGTTCGTCGCCATGCTTGCCCGCGGCGAGACGGTCTACCCGCAGAAGCGCACACTGAGCGACTGACCATGATCCGGTGAGAAGATGCAACCATGATCGCCGGACTGCTGTTGGCGGCCGGGGCTGGACGGCGTTACGGCATGCCCAAGGCGCTGGTCGACGGTGGTGCCTGGTTGCGCCGGGCGGTAGCCACCCTGACCGACGGCGGGTGCGACGCGGTGCTCGTCGTGGTCGGCGCGCAGGCCGACCGGGTCCTCCCGCTGGTGCCGGAGACCGCCGGCACGGTGCTGGCCGTGGACTGGGCGCAGGGCATGGGAGCCTCGCTCCGCGCCGGCCTGGCCGAGCTGGTCCGCAGCGCGCCGCCTGAAGTGCAGGCCGCGCTCGTGCACCTGGTCGACCTACCCGATGTGGACACCTCAGTGGTCCGCAGGCTCGTCGCACTGGCTGGTCCCGCGGTGGTGGCCCGGGCGGGATTCGAGACCCAGCCCGGCCATCCGGTCCTGCTCGGCCGGCAGCACTGGCGCGACATCGTCGCATCAGCACAGGGTGACCGGGGAGCCCGGGATTGGCTGGCGCAACGCCACGACCTGATCGTGGTGGACTGCTCCGATCTGGCCAGCGGGATCGACGTGGACACCCCTGGCTCCGCCCCGTAGAAGCCCGGAGGGAATAGATGACGGCGCTGACGCGTCGTGGGGAAACAGTCGCTGTGGGTGAACAGGCACGCCAGTCGGGCCGAATACCCTCTAATTGGGATACACCTGTGGTCATCCGGAAGGTCAGCGGGAGGAGGGTCTGCGGTGCGTGAGGTGCTCGACGAACTGGTGGCGGAGTGGCGCCAGGGTAAATCCACCGCAGTGGGCACAGTGGTGTCCACCTACCGTTCGGCGCCGCGCCCGGCCGGAGCGTCGATGCTCGTGACGTCGGATGAGCGGGCAGTCGGCAGCGTCTCCGGGGGCTGCGTAGAGGGCGCGGTCTTCGCGCTGGGCCAGCAGGTGCTCGCCGACGACACCCCGGTCCTGCAGCGCTACGGCGTCTCCGATGACGATGCGTTCACCGTCGGCATCACTTGCGGCGGCATCATCGACGTCTTTGTCGAGAAGGTCGACCCGATCCACTTCCCTGAGCTGGACGACGTAGCTGCCTCGGTGAGAAAGAAGGAGGCGGTCGCGGTAGTCACCGTGGTCGCGCATCCCGACTCCGAGCGCGTCGGCCTGCGCATGGTGGTCTGGCCCGACCGGCACACCGGCACGGTGGGCTCATCCCAAGCCGACGAGGCGATTCTCGAAGACGTCCGCGGCGCCCTTGCCGCCGGTCGAGTGGTCACCCTGCACTACGGCTCCGAGGGTGAGCGCCGCGGCGAAGGCATGGACGTGTTCGTGAACTCCATGCAGCCGCCGCCCCGGATGCTGGTGTTCGGCGCGATCGACTTCGCTGCCGCGATGGCCCGGGTGGGAGGGCTCCTCGGCTACCACACGACGGTGTGCGATGCGCGGCCGGTGTTCGCGACCAAGAGTCGCTTTCCCGACGCGCACGAGGTCGTCGTCAACTGGCCGCACCGGTACCTCAAGCAAGAGGCCGAGGCCGGTCGGATCGACCAGCGGACCGTCGTCACAGTGCTCACTCACGACCCGAAATTCGATGTGTCGGTGCTGGTCGAAGCCCTGAAGTTGGACCTCGCCTACCTTGGCGCGATGGGATCGCGCAAGACCCACCGGAACCGGGAGAAACGGCTGCGTGAGGCGGGGGTGACCGACGAGCAGCTCAAGAAGATCGCCTCGCCGATCGGGCTCGACCTGGGCGCCCGCACTCCCGAGGAGACTGCGGTGGCCATCGCCGCCGAGATAATTTCGCTGCGCTGGGGCGGCGGTGCCACCGGGGGCGGCGGTGCCACCGGGGGCGGCGCCACCCGGCTAGCCAACGCCGAGGGCCCCATCCACGGCGCAAACCCCATCGCCGAGCCCGAACCGGTCAAGGCGTAGCGCCATCGCAACGCCGCACCTGCCGGGTGCGGCCGCGCATTTCCCGCGGTGGAGAGTGTGATCACGGCTTGTGTGCCGCTGACGACATCCCTTGTCGCGTAGCGCACGCAAACCGTGATCATGTCGCTGACTTTTCTGCTGAGGAGTGGTGTTGCGTCAGTTAGTGGAGTCCGGGTCGCCGTTCGAGAAGACCATCGGGTTCTCTCGGGCTGTGCGCGTCGGCGACCGGGTGCTGGTATCAGGCACCACGCCGGTATGGCCCGACGGATCGTGCCCGGACGACGCGACTGTCCAGGCCCGACGCTGCTTCGAGATCATCGCGCAAGCGCTGGCGCAGGCCGGCGCGAGCCTGACCGACGTCGTGCGCACCCGGATGTTTCTGATCGACCCGTCCGCGGCGGACGCGGTCGGCGCCGTACACGGGGCACTGTTCGCCGAGATCCGCCCGGCAGCCACCATGGTGATCGTCGCCGGGCTCCTCGACCCCCGCTGGAAAGTCGAGATCGAAGCCGAGGCCGTCGTCGCCGACCTGACCTGACCACGAAGCATCACTCATCGCGCGCTACGTGTCACGCACGCTGTCTCGGAACGGCTCCGAGTACTGATGCCGCCAGCGGGCGTGGCTGCACCGGGTGCATCGCGATGTGGCCGACACTGTTGCGCCAGGCCTCCCGGCCGGTGCGGCGCAACACGGTAACCGCTTCGTCGACGAAGCCCTCGCGGTTCAGCTGTTCGACCAAGACAGGGGCGTATTCGTCGTGGTCGGCTAGCGGTGTGTCGTCGTCCGCGCTACCGAGATAGCCGTCGGCCCCGCGGCGGCAGATACCGGCCTGTGCGAGCAACGTGTCGAGCCGTTCGTCGAACCGGTGCCGGAAGGCCTCGTAGCTCCGAATGATCCCCACTGCCTCGGCGTTGCACAGGTTTTCGACGTTGTCGTCGTGCAGCGCATACCACGGGGCCGACGCCAGCGGGCGCAGGTTGTCGACGCTGAACGCGAACTCACGGGGCACAAGGTGGTGATCTTGCTCCTGATAGACGGTGTAGCGGGAGCTGGTCGAAGACGTCCAATTGCCGCCGCAGACGAACAAGCCGCCCGGTCGGAGCAGCCCGCTGGCCTATTCCAGCGCATGTTCCCGAAACACCTGGTCGAAGTAGAAGAGCACATTCATGCACCGGATCACGTTGACCCCGCCTTCGACGTCAAGAGAGCCCACCCCGCCCTTGATCAGCGTGAGGTTCGTGGTTTCGTAGTGTCGTAGCGGGTTGCGCACCAGGCGTGCCCCGTCGTGCGCCACTTCCGCCAGCTGCCCGGTGTCCTCGCCGGGAAGTAATGGCAGCAGGCGCTGTATCAGGTCGTAATAGCGTGCTCGGGTCGCGGCGGAGTCTGGATCCGCGTGACCGAACTGGTAGTAGCGCAGGTGTTGGTGCTCATCGAAGCACGCGTAGTTGCCCTGGTTGTCGTAAACGAGGTAACGGTCGAAGGAAGGGTCGACGCCGATGATCCGCCAGCCGGTCAGCGCGGCGGCGCTGTCGATGGCCGTGAACGGTGGGAAGCCGCAGCCAAGATCGACCAGGACCGGCTCGCCGGCGGGTCGGTGCCAGGGGTTGCCGGCAACGTAATCATCGAGTTGCTGATGCCGGCCTGCCATGGTGATCGGTGGCACCGCACCATCCCATGCGCTGGGCACAGCCTTCGTTGCTTCGCTGAATATCGCGGCGGTGAGCACCGACAAATCCGTAGGTTCGAGCCGAGCAACCCGCATCAGCCGAAATGCCCGATCGGCGAGGGCCTGCGCGTCGGCATTGGCCTCATTCAGCGGGTCCAGGGCGGCGACGACGCCAGGTGACAGGTGGTTGTCGAAATATGCGGCGTTCCACCGGTCCACAATCTTGCCCATCTGATGAAGTGCCTCCGTTCGATGCTGACCCATCCAAGCCAGGTGATCCGGCCGCCGTCGAGCCGGTACCCGACGGGCTCGCGGCCCGATCGACTGGCGGTGCGAAGTACGGTAACAGCGTTATGATAGAGGGGCCACCTGGAGGTACCGATGGATCCGATGAACGCTCACGATGGGATCGTGGACGGCCAGACGTCACGGGACCGGATGCGCGCGGCGGACGCCGATCGGGAACGGGTTGCCGAGCAGCTGGGATCAGCGCATGCCGACGGCCGGGTGGACCTCACCGAGTACGACGAGCGGGTCCAGCAGGCCTGGGCCGCCCGAACTTATGGTGAACTCGACGCGCTCACCGTCGATCTACCGCAGGCGCGGCCGCCCAGCCCGGAGGCGAGTCCCGAGGTGCGACAACCCCACCAGCAATGCGGGAATGGGCGCGGAGGACGGGCCACGGTCAGTGTCTGGGCGGGCGCGAGTCTGATCAACCTGATGATCTGGGCGGTGGTGTGCCTGTCCACCATGAGCTGGATCTATCCGTGGTGGATCTGGGTGGCGGGTCCGTGGGGCGCGATGCTCTTCGCCCGTTGGCTAGGCGAACGGGCCACCGCCGTCAGAGTCCCGCGGTGACTGATCCGGGGCCGGTTTGTACCGACTGGTGACCTGGACGTAAACTGTGCCGGCGGCGCGAGCAGCGCGCCGGTTCTAGCGTGTCTGCAGGTATCTGCGCAGGCTTCCTGCTCAGCAGTGCGTCCCCGCACTTCTCATGATGCCTCCCCACGTCGTGGAACTGGCGGGCGCCTGCGTCGCGGCAAGGCCGCTACCCGGCGGCACGACGGAGTGAGCAGGAACGCGGAGGACATGGCCAAGAAGGACGGGGCGATCGAGGTCGAGGGTCGGGTGGTCGAGCCACTCCCCAACGCGATGTTTCGAGTCGAGTTGGAGAACGGTCACCGGGTTCTCGCGCACATCAGCGGCAAGATGCGCCAGCATTATATCCGCATCCTGCCCGAAGATCGGGTGGTTGTGGAGCTGTCGCCCTACGATCTGTCCCGGGGCCGCATCGTCTACCGCTACAAGTAGCGCACCAACTACACAACTGAGAGATGACGTGAAGGTAAAGCCGAGCGTCAAGAAGATCTGCGACAAGTGCAAGGTGATCCGCCGCCACGGCGTGGTCATGGTGATCTGCGAGAACCTTCGTCACAAGCAGCGCCAGGGTTGAGCAGGGCACGACACCGCTGGTCCACACGGCGCGAGAAGACCTCCCCGCGCCAGCCGATTCATGAGGGATCGGTCCACCCCCGGACGCCAGGCCGGGGCCCGCGGACGACCACCACGGTCGTCATACGGGACGGACGGGGAGCAGACCTGGGACGACGAGACAGGAGACACGCCTCGGATGGCTCGACTCGCCGGCGTTGACCTACCCCGCGACAAGCGGATGGAGATCGCGCTGACCTATATCTACGGCGTTGGCCGTACCCGCTCGCACGAGATCCTCAGCGCCACCGGGGTGAGCCCGGAACTGCGCACCAAGGACCTGACTGACGAGGACCTCGTACGGCTGCGGGACTACATCGAAGAGAACTACAAGGTCGAGGGTGACCTCCGTCGCGAGGTCCAGGCCGACATCCGCCGGAAGATCGAGATCGGCTGCTACGAGGGCCTGCGGTGGCGCCGCGGGCTGCCGGTGCGCGGTCAGCGAACCAAGACCAACGCCCGCACCCGCAAGGGTCCGAAGAAGACGGTCGCCGGCAAGAAGAAGGCCGGGAAGAAGTAGCGACCGGCTACATAAAACGGCGGATCAGCCTACCCAAGACCCTTTGTAGGAGCGCAATCGAATGCCACCCAGAGCACGTACAGGTGCCGGTACCAAGAAGGTTCGGCGCAAGGAGAAGAAGAACGTCGCGCATGGCCATGCGCACATCAAGTCGACGTTCAACAACACGATCGTCTCGATCACCGACCCCACCGGTGCGGTGATCGCGTGGGCGTCCGCGGGCCACGTTGGCTTCAAGGGCTCGCGTAAGTCCACCCCCTTCGCCGCGCAGATGGCCGCCGAGAGCGCCGCCCGCAAGGCCGCCGAGCACGGCATGAAGAAGGTCGATGTCTTCGTGAAGGGCCCGGGTTCAGGTCGCGAGACGGCGATCCGGTCGCTACAGGCCGCCGGCCTTGAGGTCGGCACCATCCAGGACGTGACCCCGCAGCCGCACAATGGCTGCCGGCCACCGAAGCGGCGCCGGGTCTAGGGCGCGGGGAGGAATAGCAGAGATGGCTCGATACACCGGACCTGTCACCCGCAAGTCCCGTCGACTCAAGACCGACTTGGTCGGCGGCGATCA
>JBBPZY010000197.1:0-2343 GCA_038276315.1 Mycobacteriales bacterium
ATAGGCCACCACCGACCCATCCCGGTTCGTGCGACGGGTCTCCCGCAGGTACATGCTCACAACTCAAGCCGACCAGCGCTGCTCTGTCGAGCGACACGCCCAAAGTCGTGTGCCTACACGAATCGAACGCCGGCGGACCCCTCAAGCCCTTGACCTGCGGAAACACTGTCGATCAAGCCCGAATCTGCCTACCAACTGCGGAAGTCCGGTCTGTGGTGTGGGTGAACCCGCGCAGGGCGAGTTTCCCGGTGACGTTGCGGGTGGCGGTTCTCCGAGGTCCTGGTCGCTGGGATGGGGCGCGGCGTCAGGCCGCGGTGGGGAGTTCTCCGATCCTGACCAGCACCGTGGGTAGGAGTTGCTCGCCTGGTGGCAGCCGCAGGGTGAGGTCGCGGCCGTGACGTACCAGGCGTGCGGGGACGCAGAGCAGTTCGTGGCGGAGCCGGGCGGCGTGGGCGCGGGCGTGGTTGTCGATCCCGGTGAGCGCTTGGAGGAGGACCGAGAGGTGCCGGCCAGCAGCGCTGCCCACATCCACACCGTGTTCACGCCATGGTGTCTCGAGGGCAGGTGTCTTAGCGCGGCGCCGTGTTTGGCTTCGCGGATCCGGTCCTCGATGTCGGTGCGGCGCCGGAGCCAGGCCTCGACGTCGAGAACCGGATCGTCGTTCGCTTCGTCGTTGTGGGTGGGAATGTTGGTCACGATGAAGGAGACCGCGTAGGCGTGGGTCGCGGTCCCCGCCAAGGCCAGGGCGAGCTGCTCGGGGTCGATGGTGCGCCGACGCCGCGACCGGGGGTCTGCCGAGATCGTCTCGGCCTCGACCCGGACCCTGCGCACGATCGTGTAGGTGCCATCTGGCCAGCCGGCCGGGGCGTAGTCGACCGCGGCGACCTGCGCACCGGGCATCCCGATTGCGTCGGCCCAGGCTTCATCGGCGATGGAGGCGTAGGCGCGCCACATCGCGGTGTTGCCTTTGGCGGCGACCGCGAAGTCACAACCCTGCTCGACCGCCGCGATCGCGAGGTCGGCGGTGAAGTAGCCAGCATCGGCGCGGACCCGCAGCCGATCGTTCGCCGCGGCTGCGGCCCGGACCGGTGCGGGAATCCCGGCCAACCCGCGGCGGAGCATCGATGCAGCACGGGGCCGGACGTCGTCGTTGCCGGCCAACAGCTCTGCGGCGGTTGTCACCGCGGCCTCGGCCCAGGTCGCCAGGTGCGGACGACCGCTACGCTGCCCGGCGTAGTTGTAGGCCACCCCCTGCTTGCACGACCCGTAGACCTCGACATCGGTGGAGTCCATATCGATGGTGACCCGGCCACTCAACGCCGCCCTGCGCTGAGGCGCGAACAGCTCGAAGGCCTGGCCGACCAGCTCAGCGGTCGCGGCCTCGATCCCGTTCACCTGCTCAGCACCGAAGCGGCGGGCCAGACTGCCTGCCGTCGTCGAGGCGATGCCCGGCACCGCCGACAACTCCGCGGCCGCGACGTCTTGGCGTTGCCGATCCAGCGCGACCAGGGCGTCACCACCCAACAGCTGGGACTGAGCCAGACCAACCAGGATCTCACCGGCACTGACACCGCGAGCACGCTTCTTGATCGACCCGATCCCCGCGGTCGAACGTGCCAACCACATCGAGCTTGGTGATGAACTCCGCGAGCGCAGCGACCCCCGAGGTAGCGGTCAGCGACGGATCCGACGCGCCGATGCGCACAAGCTTTCGAGCGCGGCGACCACGACATACTCTCTTCACCGACAAGGTGCTTCTCCCATCTGGAACCTCGAAGGCTTCGCAACCTCGATTCTCCAAGCAGGACAAGCACCTTCGTCGTCTCACACGCGGGTCAACCCGTCACTACTCGCGGATCCGGATCTGACCTGCGCGAACAGCACCCGCTCGATAACGTCGGGCTCGGTGTACCACTGCTGAGCACAGCCATGGGCTAGATCGAGGTGGGTGGCGTACTGGCTGTCACTTCCGACCAGTCCGCCTGTTCGACGTCACCGTCAACGCCAGCGGGGGTACGGCCACGTCCACCGCTCCCAGCAAGCCGGGCACGTACCCCTACCACTCCCCTACCACTGCACGTTCCACTCCGACATGCACGGCACCTTGGTGGTCAAGTAGCACCAGCCCGCCGACGGTCTCGACTTGCCGGTCGACCGGGTCGTCGCCTGGGTCGTCGCCTGGGGCTTCGTGAATGCGGGTCCCCCCGGTCGGCATCTCGATGCCGGGTGAGTAGCCTGCAAGCGGCTGCGGGCGCCGCTGCAATGTGCCGTGGGCTGAGCTAGATCCAGCCCAGCGTGCTGAACTCGGGGAACCCGCCCCAGTAGAGGCCCCACCCCACCAGC
>JBBPZY010000198.1:0-5874 GCA_038276315.1 Mycobacteriales bacterium
GGCATCGCAGATCGACGTCGTCGGGGCACTGCTGCTGGGAGCCGGCGTGCTGTGCCTGCTACTTCCCCTGGTTGAGGTGGACAGCGGTGGGCTGCGCCGGCTGTGGTGGCTGTTCGGTCTGGCACCGGTGCTGGTCGCGCTGTTCTTTCGCTGGGAGCAGCGGATGGTGCGGCGCGATCGGGCGCCGTTGCTGGACACCCGGTTGCTGTCCACCACGCCCGGCTTTCCCGCGGGAGCCACGCTGGGGATGGTGTACTTCGTCGGCTTCAGTGGGATTTGGTTGGTATTCGCGCTGTACTTCCAGCGCGGGCTGGGGTACACACCGCTGCAGTCCGGACTCGCGGTGACATCGTTCGCACTCGGGTCGGCGGTGTCGGCGGCGGTAGCCGGCCGGTTGGTGACCAGGTACGGCCGCTGGTTGACGGTGGGGGGGCTGACAGGTGTCGCGGTCGGGTTGGCTGCCACCGCCGCGGTGCTCGACGTCGTGCCCGCAGTGTGGGCCGGCCGGGCGGCGGCGTTGCCCCTACTCGTTGCGGGTATCGGCGGTGGCGCGGTGATCTCGCCGAACGTCACGCTGACCCTGGAGTGTGTGCCGTCCCGGATGGGCGGTGCCGCGGCTGGAGCTCTGCAGACCGGACAGCGGATCGGGTCGGCGGTCGGGACGGCCGTCCTTGCGGCGGTGTTCTACGGCATGGTGTCCCACAGCAGCCACTACCGCAACGCCATCGCCGCGGCGCTGCTCACCGGGACCGGATTCGTGTGTCTGGCGCTGTTCGTGGCCGTGCTGGAACTCCGGGTCCGTCGACGTCGGGCATTGCTGGCCCAACCGGACGGCGCCAGCGTGGCCCAGGCCGACGTGCGCCGGGCCTGACCGAGGCTCGTGCGCAGTAGTCTCGCTGGTTTATGGGAGTCGAGGGGGAGCAGCGCCAACGGCGTCCGCATCTCGTCGTGTGTGGCGACGACGCGCTGGCCTATCAGCTCGTCGAGGAGCTCGTCACCCGGATCGGCGACGAGGTCACCGTGATCTTGCCGTCAGCGCAGCGCAACCATGGGCCCCGGATAGCGGCGCTGCCCAAGGTGCGCGTCATCGAGGCACCAGATTTGAGCGAGGCGGCATTTCACGCGGCCCGGGTGGAGCAGGCCAGTGCGCTGGCGCTGGTCAACCAGGACGACGTCGGCAACATTCACGCCGCACTGCGGGCACAAGAGCTGAACAGCGAACTGCGGTTGGTGATCCGACTTTTCAACATGAGCTTGGGCCATCGCATCCGAGCCCTGTTTCCGGGCTGCGATGTGCTGTCCGACGCGGCCACCGCGGCCCCGTCATTTGTGGCGGGTGCACTCGGCGAACTGGCTCCCAGCTATGTGCGGCTACCAGGCCGGACGCTTTATGTCGCCCGGCGAGGTGAGGTGGCGGTGGATCGGGTGATCTGCGGGCTTGCCGACACGCGCGGCGCCAAGAAGCCTGAGCTGCTGCCGACCGATCAGAACAACGCAGATCTGGTGCTCGCGTTGGCCGACGGTCGCACCGCTGTCGGTGATGCCGCCACGCACCGCCGCCTGCGCAACGTGCTGCTGACCCTGTGGTGGCGGGTTGCCGCTTCGTTTAACCGCAAGCTCGGTATCGCCACCATGGGACTGTTCGCGCTGCTGGGACTCGGTACAGTGCTCTTCGCCAGCGTGGGCGGTTTCTCCTGGGGCGATGCCCTCTATCTCACTTTGCTCGATGCCGCGGGGGCGGCTCAGCCCGAGTCCGCCCTGAGCACCATCGACAAGGTCACCCAGACGATGGTCACCATTGTCGGGATCTCGATCATCCCGGTGGTGACCGCCACCGTGGTCGACGCCGTCGTCAGCTCCCGGTTGACCACCGCCCTGGGTCGTCCTCGCCCGATCGCCGGCCATGTGGTGGTCGTCGGGCTGGGCAACGTGGGTACCCGGGTGGTGGGGCTGTTGCACGATCTCGGTGTACCGGTGGTGTGTGTGGAAAGTGATGAGAGCGCTCGGGGAGTGGCGCTGGCAAGGCGGATCGGTGTGCCGATCGTGTTCGGTGACGCCAGCCGAGAGGACACCCTGCGGGCCGCTTACCTCGGCACCAGCCGCGCCCTGGTCGCCGTGACCAACAACGACGTCACCAACCTCGAAGCGGCACTGCATGGGCGGGCGATGAGGGAAGACCTGCGTGTCGTGCTTCGCCTGTTGGACAGTGATTTCGCCGAACGGGTTCAGCGCAACTTCGGTATCACGATCTCGCGAAGCGTGTCCTACCTGGCCGCGCCGCAGTTCGCCGCGGCGATGTTGGGCCGCCAGGTCCTAGGTACCATCCCGGTCGGTCGCCGCGTTCTGCTCATCGCGGAGGTACCCATCCACGCGGGTTCCCAGCTCGAGGGAGTCGCCAGCCACACCGTCAATGCGCCCCGCCAGGCACAGGTGATCGCGCTCCATCGCCACAGCACCGGCACCTTCCAGCTACCACCGCCAGAAGACCACCTGCTGGTCAGTGGTGACCGGTTGGTCGTTCTGGCGACGCGCGCGGGACTGGGTCGTATCCTGACTCACAGCGTCGCGACCAGCATCCCACCACCATGAACGCTGGCTCCACCGCACAGCGACTCCGGCGGTCGTACGATCTGGACACGATGGCGAACAACCGGGTGCGGGTCGGCGGGCCTTATTTCGAGGAGTTGACGCATGGGCAGGTCTTCGCCGACGCGCCGGGTCTGACGCTGACTCCCGGCTACGCCGCGCTGCACCAGGCGTTGTCCGGCGACCGGCTCCGGTTGCCGCTGGATCACGAGCTGTCCGCGGCGGTCACCGGCCGGGTCGAGCCATTGGCTCATCCCACGCTGGTCTGCCATGTAGCGATCGGGCAGACCACGGCGCCGTCGCAGCGGGTCCGCGGCAACTTGTTCTACCGCGGTCTGCGGCTGCTCCGTCCGGTGTACCTGGGTGACACGCTGCGTACCCGAACCGAGGTCGTCGCGCTGCGACAGAACCGCTCGAAACCAGGGCGGCCGGCGACCGGCCTCGCCGTGCTGCGGGTACAGGTCCACAACCAGCGTGGGGAACCTGTGCTCGACTTCTGGCGCTGCCCGATGATCCCGCTGCGCGACCCCGATGCTGACACCGGGCATGCCGACAGCTTCGACGACGTCCCGACCGACGCCGAGCCCGTCGGCGACCTGCCGTGGGGCTGGCGACTCGACTCGTTTGCGTCCACCGTGGCCGAACCCGGCACGGTTTACGACATCGAAGTGCGCGACACCGTGACCGGTGCCCCGGAGCTGGCGAGGGCCACCCTCAACCTCGCTGCCACCCACACCGACCCCGGCGCGTCGGCGTATGGACGTCGCCTGGTCTACGGCGGACACACCATTTCGATCGCCGGAGCCCACGCCACCCGCGCTTTGCCGGACCTGGTGACGATCGTGGCCTGGCGCAGCTGCGACCACACCGGCCCGGTATTCGAGGGCGATGTGCTGCGCACCGAACTGCACGTCGAGGGCGTCCACCAGCGCGACGGCTACCAGCTGATCGACTTACGAGCGGTGGTGCACAGCTGCTCCGCGGAGCATGCTGGCGATCCGGCCGCGGCCGAGAAGCCGGTACTTGACTGGCGATTCGTCGCACTCGCACGATGAGCGAGGTGAAGACGACCGGGATCCTGACAGGGATGCGAGTGGTGGAGGGCTCGGCCTTCGTAGCGGCGCCGCTGGGCGGGATGACCCTGGCCCAGCTCGGTGCGGACGTGATCCGGTTCGACCCGATCGGCGGTGGCCTCGACGCCAACCGCTGGCCCGTTACCGCCGATGGCAAGAGCATGTTCTGGGCGGGCCTGAATAAGGGCAAGCGCTCCATCGCGGTCGACATGCGATCGCCGCAGGGCAAGGAGCTGCTCAGCGACCTGATCACCGCACCCGGCGACTACGCGGGGCTGTTCCTGACGAATTTCCCCGCCGTGGGCTGGTTGGACTTCATCAAGCTCACCTCCCGGCGGGCCGATCTGATCATGGTCAACATCGTCGGCAACCCGGACGGCTCGTCCGCGGTCGACTACACGGTCAACCCAGCCACCGGTTTTCCGTGGACTACCGGCCCCAGCACGCTGTCCACGCCGGTCAACCATCTGTTGCCGGCCTGGGACGCGATCACCGGCACGCTGGCCGCGACCGGGCTGCTGGCCGCCGAGCGCAAGCGGCGGATCGACGGCACCGGCCAGTTCGTCCGGCTCGCATTGGCCGATGTGGCGTTCGCCATGGCCGGGCACCTCGGCAACATCGCCGAAGTACAGATCAACAAGGCCGAGCGGCCGAGGCATGGCAATGACCTGTACGGGGCATTCGGCCGCGACTTCGCCACCAAGGACGGCAAGCGGGTCATGGTGGTCGGGCTGACCCCGCGGCAGTGGCGCAGCCTGGTCGCGGCAGTCGGGATCGGCGACGCCTGCGCGCATGTCGAAAAGCTGCTCGGCGTTGACCTGGGCAAGGAGGGTGACCGGTTCGCGGCCCGCCACGTGATCGGCGCACTCATCGAGCCGTGGGTCCGCAGCCGCACGCTGTCCGAGGTCGGCGAGGTCTTCGACGCGCACGACGTGTGCTGGGGTCTGTACCAGACCTTCGCTGAGATGGTCGACACCGATCCGCGCTGCTCTACCGGCAACCCGATGTTCGACGAAGTCGACCAGCCCGGCATCGGCAGCTACCTGATGCCCGGCTCGCCACTCGACTTCTCCGCAGTGAAACGGGTACCGGCGGCGCCTGCGCCCCAGCTCGGCCAGCACACCGATGAGATCCTCGCCGGGGTGCTCGGCCTGTCCGGTGCCGAGATCGGGCGGCTACACGACGAGGGCATCGTCTCTGGGATTCCCGCTGCCTGAATTGTTCATCGCGGGGTACTCCAATCCACAGGCCGCGACCGACAGCCGTGGGCAAGGAAGTGACCGGATGTTCTTCTTCTTCTCGAACCGGTTGGGCTGCCTCGGCTCTTTGCTGATATCCGCCACGCTGACGATCATTCTGATCCTGATCTTCACCCGGTAACCTGTGGCGACCCTCGCCCACCGTGATCGGACGGCTTGGGCCATTCGGGTGGTGACTGATCTACCCCGTGTTAAAGCTGTCTTCAGTTTCGATTAAGAAATATCGACCCGACTCGGGAGGCCCAGCCAGACGCCACTGCCGGTCCCACGGTCGTTGTCCGACGAGGGAGCAGCCATGACGCTGGTTGACGAGCGCGCAGCCACGACGCAGGGACAGGGAACCGCCGAACTGCGGCCGAACCCGCGCCGGTGGATTGATCGTGGGCGCGACGGTTCCGGTGGGATCATGCTAGCCGGAGCCGGTCTAGTCGTGACGCTCGTCGTTGTGCTCGTGCTCTGGGTGGTCGCCGCGCAGCAGCCGCAAGTCGACGTTCCGAGCATGGTCGGCATGTCACGGGTCGATGCCGAGGCCCTTCTCAAGGGCATGGGGCTGAAAGTGCGCGCGACCACTGACCAGGTTGCCGCGCAGGTGCCAGGAACAGTGCTGCGGACCGACCCGTCCACGGGGCAGAAGCTCGACCAAGGTGGTGGGGTGACCCTGACGCTCGCAAGTTCAGCACCTGCCGTCACACCGTCGCCGGCCGTGCAGCCGTCTGCAGCTCAAGAGCCCCCGGCGGCTCCTGAAGCCCCCGCTGTGCAGGCCCCTCCCGTTGTCGTGCTTGCTCCAGTGGTGCCCGCTCCGGTTGTGGTGCCACCTCCGGTTGTTGTGGTGCCCCCTCCGGTTGTGCAGTCGCCTCCGGCCCCGGCGTTGCGGTCGGTTCCCGACGTTGTCGGTTTCGACCAGTACAGCGCACGGCGGGTGTTGGTTGACAACGGGTTGACGGTCGGGTGGGTCA
>JBBPZY010000199.1:0-4811 GCA_038276315.1 Mycobacteriales bacterium
CACCGGTGTAGGAACCGTGATCATCTCGAGGGTCGTGCCCGATCCCACGCAAGACGCCTCAAACGGCGTTTCTACCCAAACAGCCTTAACCAGCCAATACGGTCATATCCCAAACATGACGGAGCCCTGGACACGGGTTCGGAACACTTCCCGGCGTGGTGTGGACTTGGCCAGAAACCATGACAACCTGACACGCAAGTCGTCACACTCTCTACTGCTATGAGTCGGACTTCATGATCTTCGGCGTGTCGGCGTGATAAGGAGCGGCCACGGTTATCGTCTTGTGTTGTGTGGACAGAAGATGATCAGGCGGTGGTCGCTGCTGCCGCCGGCATAAACCTCGCGTTGTGGAGAACAGGGTTCGACGACTGATGGGGCGGATTGCGCCGCGGTTCGCCTGGGTGGAGCCCAGGCGGTAGCTACGGGTGCGCGAGCGTCTGTTGGGACTGGCCGGGATGGCCGTGGAGTGTGTCGCGCTCAGTCCGCGTGGAGTGAGGATCGTGCAGCTGGTCACGGTGGATCTGAAGGCGGCCCGCTGTCCGGGCTGTGGGCAGATCTCGACGTCGCTGAAGGAGTGGGTCTGTACTCAAGCCGCAGGATCTGGCCTGCGGTGGTGGGCGGGTGGTGTTGCTGTGGCGCACGCGGCGCTGGTGCTGCCGCACCGCGGACTGTCCACGGCAGACGGCATCGAGCAGCTCGGTGAGGTGCCGGCCGGCAGTATCGACCACTACACGGCTGCGATGGCATGGATGATGGTTTCGATCTTTTCGAGGCATGGTAAAGCGCCGCACAACGTGCTGATCGTGCTGCCTCGCGCCCGTCCGGCATCGGAACAGCTGGACGCTGCGGGCGGTGTGGCCGGTGGTGCCGTGTCGGGAGCGACCAGCATCACCGGTTGGGTAGCCGCGACCGCCGCACTGGGCTCGGGTCCGCCGTGCTGGTTCGTGTCGCTCACCGCGCCACTCTCGGGTTGTTGTGGAGGGGGCGGCGGGACCAGCGCGTGGGGGTGGCGCGGCCCGGTACCTGCTGTGGCCGGGTCGGTCATCGCGGTGACGGCATGCCGGTTCGGGGAGTGGCAGCGCAATATCGGGCAACCGGGACGATGGTGAGGCCTGGCGGTGGTGGTGGTGGTGGTGGTCCGGGTGTAGGTTGCCGTCTTTGTCAAGAGCACGGGTGATGTGACGCGCAGTTCGCCTGGTTGTTATGTCATGTTTGGCCGTGTCTGTGTTGTCACGCGGAGTATTGACTACTTGAAGGGATGGGTGAACGAGGGTGGAACGGCCAGTCGGGGCTCTGGGTGAGATCGGTTTGGGTCCGTGGAGTACTGCCGGCATTCGTGATTACTGGTGGGGTGGATCGCACCACCCTGTGGCCGATCGCGAGGTTGCGGAGCGCAGCTTGGTGGGGGCACCGCATCTGGCGCACGTGGTGCGCGTCTACCGGGCGTTGCTGGGTCGTGTGGTGCGGTATCTGGTGGGGGTGGGGGTGCGGCAGTTCCTGGATCTCG
Organism: Mycobacteriales bacterium; assembly: GCA_038276315.1. Taxonomy (GTDB): domain Bacteria; phylum Actinomycetota; class Actinomycetes; order Mycobacteriales; family Pseudonocardiaceae. The sequence continues at coordinate 1,508 of JBBPZY010000199.1, forward strand.
GATCGGGCCTGCCTACCGCGGGCAACGTGCATGAGGTGGCGCAGGATCTCAATCCTGGTTGTCGCGTGGTGTATGTAGATATAGACCCGGGGGTTGTGGCGGAGAGCCATAAGTTGTTGACTGGCAACCACGATGCCGCGATTGTTCACGCTGACTTGCGCCAGCCTGAGCAGGTGTTCGATGCCGCCGGGCGATGCGGGCTGCTTGACCTGGGTGCGCCGGTCGCCGTGCTCGCGATCGATGTGTTGCATCATATTCCCGATGTCGACAAACCAGTCGGGTTTATCGCAGCCTACATGGATGCGGTATGTCCTGGAAGTTATGTGTCTGTCGCGCATACTGGTGACGATAAGGCTCTCGTAACTGGTCTGGCGACCTTTAGAGATCATTACCACATTCCGGTTCCGCCGTTGACCTTCCGTAACCCTACGCAGATCGCGGAATTCTTCGGCGGGCTGGAGCTCGTGGAGCCAGGTATTATTTCGATTCCATTGTGGCACCCGGGATCAGGCGAGGACTTGAGCGTGGATTTAAAAGATTTCCCAGCGTGTTGCGGACTTGGTCACAAACCGTGACTCGTCATGCTCCTCGGGCTGCCAGCGGGAGTAACACTAGAAGTATGTCGGCAATCATGACCGAGGAGAGGTCTCGTCGACGCATCTGGGCATGATTCGGTAAAGCATCGTCAGAGAAACGGCGCAGTAGTGCGAGCTTGCTGAGAACAAAGGGCCCACTGACGGCCACTCCAAGCAACGCCCACAGTGGCCCGTAGCGCCACCACAAACCCCAGCCGAGCAGGCTAAGTCCAGCCACGGTCACGACACAGGCAATGACGATCGCCCGGAACGGGCCGTATTGGATGGTCGGTGTCGTCATTCCTGTTACCTTATCACCAATCCGGTCCGGTACTGTCCACCACAGGGCACGTCCCGTGATCAAAGCCCCAAGTCCGATGAAGACCAGCCACACTGACACGGTAAGAGTGGACTGCGCAGCGCTGTAGGAGACGAGACTTGGCAGCGGTCCCATGGTCAGTCCAATCGTGATTGGGTTGACGAGCCCCCGACGTTTAAGCCGAACTGGTTCGAGATTATAAAGCAGGCAGAGTGCGATAGTCAGTGCTACGCCGACCGCGATGAGTGGGCGGTCCAGCCACAGTGAGGTCGCGGTAGCGGCTGCCAGCGCCAATGTCATTTCTGTTGCGGTCCAGCTCATGGCATGGCGACGGCCAAGCCGGAGTACCGCGTGCGCGATGTCACGTTTGCCGTGCGTGTGTGTGTCGGTCGAGATGTCGACGGCGGCGTTGAGCGGGTTTCCTCCCACGATGGACAAGAGGTTCGCGATGATCGAGAGGAGGACGGGCCCGGTGAACAGCTGTTGAACATCGCTTGCCGCATAGCAGGCACCCAACACCGCGTGGCACAGATAGTGGACCGGGAACGGGTACTCAAGGCGGTGAATTCGAACGACATCCCGCCATCTGCTCACCCGGATGTATTTCTCGGTGCCATACGGTATGGGGTGATCGACATTCGTAAACTCGGTGCCAGGGTCATGGCAGGGCCGCGCAGCTCAGGAACACCAGCTTCGGGGTTAACACAGTGCAGCTGACAACGACGGAGGACAGCAGCGGTGATCATACGGATCTCCAACATGGCCAGCTCACTGCCCAAACAGCGCCGGATTCCGCCACCGAATGGAAAATAGTACTGACGTGAAACTCGGTTACCAAGAAAACGGTGAGGGTTGAACCGGCGTGGATTCGGAAACAGGTCCGGTTGATGATGCGCAAGGTACATGCATGGAGTGACAATGGTGCCCGCCGGTAACGGCTTGCCGAGCAGCTCACCGTCTGCGGTCAACATCCGCTTCCCGGCAATGATCGCAGGCGGAAACAGCCTCAGCGCTTCTTGGGTCACGGCATGCAGTAGCGGAATCTGTGCGGGATCCGAACCATCGTTGGAGCTGGTGGTCAATTCGTCGATGACGTCGTGGCGCACTCTTTCGTCGCGGCCTAACCAGTAAAGTACCCATGCTGTCGCTGACGCGGTGGTTTCATGCCCAGCGAACAGCAGGGACATGGTCTGGTCTCGCAGTTCTTCATCGCCGATCACACCCAGCGGCCCGTCACCAGCCAGCAGCAGAGCTGCCAGCGCAGGCGACTGGGCAGTCGCTGTGGTTTTCGCGCTCCTCAGCAGCATTTCGTCTAGTCTGCGATGACCACGGAAAAACGATTGCCCTGCAGAGATCGACAACGCATGCGCGTAACGGTGGGCTAATGTGCGACTACGTGAGCCCAGCACACTTTCGACACGGGTGCTGAATGATTCGAGCAGCACGTCGTCCGCCCGGCCCAGAACAATCTGACTGGTGACACAGAGTGTGACCCTCCGGGTCCACTCAATTAAACTGATAACAGCTCCTGGAGCCAACACATCGATTGCAGCGTGGACAGCGTGAGAAATAATGCTGTGACAAACCTGCAACTGATGGCCACGCAGCGCGGGGCCAAGCACTCGCCGGTACGCGGCGTGCCGAAGACCTTCGACCCCCAGCAGGGACTTCCGCCCAAGCAGAGGGCGCAAAGTACGACTAGGCATATGGTGCAGTTGCCGATCGGCCCGGAAGATCCCGTCAACCCCCTCCGGGTGCCATACCAGAAGTCGCGGCGTGGGCCGCGCGCGAAGTTCCAGAACACCAGCGGGGTCACCTTCGTGGGAGTCCAAGAATGGCAACGTCTGGAATGCGAAGCGAAACTCGTTTCGGTTCATTGAGCCTCACCCCGCCGCTTCTCGCCCGGACTCCTCTGCAGCCCAGCAGTCCACGATCGCGGCGACGTGGGGATTGGCGTATGCCAGGTGCAGCGCGGCCAGCCCCTCGGCTCGCACCACCCTGATCGGGGTATACAGGTCCTTGCCGTGCCACAGCGGCGGGTGCTTGTGGTCTCCTGTCGATCGTTGCAGAAATACGCACCCACGGGCGGCGGCCTGTTCGACCGCGCTGTCAGCGCGAGACGCAAACGTCTGCAACAAGGTGCGCACCGCGTACGCGGTTTCCTCGTACGTACCGCCCCATCGTCCCCATGATCCGTCCTCACGTTGGCTGTCAAGCAACCATTCCACGGCTTTAGAGACCGCGGAGACGGATGCGCTACACGCGTAACGGTCAGGGCTCCGTCATGTTTGATTTTTGACCGTTTTGAGCGGTTTGGTGATGAGGTCGACGCATCGGTGGATGCCGTGTGCGAAGTGGCGGCGGGCTTGTTTGAGGTTGGTCCATCCGGTGAGCCGGAACGCGGCGATGA
>JBBPZY010000200.1:0-16158 GCA_038276315.1 Mycobacteriales bacterium
AGCTTACGAGGACAGCGTGCTGCCCGACGGCAGCCCATCAGGCACCCCAGAACAAGCCCTCGACTGCGCCCTGGGCCTCTACCTCGCCGATCCCACCGCCTGGATCAAACCCCCGAAGGATTAATGCGGTGCAGCACTAGCAGGTGTCTGGCCGCGATGGGTTGGGCGGTCTGGCAGGCGCGCAACGCGCGGCTGGCGTACACCCCGACCACGGGTTCGCCGGCCAGTCGCTGCGCCAGGTCGGCGGCTTGCTGGTGACCGTGCTCGGTCAGCGGGTGCCCCGGCAAGCGGGTGTCCAGGACACCTAGGGCGTTGGCAGTGGTCTGCCCGTGCCGGACCAGCACCAGCCGCAGTGGCGTCACGCACTGCGCCCGGCGCGCACCGCGCTGAGCCACTCTCGGGCGCCGGTGAACCCGGACGGGTCCGGACCGGGCCGAAACTCACCGGTCCGGGGGTAGGAACCCAGGAAACGCACCCAATGACACCGCCGGTGCAGCTCGGCCAGTGCGTCGCCGACCGCATCGGAGGCCACGTGGCCCTCGCAGTCCAGGAAGAACTGGTACTCACCCAGCCGGGCCTTCATCGGCCGGGACTCGATCCTGGTGAGGTTGATCCCGCGCAGGGCGAACTCGGCAAGCACCTCCAGCAGTGCCCCCGGCCGATCGACGGCTACCGCAACCAGCGAGGTGCGATCAGTACCGGTGGGCGGCGGTACCGATCCGGGGCGGCGCAACAGCAGGAAGCGGGTCTCGGCATCGTCGGAGTCGTGCACCCCGCTGGCCAGTTCGGCCAGCGGGTAGTGGTGCAGCGCGACCGGGGCACACACCGCGGCATCAGCGTGGCCGTCGAGTACCGCGACCGCACCTGCCGACGTCGAATCGGCGAGCAACATCGTCGCTTCTGGCAGATGCGTGGACATCCAACCCCGGACCTGAGCCGCGGCGTGCGGGTGAGTGACCACGGTGTGCACGTCAGCCGCCTCGGTTCCCGGGCGTACCAGCACGCTGAACCGGATCGGTAGCACGGCCTCGGCCACCGCCAGTACCGGCTCGCCTTCGACCATCGCATCGAGGGTGGCCGGCACCGACCCCTCCACCGAGTTCTCCACCGGTACGCACGCCGCGTCCACTTGTCGGGCCCGCAGTGCGGCGATCACGGCATGCACCGACACCGCCGAACGCAACTCGCCGCCGGGGACAAGTAAGCGAGCCGCCTGTTCGGCGAAGGTTCCCTCGGGTCCGAGGTACGCGGTGACGGGCATGGGCCCGAGCCTACGAGGTACCTGGCGACCGGTCAGCCGTGAGAGGCCTGCCGGTGCTCAGGGATAGGCAGCAGCCCCAGCCGGATCAGGTCGGTGACCGGTTCGGTCAGCGACATCGACCCGTAGCAGGCGAACACCTCGCGAACGAAGCGGGAGGTGTCGGCGGACAGCTCACCGGCCTCGGTAGCCAACGCTGCCGCGTCGGTGCACCGCAACGCGTCGTGCGCGCCGGCACCGGATACCGCGCGGGCGGTTCCTACCAGCATATTGAGCAGCCCATGGTGGGTCAGCCCGCTGCTCTCGTCGTAATGGCGGACCGCGTAGTGCAACCCAGCGGTCGCCTTGAACGGCTGGCCGGTGCTGGTCGCGATGGCCAGGAAATCGGCCACCTCCTCGACGCTGGGAAACGACTCCACGGACCTGCCACCGCACCGCAGCTTGGGCCAGCAGCCGGCCTCGGCGACCCGGCGCACGCCCACCAACCAATCCGGCCGGCCACGGCGCGGCTCGACCACCCGCACCACGTCGTCCGGCACGAACTCGGTGAGCTGCACCAGCCAATTGGAGTCCACGTCCGATGGTGCCGGCACCTCGATCATCCGCAGATCCACGAGCTTCGTGTTGTCCAGCGCAGTGGAGATCGCTTTGGGCAACCCGCCCAGACCGGTGTCGGCGACCAGCGACAATGACACCGGCCGGGTGAGGCGAACCTTGCGCAGCGCGCCGACCAGTGCGCCGAACCGGGAGATCGGACACAGCAGGAAACCGATCACCCCGCCGTAGGGCGCGCGGCAGGCAGTGAGATGGGCCTTGACGGCGTCGACCACGCTGATCCCGGACGGGGCGAACAGCGCCGCGTCATCGACCAGCCGGGCCAGCAGCGGCGGGACGGAGGACGGACCGGGAGGATGCAGATTCAGCACGGTCGACACCGGAGGCACCTTAGTCGGCGCCAGACTGGCGCCCGTCAGCGCTCACCCGGTTTCCGGCTGCGCACCTCGCGGGTGACACTGCGCTCGGCCACGAAAGACATCAACGGAATCGTGCCAGCCAGCGCCACCAGCACCATCCGGCCAGGCCGCCACCGCACCGAGGTACCCAACAAAACCGTTGTGACGAGATAGCACATGTAGAGAAATCCGTGCACGGGCCCGCTCCAGGCCAGCCGCTGGTCCCCGAAGCCGTAATGCAGCACCACGGACGTCGTCAGCACCAGCAGCATCACACCGGTGGCATAGGCCGTGATCCGGTACCCGATCAGCCGGGTCTGGATCTGGTTGGTACTAGCACCGGTCCTGCTCGGCGAGCCGGGCGAGGTAGGCGTTGTACGCGGCGAGCTCATCGTCGGGATCGTCCTCCCGGATCAGTGGGTAAGCGGGGCGTCGGGGGACTGGCGGAGCCAGGCTCGGTGTGGGACCACTGAGCATTGCCTCGGCGTCCGGGAATCCCGTCTCAGGGCCGCGGTGCTGCTCCAGCCACAGGAACCGGGCCCACGCCGCAGCCAGCACAACCGCGAACAGTGGCCATTGCAGCGCGTAGCCGAGATTCTGCCAATCACCGGTCGGTGACTGCGCCCGGTCCCACTGCCAACGCCCCAGCCGGATGAACACCGCGCAGAACGTCACAACGAGCACGTGTCCAAACCACCACCGCCGGGATAAGGCGAACCGCCACACGCCGCCACGATACGCGCCACCGGCTACCCCGAGCACTCTGCGGCTCCCGAGCTCAACCACAGAGCTGTCCGAGGCGCCGCGCACAGCACCGGTGTTGAGTTCGGGAGGCACCGAGTTGTCCGGGTGGGGGTCGGGAGCGCATGGGGTGGCGGATAGCGTCGCGGGGTGGGCGCGCAAGGTACAGGAATACGGGGATGGCTCGGGTCCGCGCGGCCGGAACAACCCCCTGTGGTCACCGAGACCGGGCAGCGCCGTGCACTGATCATCGAGGTGGTCCTGGTCCTGGCGGTGACGCTGGGACTGTCCGGACTGCGCAGTTTACTGGCGTTACTGGACGCGCTGCTGGCTCCCGGTTCCCTGGCCGACCAGTCGGTGGCGATCAACGCGCCGGTCCGTAAGAACGAGCTGCTGGACCTCGGCTACCAGCTCACCGGGATAATCCAGCTGCTGGCCTGGGCAGGTCTGGGCGCCTACCTGCTGTGGCGCAGCGGCATCTCGCTGCACGTTGTGGGCCTGGACCGCCGGTCGGCCGGTCGAGACGCGGGGCTGGGCATCGGGCTCGCCGCCGTGATCGGCGGCCCGGGATTGGGGTTGTACCTGCTGGCCCGCGCAGCCGGGCTCAACCTCACCGTGGCGCCCTCGGCACTTGCCGACACCTGGTGGCGGGTCCCGGTGCTCGTCGCCGCCGCGGTAGCCAACGCACTGGCTGAGGAGCTGCTGGTGGTCGGATACCTGATCACCCGACTGCGCCAGCTGGGACGCAGTGGCGCCGGTGCGCTGGTGGCCAGTGCGGCACTACGCGGCAGCTACCACCTCTACCAGGGCTTCGGCGGATTCGTGGGGAACCTGGTGATGGGCCTGATCTTCGGCCGGGTCTGGCAGCGAACCCACCGCCTGTGGCCCCTGGTGATCGCGCACGCGCTGATCGACACCGTGGCCTTCGTCGGCTACGCCCTGTTACACGGCCACGTCACCTGGCTACCCTAACCCGCCAGCCTCGCGTTCAGCGGATGGTGACCTGGCGACTGCGAAGACCGCGCAGGGCACGGCGTTCGGAGTCGGTCAGCGGCGTGGCGTCCAGCGAGTCCAGGGCCTCGGTCAGCCGGAGTGCGAAGGCCTCCGCGGGAGCCACCCATTCCCGAGCGTGCTGCTCGCGGTCGAGGTCCCAGACCGGCACCAGCACACCGTGGGCACGAAACGAGCCGGCGAACCGGGAGTCCCCGCCGAGGTCGAGCTCACTACGGGCAGCCAGCCGAGCCATCGCGGCGAGCAGCTGCTCCTCCGGCTCTGGACGGACCCATCGTAGGTGCGCCTTCTCGCCGGCATCGACCCAGTAGGCCGCCTCGATTCCGGCACCGGTCACCGCCTCGGTCGGCAGGATCGCGGCGTTGGCCTGCTGCAACGAGGCCGCCGCCTCGCCAGACGGGGGTTCCTCGCCGGGGATCCACCAGGCGAAGTCAGGATGCACGGTGACGTCGAGAGGTGTCTCGGGGATCAGCAGCTCTTGTAGCCGGATCTGCTCACCGTCGCCGGTGGTGCTGACCGTCGGCAGCACCGAGCCCGGGTCCGCGGTCAGCGCCCAGCTAAGCGCCCGGCCGAGGTCCCTGGACAAGTCCGTGGAGTGGCTGAGCACCTGCAGGCCGATCAGCGCCACGTTATCGGGTCGGACGATCGCGGCAGCCGCTGTCGGCAGCACGGTGGCCAGCGTGACGTCCCGCCCAGCCGGCTGCGCCAGCGACAGTGGCGCGGTCGCCGAGGGCACGAACTCGCGCAGCGCAATGAGCTGGCACTCCGCTGCGAGGCCGGCGAAGGGACGATGGACCATGGCGTCCTGGGCGCCCCCCGGGGCGCCGTGACACGCCTTATATCTCTTGCCTGAGCCGCAGGGACAGGCCTGACGGGGATTGGTCTGGCCTTCGACGGGCCGGCGGGACTTCGTCTTGGTCACGGGGACACGCTAGCGGGTGCCGCCGGGCACCCGCACCACCACCATCCGGCGCGCGCGGGTCAGCGCCACCGGGCTGAGCAACCGGGTCAGCCGTCGTACCACGACGATCGTGGTGATCGCGACAGCCCCCGCCACCAGGTCAGTGGCAACGTGCAACAGCACTCCATCGGCGCGGGCCTGCACACCGCTGCGCAGGTTCCACAGCGTGGCCGTGCCGGCCAGCACCAGTCCGATCACCCAGATCACCCACCATCCGATGACCAGGCGAGAGGGGCGCGGTCGATGGTCCGGGTGCTGACCCAGCGTGGTGTGCTCCAGCTCGGCGAGCGCCGCGCCCGGCACCAACAGATTCAGTCCCGGCACCAGGGCTCCCACCACCAACTGCCAGCCCGGCCGGGCCGGTCTGACCGCAGCGGCCCGGGCGGCGGTCGCGTGCGCCGCCACCAGCCACCCGAGCGTGACCGCGCCGGCTAACGCAGCGGACAGCAATGATACGACGCCGCCGGTGACCACCAGCGCATCGCTGGCGTGCAGCGGACCAGCGGGCACCGCATCGCTGCGGCTGGCCAGCAGCAGCGCATAACGCCACGCCTCTGCGCCCGCGGTCGCGGTCGCCAGCATGGCGGTCAGCCCGAGCAGCGGAACCGCCACCGCGGCCAGTGTGCGCATCTGCTCATCCGCTGGGGTGGCCACCACCGCAACTACAGAACCCGTGGCGCCACGTTCGAGTCGGCCACCATGGGACGACCCGCAGCGGCCCAGGCACGCATCCCGCCCTCGACGTTCACCGCATCCCAACCCGCCTGCTTGAGATAGGCGGTGACCCGCGCCGACCGCCCTCCCGAGCGGCACACCACGCGCACCGGGCGGTCAGGGAACACGGTGGCTAGCTCGTCGAGCCGCTGCGCCACCTGTCCCATCGGGACGTGCACCGCCGCCGGCGCATGCCCGGCGGCCCACTCGTCGTTCTCACGGACGTCGAGCAGCACAGCGCTGCCAGACAGGTCGGCCACCACGATGGCCGGAACCGGGGTGGTCATGGCGCTAATCGTGCCATAAGTGGGTCCGTAGGTGGATCCATGGAGGGACTCAGCCGGTGAGTTCCAGGACGGTCAGGGTTCCGCTGTCCAGGTCGCTGACAAAGGCCTGCCGGCCGTTGGGCAGTACCGCGATACTCGTCGGGTTGGGCCCGGTCGGGATGGTCGCGGTGACCTGGTTGGTCCGGGCGTTGATCACGGTGACGGTGTTGCTGCCTTCATTGACCACGTAGGCGAACCGTCCATCCGGAGCCCAGGCGATGTCTTGCGGATGCTGCCCGACCGGGATGGTCGCCACCACCTTGTCAGTCATGGTGTCGATCACCGACATGGTGCCGCCGTCGTAGTCGACGTTGGCGACCAGCGGGAGGCTGGGGTGTACGGCGATGCTGTGTGGGCTGGCCCCGACTGGGATGGTCGCCAATACCTCCAGGGTGGTGGTGTCGATCACCGAGACCACGTTGGACTCGTGGTTGGCCGTGTAGGCGCGGGTACCGTCGCGGGAGAACGTGACCCAGTGCGGGTTCGGCGCGACCTTAACCTCGGCGATGACCGTGTTGGTGTCGGTGCTGACCACCGAGACCGACGCAGTGTCGTGGTTAGGGATGAAGAGCCGTTTTCCGTCCCTGGTAACCGCCGCGAGATACGGACGGGCGGGCTGCGGAATCGTCGCCACCACGGTGTTAGACGCGGTATCGAGTACGTCGATCGCGTGGATTGTCCGCTGATCGTTGAAGATGCTGACGTAGAGCGTCCGGCCATCCGGTGCGAAGGCGAGGAACTGCGGTGGACCCGCTGGAATAGGGATGGTCGCGGTCACCTGGTTGACCGCCGTGTCCACTACGGTGACGACCTGAGCTTTCCCGTTCGCGATGTAGGCGTGCCGACCGTTCGGGGAGACCGCGACGAAGACGGGAGTCTTTCCGACTTGGATGATCCCACCGAGCGCGGGTATCGCGACCTCCGGTCCAGCGTCCGCCGCGGTGTTGGGTCCGAGCTGAGCTGTGGCGTCCGCGCCCTGCCGTGGCGCGGCCAGAACCCGGCTCATCGAGACAGAGACTCCGAGGACGATCACCCCGGCCAGCACCCCGGTGGCGATCAGTACGCGCCGTCGGAAAACCCGGTTCATCGGTGCAACCGGTGTCAATTCCGGGGGCTTAGCGGTGAGCTCAGCAGGGGACTTAGCTGAGTCGAAGGGGATGCTGTAGGTAGTCGCGGCGGCCATCGGGCGCAGCGGCGGCCCGGACTGCGACGATCTGAGCTGCGACGATCTGGGCTGCGACGGGATGGCATCAGCCGGTGACGCCAGCGACCGCTCGGCACCCGCCCCGGTCAGCGCACGCACCTCCATCTCGGCGTATTTGGCTGGGTCTGCGATGTCATTCTTGCTGAGCACCGTGGCGAGGTATCCGAGCAAAAACGCAATCGGCACCGATACCAATGCCGGGTTCTTCAGCGGGAAGATCGCGAAGTCCAGACTCGGGAACATCGATTTCGCGGTACCCGACACGGCCGGCGATAAGATGATCAGTCCCACCGAGCTGATCAGACCGCCGTACATGCTCCACAGCACGCCGCTGGTATTGAACCGCTTCCAGAACAGCGAATACAGAATCGTCGGAAGGTTCGCCGAAGCCGCCACCGCGAACGCCAGTGCCACCAGGAAAGCGACGTTCTGACCGAGCGCGGCGATACCACCGAGAACCGCCAGCACGCCGATGACCACGGCGGTGATGCGGGCGACGCGCACCTCACGGTCGGGCTCGAGGTTGCCGTGCTTGATCACGTTGGCGTAGACGTCATGCGCGAACGACGCGGACGCGGTGATCGTCAGGCCGGCCACCACAGCGAGGATGGTGGCGAAGGCAACCGCCGAGATGAAGCCCAGCAGCACTTCCCCACCCAGCTGGTAGGCCAGCAGCGGCGCCGCCGAGTTCTCCTGACCGGGCATGCTGGCGATCCGCTGCGGACCACCGTCGACCAGTGCCGCGGCGCCGTAGCCGATCACCAGTGAGAACAGGTAGAAGACGCCGATCAGCCAGATCGCCCACACGACGGTGCGGCGGGCCTCCTTCGCCGATGGCACCGTGTAGAAACGCATCAGGATGTGCGGCAGGCCCGCGGTACCCAGCACCAGCGCCAGTCCCAGCGAGACGAAGTCGAGCTTGGTCGTGGTGTTCTTGCCAAATTGCAGGCCCGGCGCGAGGACGGCCTGGCCGTGCGACGACTTCGCCGCCGCCTCGCCCAGCAGCGCGGACAGGTTGAGCCCGAATGAGCCCAGCACCCAGGCTGTCAGCATGCCCGCGCCGATGATCAGCAGAGTGGCCTTGACGATCTGAACCCAGGTGGTGCCACGCATCCCACCGACCAGCACATAGAAGATCATCAGTAGGCCGACGACCGCGACCACCAAGGCCTGACCCGCCTTGCCGGTGACGTTGAGCAGCAGGGCAACCAGACCACCAGCGCCGGCCATCTGCGCCAGCAGGTAGAAGAAGGACACCACCAGCGTCGATACCGCCGCGGCGGCCCGCACCGGCCGCCGGCGCATCCGGAAGCTCAGCACGTCACCCATGGTGAATTTGCCGGTATTTCGCAGCAGTTCGGCGACCAGCAGCAGGGCCACCAGCCAGGCGACCAGGAAGCCGATGGAGTAGAGGAAACCGTCGTAACCGTAGACCGCGATGGCGCCGGCGATGCCCAGGAACGAGGCCGCGGACAGGTAGTCGCCGGAGATCGCCACCCCGTTCTGCGGCCCGGTGAACGACCGGCCCGCCGCGTAGTAGTCAGCGGCGGTCTTGGTGCGGTGCGAGGCCCGGAACACGATCACCAGGGTGACCAGCACGAAGAATACGAAGATCCCGCCGTTGAGCAGCGGCGACCCGACGGCGTGCTGGGCTAACGCAGCAATCACCAGGCTCCTCCTTCGACCCGCTCGCAGATCTGGCTGCTGATCGGGTCGAGATTGCGGCTCGCGAATTGGACATAAACCGTGGTGATGGCGAAGGTGGAGACGAACTGGAGCAAGCCGAAGATCAATCCGATGTTGACGTTACCGACTACCTTGGTGGCCATGTAGTGCGGTGCGAACGCCGCCAGCAGGACAAATAGGAAATACCAGGCTAAAAAGAACGCGGTCATCGGGAGGACGAAGCCGCGGAACCGCTGTCGCAGGGTGGCGAACTCCGGGCTGGTGTGGGCGGCGACCCAGGGGTCCACCGGTGGCAGCGCACCCACACCTCCGAGGCGCTCGGTGGTGCTCATGCAGACACCTCCAGGGCATTGACGATCATGCCGATGTTTCGCGCGTCGCGAAGACCGGCACACCCTAGTAGTCAGACCATCACCAACCTGCACCCGCATCGCGAACCGTTCGGCATGCAGGGGCGATTACCGACGGTGCCGGCCACCGCGGATCCGGGGCAGCGCCACTATCCCGGCGCGGGGAGCCAGCTGGCCCAGGTCCCGATCCTCGGACAAGCCCAACCGGTCCGGTGCGTGCAGCCGCAGCAGGATGCGAGATACGTCGACCGGGACCCGATCACTGGTGCGATGGCTGACCACCACCATGGTCAGAAAGGCCAGCGGCACGGTGAATGCAGCGGGCTGCGCCAATATCGTCTGCCACCCCGGCGGAAGCACGCCGGCCGCGGCGGGCAGCACCGCGGCGAACGCCAGCCCTCCGCCGGCCAGGATGCCGGCCGCCGCGCCGACGTCGGTCAGCCCGCGCCACCAGATACCCAGCACGAGCAGCGGGCAGAACGACGAGGCGGCCACCGCGAAAGCCAGTCCCACACCTTGCGCCAGGTCCAACGCTGACACGGCGAGCACGAACGCCAACGGCACTGACCAAGCCGCCGCAGTGGCCGCCCGGAAGTCCCGCAACCGACCGGGCAGCACGTCACTGGACAACACTCCGGCGATGCTCACCATCAGTCCGGTCGCGGCGGACACAAAGGCTGCGAACGCCCCGGCCGCGATCAAGCCGCCGAGTAGCAGTCCTGGCCACCCACCCAACGCGGCGCGTGGCAGCAGCAGCAGCGCGGCGTCGGTGTTGCCGTTGACCAGCAACTCCGGGACGTAAAGCCGAGCGAGCCATCCGGAAACCACCGGGAACAGGTAGAAAGCCCCGAGCAGGGACAGCACCAGCAAGGTGGTCCGGCGCGCCGCGCGGCCGTCGGGGTCGGTGTAGTACCGACCCAGTACGTGCGGCAGCCCCATGGTGCCCAGCAGCAGCGCCACGATGAGCGAGTATGTGGCCAGCAGCGGGTGGTCGCCATGGCCCAGCGGACGTAGCCACTTGTCGTTGTCCACTGCGGCGCCTCTGACCACCGGAACCAGGCTGCCCGCGTCGAAGTGCAGCCTGGCATTCTTGCCGGCCCGGTGGTCTCCCGGTGCCCAGTGCACCGTCCCGTTCTCGAATCGCCCGTCCAGGATTCCCACCGCCTGCACCAGCATCGGTTGCGCGACTTCGAGCACCACATCGTGTTCAAGCGTGATGTCGGCGGCATGGGAGAAATGCGGCGTCGTCGCGGCGCTCAGCGAGTTCCGGAAAGCCGGGTCCTCGCCAGCATGGTGAATCAACAGCACGAAGACCGGGATGGCGAGCGCGGTCAGTTTTATCCAGTACTGGAAGGCCTGCACGATGGTGATCGAGCGCATCCAGCCGGTGCAGATGTTGAACGTCACGATCACCATGACCACCGCCGCGCCGACCCACTTCGGCTCTCCCGTCACAGCATGGACGGTGAGCCCGGCGCCCTGCATCTGCGGCACCAGGTAAAGCCAGCCGATGACGATCACGAAAATGGTGCAGACGCGGCGCAGCCCTACCGAACCCAACCGTGCCTCGGCGAAGTCGGGCAACGTGTAGACGCCCGATCTCCGCAGCGGCGCCGCCACGAAAAGCAGTAGCGCGAGGTACCCCGCAGTGAACCCGACCGGGTACCACAGCGCGTCCACCCCGCCCTTGAGCACCAGTCCGGCGATCCCCAGGAAGGAGGCCGCGGACAGGTACTCGCCGGAGATCGCCGCGGCATTCCAGCGTGACCCCAGCGTTCGGGATGCGACCAGGAAGTCCGAGGTCGACCTGACCTTCGACCCGTAGAGCCCGGTGAGCATGGTCGCCGCGGCAACCACGACCATCGCACCGATGGTGACGTAGACCACGGCCTGCTGGGGCACGCTGGCGTTCAGTTCTCGACCATATCGGCGAAGTCCTGCTCGTTACGATCGGCGCTGCGGGTGTAGGACCAGGCCACCGCGACGAAGAACGGGTAAACCACGAACCCGAGCAGTAGCCACGGCAGCCGCAAGCCCACGATGGTGATGGTGCTCAGCGACGGCACCAGGAACAACAGCGGGATGCCCGCGAGCACCACCACGGTGAGCAGCATCAGCCGGATCGACAGGATCAGCTGCACCCGCACCAACTGGCGGACCAGTACCTCACCGACGCTGGTCTGATCCTCCAATTCGGCGAGCGTTCGTACCACCCGGCGGCTGCTGCGCCGCTTGGCGAGCACGATCCGTTCCCGTTTGCCAAGTTTGATCTTGCCGGCGACCGGGTAGCCGTTGGCCTCCCGTGCCTTTTCTTGGGCCGCGGCGTCCGCGGCCGCCCGCGTCAGAGTCTCCCAAGGGTCCTCATCCGGCCCGGCCGCGTCAGCGCTCATGGGGACTCATCGGCAGGCTGGGACCCATCACAATTTCAGACCCATCACAGTTCATCGGGGTTCATCGGAGCTGCTCGAGAGGTCCAGCCCTGTTTGGCCGCGCGGACCAAGCGGTCCTTCAGCTCTCGAGTGTGCCGTCGGCTGACCGGCAGCTCGGTGGCGTCACCTCCGTTGCCCACCCGCACCACGTAACCCGACGCCGACATGCGCAGCTCGGTGACCAGCGGCAGGGAGACCAAAAAGGAGCGGTGGATTCGCACGAACCCGGCGTCGGACCAGCGATCCTCCAACTGGGAAAGCGGAATACGGACCAGGTGGCTGGTGCCCTCGCCGGTGTGCAGCCGCGCGTAGTCCCCGTGCGCCTCCACCCAGCGTACCGACGAACGCGGCACCAGCTTGGTGGTCCCGGCGAGCTCCACCGGGATGACCTCGTCCTCGTTGCCGGGATCCGGTCCCGGGACGGATGGGTCTCGCCGGGAGGCCACGATCCGCCGCATGGTGTTGGCCAGTCGCTCTCGGCTCACCGGCTTCATCAGGTAGTCGGCCGCGCCGATCTCGAAGGCGTCGAGAGCCTTCTCATCGTAGGCGGTGGCGAACACGACCACCGGTGGATTGGGAATCGCGCCGAGCAGGCGAGCCAGCTCCAGCCCGTCCAACCCGGGCATCCGGATGTCGAGGAACACGACATCGATTTGGGGCAGCGACGTTCCGTTGGTGGTCCGGTTGTCGGGACGCAAGACCGACAGTGCCTCGGTGGCGTTGGTGGCCGTTAGCACGGAGCCGATCCGCGGCTCGGCTTCGAGTACCTCGACCAACATGGACAACGGACCCGGCTCGTCGTCCACGGCAAGCACGACGAGCCCTGGGTTGTCGTCGTTGCCGCTCATCGACCGCCTTTCCGCCGATCCAGTGTGCCCCCACAAACCCGGACCATCAATCCTGCACATGGCCGGTGTCGCTGTCCACGGTTGGCGGATAGGTGCCGCTCGCGGTACTGACTGTGATCAAGCAAGCTACAGTCCGAAGCGGGACCAGGTGGCGCGGTGCTCAAGCGCTTCAAGCACCGCCAACGCGGATTCCGGGCCGCCGCGCCCACTCAACGCGGCCGCTGCAGGTCCTATGCCCAGCCTAGCCAGCAACGGCCGGCGCGCCTCCACCGTGATGATCTCCGCGTCCGGATATCGCTTAACGATCTCCCCACGCATTGTGCCGAGCCGGTCGACCAGACCCAATTCCAGGGCCCGGCGACCGCTCCAAACCTCGCCGGTGAACAGGTCCTGCTGACCGGTCTCCAGCCGACCGCCGCGGCGGGAACACACCCACTCTCGAAACATTCCGTGCAGTTCGGTCTGCATGCTACGCAACCACACCACGTCGTCTTCCCGCTCAGGCAGGAACGGGTCGAGCCGGGATTTGTTCGCCCCCGCGGTGTACAGCCGCCGCTCGACCCCGAAGCGCTCGAGCAGACCGTGTAGCCCGAAGCCCTGGCTGACCACCCCGATGGAGCCGATCAGCGACGTCGGGTGGGCGACGATCTCATCGGCGGCACAAGCGAGCCAGTATCCACCGGATGCGGCGACGTCCTCGCAGAACGCCAGCACCGGCACGTTCTTAAGATCGGCGAGACCGCGGATCCGGTCCGCCACCAGCGCCGACTGGGTAGGTGAACCGCCCGGTGAGTTGATCAGTAAAACCACCGCCCGCAACCGGTCGTAACCGAAGGCGCGGGTCAGCACCGAGTCCAACGCGGTCAGGTTGATCACTCCGCGACCCAGTGGCGCCGGCGTCGGAGTGATCACGCCATGCAGTTTCACCGCAGCCACCACCGGGCCGCGCTCGCGCCGGGTGCCGGGCAGCGGCAGCCGCGAGGTCAGGTCCTTGACGTCCATTCCGCCAGCCTACGACTGCTGGCGAAGTCCTCGGTCGCGCCTGTGGAGACAGGCACTTACGCCGACGAGCGCTGCTATGCGCTCACCACCGGTGGTTGCACACGCGATGCGCTCGGCGTCGGTGGCGCGATGGCGCGCACGCCGCGGCTGAACTTGGGCACCCGCATGCTGACCTTGGTACCCATCCCCGGTCCGGTTTCGACCACCAGCCCGCATTCCTCGCCGAAGGCGCCGCGTAACCGGTCGTGAACGTTGCCCAGCCCGACATGCGCACCCGTGACGTGTGAGTCGGTCATCTCGTCACGCAGCCGGTCCGGATCCATCCCGATGCCGTCGTCCTCCACGCTGATGAGGCAATCGGACCCGGCGTCCTCGGCGACGACCGACACGGTGCCGCCACCGGGCTTGCTCGCTAAGCCGTGCCGTACCGCGTTCTCCACCAGCGGCTGCAACGCCAGGAACGGCAATACCACCGGCAGCACCTCGGGTGCGATCTGCAGCCTCACCTGCAGCCGTTCCCCGTACCGGGCCTTTTCCAGGATCAGGTAACGGTCGATGTTGTTGAGCTCCTCGGCAAGCGTGGTGAACTCCCCAGCGGAGCGAAACGAGTACCGGGTGAACTCGGCGAACTCCATCAACAGCTCACGGGCCTCCTCCGGGTCGGTGCGGACGGTAGAGGAGATGGTGGTGAGCGCGTTGTAGATGAAGTGCGGCGAAATCTGCGCGCGTAGCGCCCGCACCTCGGCATGAGCCAACCGGGATCGGGACTCATCGAGCTCAGCGAGCTCCAGCTGGCTGGAGACGTAGCGCGCGACCTCCGCTGCAGCCTTCATCACGCCGGCCGCGGCGGGCCGTTGGCTGACCACGCCGAAGGTGCCGACGACGCCACCGTCGACCTCCAGCGGGCAGACGACGACAGCACGAATCGGGCAGTCGGCGCGCCCGCAGTCCATCTCACGCTGGCTGCGGACCTGCTGACGCCCGGTGCTGAGCACCTCCAGCGCCGCCTCGGCGACCCATTCGGCGTGATGCTGAGCGTCGCCGTCCCAGGCCAGCATCACGCTTTCCTCGTTGGTCAGCGCGACGGCTGAGCAGTTCAGCAAGACCCGCAGATGCGGCGCCGCGGCAGTCGCCGAGGCGGCCGACAACCGATCCCGCAGCGGCGGTGAAGCCTGCGCCATGGTGTGCAGTGCGGTGTAGATAGCGCGATCGGCATCACTGCCGAATGGCTGACGCCGTCGCCTCCGGTGTATCAACCAGCCAGCGATCACCACGGCGAGGACAACGACTCCCACCATCGCGAGGTGGCCGAGCTGGTTCACGAATCCATAGTCGCGGTCTCGACCTCAGGTGACAACGGCGGGTCGGCGCGCCATCAGGTCGGCGGGGCGCAGGATTTTCGCAGGATTGTCTCGGCCGCCTTCGGCCAGTTCACGCCAGCGGTGATCCACGGCATCGCCGCCTCGGCCGAGTGGCCGCCCTGAACCCACCGAGCGGCCACGACCATGGGGTGATCCCACCCCGAGCCGACGACATCGGCTAGCAGCAGCGCCAGGCGCATCACCTCGGGGTCACGAGTGACGTAGCCGATCAGCCGGCGGCTGCGGGTCCGCGGCGCTGGTTCGCCAGGGTCGACTGGAAACAGCAGCAGGTCGCGCTCGCCGAGCAGATCGGCGGTCTGGTGTTCAGGAGCCGGCTGCTGGGTCGGCACTCCGGAGCAGATCCACTCCACCGGGCGGCCCAGCGCCCCTTCGTCGACCGACCGGAGCTCCACCGTCCACGTCGTTCCTACCGACCGACACCACGACGCTGTCATCACGCAATTACCGGGGGCTGTCCGTTCCGATGGCGAGCCGGCGGGACGGGTTGGCGGGGCGGATCGAACCACAGGGCAAGCGAACCCCTACCGGGCCGGGCGCGCCACCGCAGCACGGGTGAACCGACTCCGTTCACTCTGATGGCGCCATCGCCGGTGGCTGCCCTCAGCGAATCAGCCGGGACAGCCTGCGATCGGCCAGCGGCTTGCCCCCGGTCTGGCAGGTCGGGCAGTACTGGAAGGCGCGGTCGGCGAAGGACACCTCGCGGACGGTATCGCCGCATACCGGGCAGGGCAGACCGGCGCGGGCGTGCACGGCCAGGCCAGCCCGCTTCTCCCCCTTCAGCCGGGCGGCGTCCTGGCCGACGCAGCGGGCTACCGCATTGCGCAGCACCCGCTGCAGCGCCTCGTGCAGCCGGTCCAAGGCCTCGTCGGTCAACCTCCCGGCGGTGGCATAGGGCGACAGCCGGGCGGCGTGCAGCACTTCGTCGGAGTAGGCGTTGCCGACTCCGATCAACATCAGATTAGTACACACTATCTGACGTGTGAGAACACCACAAACGTTGGCCTTTGGTCAGGCCTCTCGGAGGCTCTGTTGCGTTGACGGATGATGGGGTCGGTCCAGGATGGGAGGATGCGTCGTCGCCCTGGACCAGTAGCACCGCCACGGTCCGGTTTCGCCGGATTCCGGTTCCCACCTGATGTGATCATGGTGGCTGTCCGCTGGGTGTCCATTCACGGGTGGAGCTGTGATGTCATGCCGTTGAGACTGTGGGGAGCCAGGGGTTGCCGGTGAGGGCGTTGTGGATGGCGTCGATGGCCTGGACGCCGTGGTTGCGGGCGCTGACCAGGTAGGAGC
>JBBPZY010000201.1:0-3075 GCA_038276315.1 Mycobacteriales bacterium
CCATCCGGCGCACCGGAACGGTGGGCTTGAGGGTCTCCATCAGGTGCCACGCGATGGCCTCGCCCTCGCGGTCACCATCGGTGGCGAGGTAGAGCTCGTCGACGCCCTTGAGCGCATTGCGCAACTCGGTGACTGTGGACTTCTTCTCCGGTGTGATCACGTACAGCGGCTCGAAGGAGTGATCGACGTCCACCCCCAACCGCGCCCAGGATTCGCCCTTGTACTTCGCGGGCACGTCGGCGGCACCCCGGGGCAAGTCCCTGATGTGTCCCCGGGAGGACTCCACGACGTAGTTCGACCCGAGGTAGGAAGCGATCTTGCGAGCTTTCGCGGGCGATTCCACGATCACCAACCGGCGGACGGAGCCGTTGGACTGGCCGCCGTTGGACTGGCCGCCCTTGGATCCGGCGCCGTTGGCCTGTGCATCCTTGGACCGGCCAGCCGCGGTACGGCGGCGCGCGCCACCGCTGGACGTGCCGCCCGGATCTGCCGCCGTTTTTGATCGTGCCACGCTTGCACTCACCTCGGTGTACTCCTGATGCCCCGACCCCCGTGCCCCAGTGTGCACAACTCCGCAACCTCAGGGGGCTGCAACTTCGCGGCGCAGCCAGCGTCGCACAACCCGTCGCGAACGGCCACTGATCTGCCTTACGCCACATGGACCTATCAGACACGGACCTATCAGACACGGACCTATCAGCGCATTGACACGTCTATCGATGCCCCGCGGTAGCACTGCTCAGTTGCTGACACTGCGGCGCAGACCGAAACGCGGGGGCCAGTTCCTTGTTGCTGGTCAGCTGCTGCATCTGGGTGCTGGCTGCACCGAGATCGGGACCCGCGAGGTGGCTGGCCTTGTTCACGAAGTCCGGGTCGTTCGCGTCCAACCCGGCGAGCTTCGTGCGTTGGATGCCGACTGTCTGAGCCGCGTTGCTGAAGAAGGTCACCGCGGTGTCCTGGACCTGCTTGCCATTGGTGATCCGCGGCGGCCCGAGCTGTTGGAGCTTCTGGGCGGTGCTGGCGAACGCCCGCTGGGCGATATCAGAGAACTCCAGCAACCCATCTTTTTGACCCTGCGGGGTCGGTTGAGCCTTAGCCATCGCGGACACTCCGCCGATCACCTCACCCAGACCGCCGCAGAACGCCCCCGCCCAGGCCGTCGGGTCAGAACCCTGGGGAGCAGCGGGCGGCTTCGGCGTGACGTTAGCGGATCCGCCGCATCCCGTGAGCGCGAGACTCAGGGCCACCACGGGCGCCGCCCAGATGCCGGCTCGGCCGGCGGTTACGCCCCTACCGCGGCGTGATGTGGGCACGGGCACTCCCTTTACTCGACGGCGTTGCGAAATCCGGATCACGCTCTGATTTGGGCGGGCGATGAATCGACCAGCGAGGTGGACCGCCGCTTCGAGATCACGATCGAGATCACTACCACCGCCGCGGCGACCAGAGCGATAGCCAATCGCACCGGAGCACCGTTGGGCAGGGCCGTGATCGTCACGATCGCCGGCGCGACCAGCACCGAGACCAGGTTCATCACCTTCAGCAGCGGGTTGATGGCCGGACCGGCGGTGTCCTTGAACGGGTCGCCGACAGTGTCACCGATCACCGTGGCGGCGTGCGCATCGGAGCCCTTGCCACCGTGATTGCCGTCCTCGACCAGTTTCTTGGCGTTGTCCCAGGCACCACCGGAGTTGGCGAGGAAGATCGCCATCAGGGTGCCGGTGATGATCGCTCCGGCCAGGAAGCCCGCCAGCGGGCCGACCCCGAGGCCGAACCCCACCGCGATCGGGGCCAGCACTGCGAGCAGCCCCGGCGTAGCCAGCTCACGCAGCGAGTCCTTGGTGCAGATGTCGACCACTCGCCCGTACTCGGGCCGTACCGACCCGTCCATGATTCCGGGATTGTCCCGGAACTGCCGACGCACCTCGTAGACCACCGCCCCCGCGGCCCGGGACACGGCGTTGATCAGCAGCCCGGAGAACATGAACACCACGGCGGCGCCGATGGTCAGGCCGACCAGGACGTTGGGGACCGAGACGTTGAACACCGCGTTGAGATCGATGTTCGCGGTTGCCGACCGGATGGCGTCGCGGTAGGAGCCGAACAGTGCGGTGGCGGCGAGCACCGCGGTGGCGATCGCGATGCCCTTGGTGATGGCCTTGGTGGTGTTACCCACCGCGTCGAGCTCGGTGAGAATGGCCACGCCGTCGCCCTTGACGTCGCCGGACATCTCGGCGATGCCCTGGGCGTTGTCGCTGACCGGACCGAAGGTGTCCATCGCGACGATCACGCCGACGGTGGTGAGCAGGCCGGTGCCGGCCAGCGCGATCGCGAACAGTGAGACGGTGACCGAACCGGAGAGCAAGAACGCCGCGTACACCGCGCCGGCGATGACCAGGGCGGTGTACACCGCCGACTCGAAACCGATCGACAGACCGGACAGGATCACCGTCGCCGCCCCGGTCAGCGAGCTGGTGCCGACGTCGCGGACCGGTCGGTGTTCGGTGCCGGTGAAGTAGCCGGTGAGCCACAGGATGATCCCGGCCAGCACGATGCCGATGATCACGGCGACCGCTGCGATCACTGCCGGGCTGCCGGCTACCTGACCGAGCGGCTGACCGTCGATCTGGCTGATCCCGGCGAGCCCACTGAAGCTGGTGGGCAGATAGAGGAAGGCGGCGATCGTGCAGGCCACCGCTGAGATCGTCGCCGCGATGTAGAAGGAGCGGTTGATCGCGCGCAGTCCCGGCTCGCCGACCCGGCCCTTGGTGACGTACACGCCGATCACCGCGGTCACCACCCCGATCGCCGGCACGATCAGCGGGTACAGCAGGCCTTTGAGGCCGAACGCCGCAGTGCCCAGGATCAGCGCCGCGACCAGCGTCACCGCATACGATTCGAACAGGTCAGCGGCCATGCCGGCACAGTCACCCACGTTGTCGCCGACGTTGTCGGCGATGGTGGCGGCGTTGCGCGGGTCATCCTCGGGGATGCCCGCCTCGACCTTGCCGACCAGGTCACCACCGACGTCGGCGGCTTTGGTGAAGATGCCGCCACCGACCCGCATGAACATCG
>JBBPZY010000202.1:0-5084 GCA_038276315.1 Mycobacteriales bacterium
TACCGGTTCCGCGGCGACATCGACGGCTATCCCGAAGGCGAGCTGTATTTCCCCGGCTCTCCGGTGCTGACGGTGACCGGCAGCTTCGCCGAGGCGGTGATGCTGGAGACGCTGGTTCTCTCGGTGCTCAATCACGACAGTGCGGTGGCCTCCGCGGCGGCCAGGATGGCCAGCGCCGCCGGGCAGCGACCGTTGGTGGAGATGGGTAGCCGGCGCACCCACGAGGAGGCTGCCGTGGCCGCCGCCCGAGCAGCCTACCTGGGAGGTTTCAGCGCGACGTCCAACCTGGCCGCTGGGCAGCGCTACGGCATACCCACCACCGGCACTGCGGCGCACGCCTTCAGCATGCTGCACGACAGCGAGGCGAACGCTTTCACCGCGCAGCTTGCGGCGCTGGGGACGGACACCACCTTGCTGGTCGACACCTACGACATCACCGATGGCATCGCTACCGCGATCGAGGTCGCCGGTCCGGGGCTACAAGCGATCCGGATCGACTCCGGGGATCTAGGTGAGCTGGCCAGGCAGGCTCGTGAACAACTCGACCGGCTGGGCGCGCCGGATGTGCAAATCGTCGTCTCCGGCGATCTGGACGAGTACTCGATCGCGGCGCTGCGCGCCGAACCAGTGGACTCCTACGGGGTGGGCACCTCAGTGGTGACCGGTTCGGGCCTGCCGACCGCGGGGATGGTCTACAAGTTGGTCGAGGTAGACGGGCAGCCGGTGGCCAAGCGCAGCACAGCCAAAGCCTCCCGAGGCGGAGCGAAAAGCGCGCTGCGCCGATACAAGCCCAGCGGTACCGCGGTCGAGGAGGTGGTGTTCCCACAGGGCAAACAGCCAGAGCTCGAAGCACACGACCGGGTGCTGCCGGTGGCATTGCTGCGCGAAGGGCAGCCAGTGGGCGCGCCGCCCACCCTGCAGGATGGTCGTGAACGCGTCACCGCGGCCCTGACCAGCCTGCCCTGGGACGGCCTGCGCCTGTCCCCCGGCGAGCCTGCCCTTCCGACCGTCTTCCTGTGACCGTCGGCGAACGCGGGCCTGTACCGTGGGCCGCCGTGCCGGCCCCCACCACAGCTCCTCGCGTCACCGTGCCCGGCGGTGGGGCCCTGCTTTCCGCGGCGGTGCATGCCTTGGGGGGCAGCGAGCGGGCCGGGCAGCTCCGCATGGCCGAGGCGGTGGACCGGGCGATCCGCACCGGCGAGCACCTGGCGGTGCAGGCCGGTACCGGTACCGGTAAGTCGCTGGCATACCTGGTGCCGGCGATCCGGCACGCCATCGCGGCGGGTACCACCGTAGTGGTCTCCACCGCGACTATCGCGCTGCAGCGCCAGCTCGTCGACCGGGACCTGCCCCGGCTGGCCGGTGCGCTGGCGCCGCTGCTGGGCAACGTCCCGACCTTCGCCATCCTCAAGGGTCGGCGCAACTATCTGTGCCTGCACCGGCTGCACAACGGGCCGCCCGACGAGGGTGAAGACCTGTTCGAGACCGCAGCGGCGGCGTCGCCGACGTCGATGCTGGGCCGCCAGATCGTCCGGCTGCATGAATGGTCCTCGGCCACCAAAACCGGAGACCGCGACGAGCTCGTGCCCGGCGTGACCGACCGGGCGTGGCGGCAGGTCTCGGTCAGTGCCCGGGAGTGTTTGGGGCTGTCCCGCTGCCCCGTGGGCATGGACTGTTTCGCCGAGCAGGCCCGCGCCGCGGCCGGCCGTGCCGAGGTGGTGGTCACCAACCATGCACTGCTGGCGATCGACGCGATGGGTGATCACCAGATACTGCCCGACCATGACGTGGTGGTCATCGACGAGGCGCACGATCTGGTCGACCGGGTCACCAACGCGGCCACCGAGGAGCTCGCCGCGTCGATGGTCGAGACCGCGGCCCGCCGGTGTGGCCGGCTGATGGACCAGCAGATCGCCGATGAGTTGGCCGCAGCCGGTGACGGGCTGGCGCTGCTGCTCGGCGACGCTGGGGTGCAGCGTTGGGACATCCTCGGAACCGGTGTGGGCGGCGGGCTCACCGCTGTCCGCGACGCGGCACACCACTGCATCTCTGCGCTTGGCACCGAGCGGCGGGAGGACCCCGATGCCGCCGCACGTCGCCGGCTCGCGCTGACCGCGCTGGAGCAGGTGCACTCAGCCGCCGCGCGGGTGCTGCTCGCCTTCCCCGACAGCGAGACCGACCGGCGAGATGTGGTCTGGTTGGCGCAGGAGACCGTGCGCGGGCGGGTGTTGAGGGTTGCGCCGCTGGGCGTCGCCGGCTTGCTGCAGCAACGGCTGTTCGCGAAGCGAACGGTGGTGCTCACCTCGGCCACCCTCACGCTGGGTGGGACATTCGACGCACTCGCCGCACAGTGGGGCCTATCCCGGCAGCGGCTGGCTGCCCAATCCTCCCCGGCCCGGGCACCCGCTGCTGGAACAGCCACCGAACGACCGCCGCCAGCCGATGATGCCGGCCCAGCGTGGGCCGGGCTCGATGCGGGCTCCCCGTTCGAGCACCGCCGCGCCGCTATCCTCTACACCGCCGCGCACCTGTCTCCACCCGGCCGCGACGGGCTGACACCTGCCTACCTCGACGAGCTCGCTGCGCTGGTCACCGCGGCGGGCGGCCGCACGTTGGGACTGTTCTCTTCGATGCGGGCCGCCAAGCAGGCCGCCGAGGCACTGCGGACGCAGCTGGACCTACCGATCCTGTGCCAGGGTGACGACGCCACCGGCCTGCTCGTAGCGCAGTTCGCCGAGGACGAACCGACCTGCCTGTTCGGCACGCTGTCGCTGTGGCAGGGTGTCGACGTCCCCGGCCGGTCGCTGTCTCTGGTAGTGGTCGACCGCATCCCGTTTCCCCGCCCAGACGACCCGTTGAGCTCGGCGCGGCAACGCGCGGTGGCCGCCCGCGGTGGTAACGGGTTCCTGACGGTGGCGGCGACGCACGCCGCGCTACTGCTCGCCCAGGGCACCGGCCGGCTGCTGCGGTCCACCGAGGACCGCGGCGTGGTAGCGATCCTGGATCCCAGACTGGCCACTGCCCGCTACGGCGCATTCCTGCGCGCCTCCCTGCCCCCCTTCTGGCCCACCACCGATCCTGCCGTAGCCCGAGCCGCACTCACCCGCCTCGTCAGTACGTAACAATTCTCAGGAGGTCGACTTGTCAACCCTCGTCACCTGCTCCGGTATGGACGCCCCAACCTACGACTCGACCGTCGGAGCGCAGTCGTGAGCATTGCCATCGTTCGTCCCGGCGAAGGCGACATGCTGTCTGCCGGCCCCATCGGGGTGCGCATCCTCGAGCCGGGTGAACGGACCGGGCATCGGCTCGGCATCATCGAGATCACGCTTGCGCCGCATACGCCGGGCCCACCCCAGCACGTCCATCGCAAGCACGACGAGACGTTCTACGTGATTTCCGGCCGGCCGACTTTCACCAGCGGGAGCGACGAGTTCACGGCCGGGATCGGAGAGTTGATCACTGCCGGAGCCGGCACGCCGCACACCTTCGCCAATCCCGGCGAGGAGCAGGCCACGATCTACTGCACGATCACGCCAGACCTGTACATCGATTACTTCTACGAGCTCGACCGGCTCCCGAAGGGACCCAACGGACTCGACCCTAAGTCGGTCGCCGAGATCATGCTCCGCTACTCCACCGAGATCGTCGTGCCGGACGGGCCGCGGTAGCGGTAGCTCGTATCACCACTCACAGGGGCACCCTGCGCAGCATCCCGTCGGCAGCGTCGGCGGCCTCCACCTCGTCGCGGGTCACACCCAGCACGAACAGCACGATGTCCAGGAACGGCTGGGTGATCGCAGTGTCCGCGACCTCCCGTAGCGCGGGTTTGGCATTGAACGCGACACCCAGACCGGCGGTGGTGAGCATGTCGATGTCGTTCGCGCCGTCTCCGACCGCGACACATTGAGCCAGCGGGACCCGGAAATGCTCGGCCGCCTGGCGCAGCGCGTCGGCCTTCCCGGACCGATCGACGACTGGGCCGATCACATGCCCGGTGAGCTTGCCGTCGTGGATCTCCAGCACGTTGGCGGTGCAGAAGTCCAGCCCCAGATCTTCGGCGACCGGTTGCACGATCTGGGTGAAACCCCCCGAGACGGCTCCACAGTAGAATCCCAACCGCTTGAGCGTCCGTATCGTCGTGCGCGCCCCGGCCGTGAGCTCCAGGGCGTGGGTCACCTCGGTAAGCACACTGGCTGGCAGGCCCGCCAGCAGGGCAACCCGGCGACGCAGCGACTGCGTGAAGTCCAGCTCCCCGCCCATCGCAGCCTCGGTGACCGCCCGCACCTCCGCCCCGCAGCCGGCATGCTCGGCGAGTAACTCGATTACTTCGCCCTGCACCAGTGTCGAGTCGACGTCGAAGACCACCAGGCGCTTGGCTCGGCGGGCGATACCGACCCGTTCGACGGCAAGGTCGACCTCACCCTGGGCGGCGAGCCTGACCAGCGTGGAGCGCAGTGCGGTGTCGGCGGCCTCGGGATCGTCGCCGGCGGGCACCGACACGAGCAATTCAAGCCCGGTGACAGGGTAATCCGCGATCCGCCGGATCGCGTCGATATTGATGTCCAACGCGGCCAGCGCGCGAGTCGTCTCGGTGAAAGCGTGCGCTGTGACCGGCCGCCCCAGTACCAGGACGACATGCGTGGACCCGCGTGCGTTCGCACCTACCGCGCCAGCGCCGACCTCGACCTCCAGCTGCATCCCGATGCTGGCCATCGCCTGCTCGGCCGCCTCCTGCAGATCCTCCGGATCAGCCGTGGTCGCCACCAGCACGCCGAGAATGATCCGGCTTCGGATCACCACCTGCTCGACGTCGAGGATGTCCACCCCGTGGCGGGTGAGCGCCGAGAAGATCACCGACACGACCCCTGGCTTGTCTCGCCCAGTGACCGTTACCAGCAAGGTCGTCCGTGGGTTAGCGATCACTTTGCCCGTGGGTCGGTAGCGCCGGTGTCGCCTCGCTCCACGGAGGATGTTGCCTTCTCGCTCAGCGCGACCGGGTGCCCGCGGCCACCGATGTGCGCCTCATCCCGGACCCGCTCCATCATGTGCGGGTAGTGCAGCTCGAAGGCCGGTCGCTCCGA
>JBBPZY010000203.1:0-9582 GCA_038276315.1 Mycobacteriales bacterium
CCGACGACCTTGTAGGGCAGCCCGAGCCGGATGAACATCTCCTCGAAAACCCGCGAGGAGTTGTTGGTTCGATAGAACACGGCCACGTCGGCGAACCGCGCGGCGCCGCTGTCAACCAGCTGGTCGATCTCCGATGCGACGAACGCCGCCTCGTCATGCTCGTTGTCGGCGACGTAGCCGACGATCAGTTCGCCATCCCCGGCGGCCGACCACAACCGCTTGTCCCGCCGGCCGGAGTTGCGCGCGATCACCGCATTCGCCGCGGACAGGATCGTCTGAGTGGACCGGTAGTTCTGCTCCAACAAGATCGTTCGGGCCGTCGGGAAGTCCCGCTCGAACTCCTCGATGTTGCGGATGGTGGCGCCCCGAAAAGCGTAAATGGACTGGTCGGCGTCGCCCACGACGCACAGCTCGCCCACCGCCTCACCCTCGGCCGCCGGCGCTACCAGTTCGCGGACCAGGGTGTACTGGGCGTGGTTGGTGTCCTGGTACTCGTCGACCAGGATGTGGCGGAACCGGCGCCGGTAGTGCTCGGCGACGTCGGGGAGCGTCTGCAGCAGCTCAACGGTGCGCATGATCAGATCGTCGAAGTCCAGCGCGTTGGACATACCCAGCCGCTGCTGGTAGCCGCGGTAGACCTCCACCACCCGGCGCTCGAGGTCGTCTCCCGCGGCGCTGGCCGCGGAATCGGGATCGACGAGATCGTTTTTCAGGTTGGAGATCTTCGCCGCCAGGGTGCGGGCGGGGTAGCGCTTGGGGTCCAGGTCCAGGTCGCGAGCCACCATCGTGATCAGGCGGCGGGTGTCGTCGGAGTCGTAGATGGAGAAGTTCGACGTCAGCCCGGCAAGATGGCTCGCCTCCCGGCGCAGGATTCGCACGCACATCGAGTGGAACGTCGACACCCACATCACCGCGGCGCGCCGGCCGACCAGCGCGCTGACCCGCTGCCTCATCTCCGCGGCGGCCTTGTTCGTGAACGTGATCGCCAGGACCTGTCCGGGGGTGACACCACGCTGAGCGAGCAGGTACGCGATGCGGTGGGCGAGCACTCGGGTCTTACCCGACCCAGCTCCCGCGATGATGAGCAGCGGGGAACCCGCGTGCTCCACCGCCGCACGTTGCTGCGAGTTGAGCCCGGCGAGCAGGTCCTGCGGTGGGGAGGCAGTAGAAGCACTCATCGTGGCGACCACGGTACCTGGAGACACCGTCATTCTCAGAGCGCACCGGCGCGGTCCACGCCGCGGGTGGACGGCGCAGCCCGCAACGTGGCAGACTTCGTGTCGTGATGAGTAGTCACCGATTTTTCTACGGGTACCGGATCCGGTGCCCGTGATGGTGTGACGTTCACACACAGACCACCACGACGCCCCGGAGTCCACGGACCCGGGGCGTTGTTGCTGCCGGGGAACGCGGGCCGGGGGCAGAATCGGGAGATCACCGAGATGTCGCAACACGCGACCAGCGCGACAGCCCCCCCGGTCGACGGCCGTCAGACCGACCGCCGGGACGACACCATGACCGACCTCGCCGCGCTGCGGACCGAGATCGACGACCTTGATGCCGAGATCCTGCGGCTGGTGCAACGACGCACCGCGGTATCCCAGGCGATCGGCGCCGCCCGCCGAGCCGCCGGGGGTCCGCGGGTGGTGCACGGCCGCGAGATGGCCGTCCTCGACCGCTACCGCGAGCTGGGCACAGAGGGCCATGAGCTGGCAATGCTGCTGCTGCGCCTCGGGCGTGGTCGGCTCGGCCACTGAGCACCGTGGCACTGCGCTGGCCCATCGAGGCACACTGGTTTCATGGTGCTCAATCTGATTGCTGTCCTCGCAGCGCTAGCCGGCCTGCTTGCCGCGGTTGCTCACGGCGGATATCTCGCGATGCTCGGGGCCGCCGCCAACCGTCGGGCCGGCGGCGAACCGGTCAACCAGTACGTCCGCAGCCGGGTTCCGGTGGCGGCGGTCACCCTTGGCGTATCGCTACTCGCGCTGTTGCTGGCCGCTGGCGGCCCAGCTGCTGACATCTTGGCCATCCTGGCCGGGGCCGGCAGCGGCATAGTGGGCTACCAGGCCCTACAGGGCACCCGGACCCGCTACCGCAGCGGCGGCTGACCTGCCCGGGCGGTAGCGGTGGGCGCCGCCCGTCCTGCTGGAGCTACCGAACACCGATGCCCTCGGCGAAGGACGGATTGGTCAGCAGTGAAGGGCCTAGCCTGAGGTGGTGAGCGAGGAGCGCCGTAGGTGAACCCCGAAAACCGGCTCGTCGCCGGTCGCTACCGCCTGGAGCAGCGGGTGGCCACTGGTGCAATGGGCGCGGTCTGGCGAGCGCACGATGAACGGCTCAACCGCACGGTGGCGCTGAAGGAGCTACTGATCGCGCCCGGCCTGGCGCAGGTGGAAGCACAGACGGCCACGGATCGGGCGATGCGCGAGGGCCGCATCGCAGCTCGGTTGCAGCACCCGCACGCCATCTGCGTCTACGACGTGGCTCTCGACGCCGGCACAGGCACCGGCAGCCAGCTGGTGCCCTGGCTGGTGATGGAGTACCTGCCTTCGCGCAGCCTCGCCGCGGTTCTCGCCGAGTACGGGACGTTGGCGCCGGAGGAGGCGGCCAGGATCGGCCAGCAGGTCGCCGTCGCCCTGACGGCGGCCCACGAAGCGGGAATCGTGCATCGCGATGTCAAGCCGGGAAACGTGCTGCTCGGTCAGGACGGGATCGCGAAGATCACCGATTTCGGGATCTCCCGGGCGAGCTGGGACGCCACGGTGACGAGCACCGGTGTACTGGCGGGCACTCCCGCCTACTTCGCTCCCGAGGTGGCCCGTGGCGAGGCGCCTGGGCCCGCGAGCGACGTATTCTCGCTAGGCTCGACGCTCTACTCCACGGTGGAAGGCGTGCCGCCCTTCGGAGTGGACGACAACACCCTGGCGATGTTGCGCACCGTCGCCGAAGGCCGGGTACCACCCGCACAGCAGGCCGGGCCGTTGTCCACCATCCTGATGCAGTTACTGACCGACGACCCAGCGGCGCGTCCCACGATGGCGCAAGCAGTGACGGCCCTGGGCGCAGTGGCCAACCGCTCCATGCCTGGCTCGCCGACATCCAAGCTGCTGAGCTCGCGCACTCCCGTCGCTTCCGTCCCGACGATGCTGACCGCCGTCGACCTGCCCGCCAGCCCGCCGCGGGTCACTACGGCGGTGCGCAGGCCATCGGCCCACCAGGTCGCCTGGTGGCGGCGACCGGCGGTGCTGTTCGCAGCCGCTGGCGGCCTTGTCGTACTCGCCGTCGTCCTTGGCGTGGCCTCGCCAGCGGCCGTGCCTACCGCCGGTCGTGGCCAGCTGGCAGTAGCCACGCCCGAAAATCCATCGTTGCCCGACGTCAGTGCCCTTCCCAAGCCGGCCCCGGCCACGCCGCCACAACCAGCCCAAGCGCAACCAGCCCAGCTGGAGCAGACGGTCCGTACCTACTACGGCTTGCTACCACAAGACACGACCGTGGCGTGGCAGTACCTCGGCGCCGCGGAACGCGCCCAAGGTTTCCGGCACTACAACAACTTCTGGAGCGGGATCAACCGAGTGAGCATCCGCGGACCAGTCGACGTGCAGGGCGATACGGTACTGGTCAACCTGGTGTTCGAGCCGACGAACCGCAAGCAGACCATCGAGCGCTACCGGCTCACCATGGGCACCGCACCCGCCGCCCGCGTCCTGATCCAATCCGACACCCGGATCGGCGGCCGGTCGTGAGTGGCATCGAGTGCTATAACACTGTTTGCCACTCCCGAGCTGTTATACCAGCCGCCGGTCGGTTGCCCAGCGCGACAGTTCGTAGCGGTTGGACAGCTGGGTTTTTCGCAAGACTGACGAGACGTGGGTTTCCACTGTCTTGATCGAGATGAACAGCTCCGCGGCGATCTCCTTGTAGGCGTAGCCGCGGGCCAACAGGCGCAGTACGTCGCGCTCCCGGGGGGTGAGCAGATCCACCTCCGGGTCGCCGACCGGCGCCGCCCCTGGTCGTTGCGCGAAGGCGTCGAGGACGAAACCGGCGAGCCGTGGGGAGAACACCGGGTCGCCGGCGTGCACCCGGCGCACCGCGGTTGCCAAGTCCCGTCCGGAGATCGTCTTGGTCACATACCCGCGGGCGCCGGCCCGGATCACCGCGATCACGTCCTCGGCCGCGTCGGACACCGACAGCGCAAGGAACACCACGTCGGGCGCTTCGGGGCGGACCCGGCGCAGCACCTCCGCGCCGCCCCCGTCGGGCATATGGACGTCGAGGAGCACGACATCGGGGCGCAGGTGCCCGATTCCGGTGACCGCCTCTTGTACTGATCCACCTTCGCCGACCACGACGACCGGCGGCCCGTCCGGGTCGGCGGTACCCGCGCGGGTCAGCTCGGCCTTCACCCCGGTGCGAAACAGCGCGTGGTCATCGACCAGGAAGACCCGGATAGTCCGGTCCCCGCTCATCTCGGCAGTCATGCCTCTTCTCCGCCCTTCCGACGAGCGACGGCCAGCTGGACCTCGGTGCCTTCACCGGGCGTGGTACGCAGCGTCACCGTACCCCCGTGGCGTTGCAGCCTGCCGCGGATCGAATCCGCCAGCCCGTGCCGATCGTCGGCGATGGCCGCCGGATCGAACCCAGCGCCGCGGTCTCGGATGAAAACATGCACTTGCCCGGGCTCGACTTCGGCATACACGCTGACCTCGGCGACCCCGGCATGTTTGGCCGCGTTGACCATCGCCTCCCGGCTCGCTTTCACCAGCGAGGGCAGCGGATCCTCCAGGGCGCAGTCGCCTACCACGACGACCTGCATGGTCACCGCGTAGGTGTCCTCGACCTCGCCGGCAGCGGCGTGCAGCGTCGCGGCGAAGGCCGGCACCTCGGTGTGGCCACCGGTGTGGGTCTGCGCCACCGTCCCGTAGCCCTGCGGTCCGTAGAGCCAGGAACGAAGCTCCCGCTCCTGGCCGCGGGCCAGCCGGCGGACCTCCCGGGCTGAATCGGATTGCTGCTGGATCAACGCGAGCGTCTGTAGTACTGAGTCGTGTAGGTGCGCGGCGATCTCGGCTCGCTCCTCAGTGCGGATCCGAGCCCGACGTTCCTCGCCCAATGCCCGCATCAGCCGCAACCACCAGGGCACGGTGAGCACGGCCACCCCGACCAGCGTCGCGGCCGCGGCCAGCAGCGCGAACCGGAACTGGCCGAGGTTGCCCTGGTTGAGCAGGAACACCGCGATCCCGCTGGTCACCAGCGCGATCCCGGCCAGCACCCGGAGCAGCGCCATCCGCCCGCCACCGAAGAACACCCCCGACACCGCGCCCGCACCACTGCGCCAGCGGGTCCGTTGGCTGGCGTCGGCCTCCCGCCACACCACGCCGGTACCGACCAGGGCGACTCCCAACGGTCCGGTCACCCAGCCACCCCACGCGGTGCCCAACGCAGCCCCAGCCAACGCCAGGCCCCCGCCGAGTAGGACCAGGCCGACCGCCTGCTGCCGATCGCGTGCGGTACTCGGCCGGCGGGCACCCGCCTCGGTCGCCGGCAGGAACGCCCACAGCAGCGCGTAACCGATCAGTCCGGCGCCGCCCAGACCGGCGAGTGCCACGAAGATCACCCGCACCCACAGCACCGGCACACCCAAGTGCTCGGCGATCCCGCTGGACACTCCAGCGATGACCCGGTCCGACCGATGCCGACGCAACAGGGACGGCCCGGCCACCGGCTGGGCGCGCCGCCGGGGGCCCGTCACCTGATCGGCCGGTGTGCTCACGCTGCCATGGTCACACGCGCGGGGCTGCCGAGGGTATCAGGGTCGACCCCGGTGTCCCCCGATCCGGGGACGGATCAGGGTGACCCCTGATGGCGTTCGCCGTCGGACACGTCAGGCTCAGCCACGTGAGCGACATCAGTGTGCAGGGCACCGCGCGGGATTTCTGGGCCACCAGGCCGCACCGGCGAGCCAACGACCGGATGGTCGCCGGCGTCGCGGCGGCAATCGCCCGGCGGTATGCCATCGACCCGGTGCTGGTCAGGGTCGCTTTCGTGGTGGCCGCCGTGTTCGGTGGTTCGGGCGTGCTGCTGTACCTGCTGGGCTGGCTGCTGCTGCCGGTCGAGGGTGACCAGGCCTCCGGCGCCGAGCGACTGATCGGACGAGGGCGCAGTTCGATGTCCGCAGTGCTGATCATCGTGCTCGTCGTGCTTCTGCTTCCAGCGACCGTGGGGGTGCTGGTCGGCCGCGCCTCGGGCGTGCTGGGTCTCCTCGTTGCCCTGGGGGCGCTGGTCCTGCTGCATCGCTCCCGGGCCGCTCTGGGTGAGAGTCCGGGGGTGCAGCGGAGTTCCTCGACAGCGCCGGCCACGGCCGAACCCGCAACGGCTACGGCCCCAGGTACCGGCACAGCTGCCGCTGCACCGGCCGCGGACACAGCGGCGGATCAGCCTGCTCCACCGGCGTGGGACCCGCTGGGCGCGGCACCGTTCGCCTGGGATCTACCGGAACCGTCAGTGCCGCCGGTGCGTGCCACGCCGCCGCGAGGTGCCCTGTCCAAGGTCACCCCGATCACGCTCGGGCTTGCCTTGCTGACCGGCGGGATCGCGTTGGCGTTCGCCCCTGGGCTTTCGGCAGCCGGGATCGCCGCACTGCTGTTGGGTGTGGTTGGGCTCGGCCTGGTCGTGGGCGCATTCATGCAGAGCGGTCGGGGGCTGGTCCTCGTCGCCATCCCGCTGGCCCTGCTCACCTGGGTGCTGCACGCTGCACCAGCGGCTGGCTTCAAGGTCGGCGGTAGCTACTGGGACCCGGTCACGGCCGCCGAGCTCCAGCCGCATTACGCAGTCACCCTGGGCAACGGCAGGCTGGACCTCACCGGGCTGCGGTTGGCCCCCAGCCAGATCGTGAAGACCAGCGTCAACGTCGGGATCGGGCAGACCCATGTCATCCTGCCCCCGAACGTCGACGCCCAGGTGAGCTGCCAGACGCAGGTCGGGCAGGTCGACTGCCTCGGTCGGACCGGCTCTGACCGGGTGGACTTCATCGACAACGGAGCCGACGGCCCCGGTGGTGGCAAGGTGATTCTTGACGTGCACTCCGGCGTCGGCGAGATACACGTGGAGCGCGAATCATGAACGAGGCGACTAACCCAGCGACTGACCCGCAACCGCGCCCCGACGACGAGGCAAGCGCAAGCGCACTGATCCCCCGGCGCGGACCGGACCTGCTCACGTTGGTCGCCGGGCTGGGCTCGCTGGGGATCGCGGCCACCGCGCTGCTCGGCGGCATCGCCTGGCTACCCGATGTGGACGGCCGCTGGGTACTCGCCGCGCTGGCACTCATCGTCGGCCTGCTGCTCGTAATCAGCTCCCTGCGCTCCCCACGACACTGACTGGCTGCCCACCGTCAGACACCGACCAGCTCTACCGTTCCCGAACTCAACAGGGGAGTTGTCCGGGCCTCGCCGAACAGCTCTGCTGTTGGGTTCGGGGGGCTGAGAGCGCTCAAGATCCGTCCGAGAGGGGCCGATCGGCGTCTGGACCTACGTCTCAGCCGAGCCCTGAGACTCGACGATTTTGCCGCTGGGTTCGCGACCTGCCGCCGATCTGACGCTCATGCGCCACTACCGGCCGTGCGTAGGCTGTTGCCATGAGCAGGCCAACGGGCCCGTTACGAGTCGTTGTGGTGGATGACCATCAGATGGTGCTCGACGGGCTTCGGGCGATGCTAGCTGTCTATTCCGACCAGGTGAAGATCGTCGGTGAGGCCACCGAACCGGAGCTGGCGTTGAAAATCATCACTGGGCACGAACCCGATATCACCTTGCTCGATGTCCGGTTGCGAGGCTCCAGCGGGCTGGATCTGTGCGCGGAGATCCGCAAGCGTCAACCTCGCTGCAAGGTTGTGTTCCTGACCGTCTACGACGACGAACAGTACCTCTACCAGGCGCTACGACTGGGTGCGGCCGGCTTTCTGCTCAAGCGGGTGCGTGGCGCGGAGCTGGTGGATCACCTGCAGCGGATTTCTCAGGGCGAGGTGCTGATCGATCCCAGCCTGGCGACGAAGGTTGCAATGTCGGTGGCTCAGCTGCGCGGCGGGGAGTTCTGGCCCGGGGCGCAGCTCGGGCTGACCCAGCGCGAGAGCGAGGTGCTCGCACTGATGGTGGCCGGCCTGTCCAACCGCGCCATCGCCGGGCGCCTGACCGTCGGCGAGGAGACCGTCAAGACCCACGCTCGTGGTATCTATCGCAAGCTCAACGTCCCGGATCGCTCCGGCGCGGTCGCCGCGGCGCTGCGCGAGGGAGTGTTCCAGTGATCCGCTCGCGGCTGGGCCTGGCCGATGCCGATTCCGATGCTCAGCTGCTGCACCGTGTGATCGAGATCTTGTCGGCAGGCCTCGCTCTCGACGGGGTTGTCCAGCGAGTCGCCGATCTGATCACCGAGACCACCTCTACCGACGTCTGCTTCGTGCACCTGCTCGACGAGCCACGGGGACGGTTGCAGCTGCGCGGCGCCACACCCCCCTTCGATCAGTTCGCCCGGCTGATCGAGCTGCCGGTGGGCGATGGGGTGTCCGGGTGGGTCGCCGCGCACTGCGAACCCGCAGTGATCACCGACAACAAGCGCGCAGATCCGCGCTACCTCTACATCCCCGAGCTACGTGGCGAAGACTTCACGTCGATGGCCTCGGTGCCGATCATCACGCGGCCAGGCGATCTCGTGGGGGTACTCAACGTGCATACCCGCGACCGCCGCGAATTCACCAAGGCCGACGTCGAGCTGCTGAGCACGGTGGCCGGTCTGATGGCCGGAGCCATCGAGAACGCCAGCCTGCAAAGCAAGCTCGCCGAGCGGGAGGAGGCGATGGAGCGGTTCGCCGAGCAGATCGTGCTGCTGGGCGAAACCGAGCGACGTCGACTGGCCGGTGAGATCCACGACGGCATCAGCCAGCGAATCGTCAGCCTGTCGTTTCACCTCTCCGCGGCGGCGGACGCGGTTGCCGCCTCCGACCCGGCCAGCGCCGCCGAGCAGATCGCCCGCGCCCAAGAACTCGCCGCGGGAGCGCTGGACGAGACCCGGCACGCCATCGCCGGACTGCGCCCGCCAGTGCTCGATGACCTCGGGCTGGCCGCCAGCCTGGAGAGCCTCGCGCGCTCCATCCCGCTGCCCAACGTCGCGGTGGACACCGTGACCACCGACCTGCCCGAGCACGCTGAGACCGCAGTCTACCGGATCGCTCAAGAGGCGTTGCAGAACGTGATGAAACACGCCCGGGCTGCGCACGTGCAGCTGCGGCTTTCGGTGGCGCCCGGCGCGGTCCTGCTTGAGATCTCCGACGACGGCGTCGGTTTCGACCCGGCCGCCACCACCGAGCGAGCCGGACCGGTGGGTTACGGCCTGCCCGGCATGCAGCAGCGCGCCGAGCTATTAGGAGGGCAGCTCACCACGGACAGCGTCCCCGGCCGTGGGACTGTGCTGCGGCTGCGCGTCCCCGTCGCCCCAGGGCACTAGATGATCTATTCCAAGGGGTATGAGGTGGTCGGGCGTGTCGTGACCGGTTGATACGCGAAGGGTGTCCAAGATCGGCGTTCTCACCCAACG
>JBBPZY010000204.1:0-11019 GCA_038276315.1 Mycobacteriales bacterium
GGCGCAGCGCAGCCGCTGCATAGTGTCGAGGTCCTCGGCGGTGAACATCCGCGGCATGTATCGAGCCTTGTCCGAGCCCACGCCGTGCTCGCCGGTGATCGAGCCACCGTATTCGATGCACAAGTCGAGGATCGCCCCCGAGACCTCCTCCGCGGCCTGCGCCTCGCCGGGTTTGGCCTCGTCGAACAGGACCAGCGGGTGCAGGTTGCCGTCACCGGCGTGGAAGACGTTGGCTACCCGGATCCCGCTGCCGGCCGACAGATCGGCGATCTTGCGCAGCACTGCCGGCAACGCCGTTCGGGGGATCACGCCATCTTGGACGATGTAGTCGGGGCTGATCCGGCCTACCGCGGCGAACGCGGACTTGCGGCCCTTCCAGAACAGCGCACGCTGGGCAGCGTCGCGGGCGACCCGGATCTCGAAGGCGCCCGCGTCGGTGCAGTGCCGTTGCACGGCGGCGAAGGTGTGTTCGACCTCGGCGAGCGGGCCGTCGAGTTCCACGATGAGCACAGCACCGGCGCCCTCGGGGTAGCCGCACGCCACGGCGGCCTCGGCCGCCTCGATCGCCAATGCGTCCATCATCTCGATGGCTGCCGGCGTGACGCCGTCGGCGATGATCGCCGACACCGCGGTACCTGCCTCGTCCACGCCCGGGAAGGCGGCGAGCAGGCAGCGTACCGACTCCGGGTCCCGCAGCAGCCGCACCACGATCTTGGTGGCGATCCCGAGGGTGCCCTCGCTGCCCACGAATGCACCGAGCAGGTCGTATCCGGGCGTATCGCGAGTCGTGCCGCCCAGCCACACCAGCTCCCCGTCCGGGGCGACGACCTCGACGCCCAGCACATGATGGGTGGTGAACCCGTACTTCAGGCAGTGCGCCCCGCCGGAGTTCTCCGCGACATTCCCACCGACCGAGCAGATCTGCTGGCTGGAGGGGTCGGGGGCGAAATACCAGCCCTGCGGCGCGGCAGCCCTGGTGACGTCGAGGTTGATCACACCTGGCTCGACGATCGCGCGCTCGTTGGCGGGGTCGACCTCCAGGATCCGGCGCATCCGGGAGGTCACGATCAGCACACCCTGCGCATGCGGCAGCGCTCCACCGGACAGTCCGGTACCGGAGCCACGGGCCACGAACGGCACCCCTGCGGCAGCGCAGGCCCGGACCACCGCGGCGATCTGCTCGGCGGACTCCGGCAGCACCACCAGTCCCGGCACCACGCGGTACTGCGCCAACCCGTCACACTCGTAGGTGCGCAGGCGTTGCCGGTCGGTAATCACCGCCGTAGGCCCAAGCAGCGCGGCGAACTCTGCGGCCAGCAGCTCTAGCCCGGTGCCCTCATACGTCGTCATCGCCCACTCCCCTGGCCCGGACGGTCCAGGCCAGCTTCTCAACCCAGTGTCGCAGCTCGATCGGAGACTCAGTGAGCCCGTGCGTCGTGAACACGACAGCCCGGACAGGTGCGTCCACTTGGAATGTCGGCAGTGTCAGGTTCACGACATCGATCGATTCGGCACAATGGGGATCGTGGTCTCGCCCCGGCACCCGTTTCTGGATGGGCCGTTTCCCCGGGCGTTCGCGCACCGCGGTTGGCATCTCGGCGAGCTGGCCGGCATGGAGAGCTCACTGGCCGCATTCCGCCGCGCGGCCGTGGAGGGCTACCGCTACCTGGAGACAGATGTTCGCGCCACCCGGGATGGTGTGGTCGTGGTCATTCACGACGCGACGCTGGACCGCACCACTGATGGCTCTGGCGAGATCGAGAAGTTGGACTGGGCGGCGGTAAGAACCGCTCGGGTGGCCGGTCGAGAGCCGATCTGCCGGCTGGCCGATCTACTCGACGAGCTTCCAGGGATGCTGCTCAATATCGATGTCAAGGCGGACTCGGCGGTCGCGCCGGTGCTGGAGCTGCTGCGTGGTACACGCACGTGGGACCGGGTATGCCTCGCGTCGTTCTCCGAGGCCCGGCTGCAGCGGTTGCGTACAGCCGCCGGGCCTCGGCTGCTGACGTCGATGGGCACTGCATCGGCCGTTGCGCTACGGCTGCGGTCAGTGTCGTCGTCGCGTCGCGGTGTGCGGAGATCCGAAGCGATGCCGATTCGCGGCAGGTTGGCCCAACTGCCGGTGCGCATGTGCGGAGTGCGGGTGGTGGACCGGGCGTTGGTGCGGTGCGCGCATCACCGCGGCTTGGAGGTACACGCCTGGGCAGTCGACCGGGCAGCCGAGATGCAGGCCCTGCTCGATCTCGGCGTCGACGGCCTGATCACCGATCGGCCGGACGTGCTGCGTGACGTACTGCGCGTCCGCGGGGTATGGCCGGGAGCAGCCGCCCAGACTCAGTAGTGGCGTTCCGTAGAGTGCGCCGCGGTGACGGAAGGCGGTTCTGGTGAGCGAGCCGACGGTCCAGTCCTCTCCCAGCGTCGCGCTGGACGAGATCGATCGCCGCCGTGATCAACGCGCCTGGTGTTGGTATGACTGGGCGAACTCGGTGTTCCCGACCTCGATCATCACCGTGTTCCTCTCCCTCTACCTGACCACCGTGGCCCGCAACGACGCGCTAGCCACCGGCCAGACCTGCCCGACCCGCAACGCCCTGGTCAACTGCGACATCTCGCTGTTCGGGCTGGGATTCCCGGCTGGCTCGCTGTTCGACTACCTGCTGGCGGCGTCGACTCTGCTGCAGGTACTGGTACTTCCGATCACTGGTGCGATCGCTGACCGCACCCAGCACAAACGGCGGATGCTCGGCCTCTTCGCGTTCACTGGAGCGGGCGCGACCGCCCTGCTCGCGCTGGTGGACGGAACCAACTGGCGGCTCGGCGTCGTGGTGTTCATCATCGCGACCACCGGCTACTACGCATCGGTGGTCGTCTACTACTCGGTGCTCCCGGAGATAGCGACAGCTGATGAGCGCGACCAGCTGTCCACCCGCGGCTGGGCCTTCGGCTTTCTGGGTGGCGGCATCGCGCTGGCTGTGAATCTGGCGACCTACCTCGGACGTGATGCGCTGGGACTGTCCGAGTCGGCGGCGGTACGGGTCTGCTTCGTCACCGCCGGGCTGTGGTGGGCTGCATTCACGCTCATCCCGTTGTCCCGGATGCGCAGCTATCGGCCTCCGCAGGGCAGCGAGCGAGGACTATCCGTACTGACCGGCGGTTTTCGTCAGCTCTCCAGCACGTTGCGTAACGCGCGGAGCTACCCGCTGACACTGGGTTTCCTGGCGGCCTACCTGATCTACGCTGACGGGATCGGCACGGTGGCCAGTGTCGCTGGCCAATATGGTGATCTTGAATTGGGCCTAGCGAGCAGCACCCTGATCAGCACGATCCTGATGGTGCAGTTCGTGGCGTTCTTCGGCGCGTTGCTACACGGTTGGGTAGCCCGCCGGATCGGCGCCAAGCGCACGATCCTGGGCAGCCTGGTGGTGTGGGTCGGTGTGATTGCGGCGGCCTACTTCATCCAGGCCGGCAATGCATTCCAGTTCTACGCCGTGGCCGTGGGCATCGGGCTTGTACTCGGCGGTACCAGCGCGCTGTCCCGGTCGCTATTCAGCCAGTTGGTGCCCGCGGGTAAGGAAGCGGAGTACTTCTCGATCTATGAGATCGGCGAGCAGGCCACGTCGACGGTGGGGCCGATACTCTTCGGCGTCATCGGGGCTGCCACCGGCTCCTTTCGCCCTGCGATCATGTCTTTGTTGGCCTTCTTCCTCATCGGATTCGTGCTGGTGCTGCTCGTCCCGATCCGCCGAGCGATTCGCGCGGCCGGTAACTCAGAGCCGTCGGTCGTCTAGGGGTCCACTGCAGGACGGTGGGAGAGGTTACGCCGAACGGGTAGTTTTGACCACCTCATCGTGAGGTAACAGATCACATTGCGGCTTCGATTCAACCTGTGTGGGGGATGCTTGTCGATGGATGGTGAAGATGTCATCGGTCCGGGCCGACGGTGGTCCGGGAACGTCGAGGCACCCTTCGGCGTTGCACCCGATGAGCTGGAACCGGAGACCTCCGGTCTCTGGCCCGGAGAGAGGAGACGCCATGGCCGATCGCGTACTTCGTGGCAGCCGGCTCGGAACAGTCAGTTATGAGACCGACCGTGATCATGATCTTGCTCCTCGCCGATCAGTGGTCTACGCCTGCCCCAAGGGCCACGACTTCACCGTGTCATTCGCCGATGATGCCGAATCACCGATGGTCTGGGAGTGCCGGTTGCACGGCAACGAGGCCAGGCTGGTTGACGGTGTTGCGCCGGAGCCGAAGAAAATCAAGCCACCGCGTACGCATTGGGACATGCTCATGGAGCGGCGTAGCGTTCAGCAGCTCGAAGAGCTGCTGGATGAGCGGCTGACCGAACTGCGCGGTCGCCGCTCTCGTTCTGCGTGAGAGGCCGGTTCCAGACAGGGCAGGTCAAAGCTGACTGGGCTGCGCGGCGTTGCTTGTCGACTCGGTGTCGGACTGCCGGCGCAGGTTCGACACGCAGCGCTGCACACCCCAGACGGTCACCCGCCACAGCGCCTCCAGGACAATGGCGCTGGTCATCTTCGATTGGCCATGCTCCCGCTCGGTGAACGTGATCGGCACCTCCACGACAGTGAAGCCGCCGCGCACCGAGCGCCATGCGAGATCCACCTGGAAGCAGTAGCCCTGCGAGGCGACCGTGGTGAGGTCCAGACCCTCCAGCACCTCCCGACGGTAGGCGCGGAACCCGCCGGTGACGTCATGGATGCGCATTCCCAGCGCCACCCGCGAGTAGAAGTTGCCGCCGCGGGAGAGCCATTCGCGGTACTGCGCCCAGTTGACCACTCGACCGCCGGGCACATATCGGGAGCCCAGCACGACGTCGGCGGCGGTACCGGCGGAGTCGTCGGCCAGCGCATCAAGCAGTCGGGGTAGATCCTCCGGGGCGTGCGAGCCGTCGGCGTCCATCTCCACCACGACGTCATAGCCGCGCTGCAGCGTCCATCGGAAGCCGGCGACGTAGGCCGCGCCGAGGCCGGCCTTGGTGGCGCGATGCAGGACATGCACCCGGCCGTCGGTAGCGGCGAGTTCGTCGGCCAGCTCCCCAGTTCCGTCCGGACTGTCGTCGTCCACTACCAACGCATGTGCGTCAGGTACCGCCTCGTGCAGCCGATGCAGGACCGTCGGCAGGCTGGCCCGCTCGTCGTAGGTCGGGATCACCACGATCGTCAGACCGGCGCCCTCGGCGTCCCTGTGGTCCTGCTGTTCCGCCATCGACGTCCTCCTTGGGGGGCACGCGTCCCCGCCGCTGCCCTGCGCTCGCTCTTCTCTGCACCATCAGGGCTGCTGCCATCCCGAACACGCCCAGGGCCACCAGCACCCATTCCGGCGCGGAGCCGAGCCGGGTGGCCAGCGTAGTACCGGAACGCAGCGGGACCCGCGCCACCAGCGCGTCCGGCGTGAACAGCTTCGTCTGCTGCTCGACGGAGCCATCTGGGGCGATCACCGAGCTGACCCCGCTGGTGGCGGCCACCAGCACGGTACGGCCGTGCTCCACCGCCCGGACTCGCGAGATCGCCTGCTGCTGATAGGTCATCTCGGTGAAGCCGAAAGTGGCATTGTTGGTGGGCACGGCCAGCAGCTGGGCTCCGGATCGCACGCTTTGGCGTACCAGATCGTCGAACATCACCTCGGAGCAGATGGCTATCCCGACCCGAGCCGGTCCGAGGTTAACGGCGCTGTCGCCGTTGCCCGGTATGAAGTCGCCCGCGCGGTCGACATAGGGGCTGAACAGCCGGAAGAAATCTCGGTCGGGGATGTACTCGGCAAAGGGCATCGGGCGCTTGTCGTGACGCTGACCCGGCCCGGTGCGCGGATTCCAGACGATCGCGGTATTCGTGGTGTGCCCGTCGTCAGTGCGTAGAACGGCACCGACCAGGATGGGCACACCGATCGCCCGGACCGCTCGATCGATCACCGCCCGGGCATCCGGGTTGCGCAATGGATCGATGTCAGAGGAATTCTCTGGCCAGATCACCAGCGCTGGCCGCGGGTAGCGACCGGCCGCGACATCGGCCGCCAGTTGCATGGTTCGGGCCACGTGGTTGTCCAGCACGGCGCGGCGCTGGGCGTTGAAGTCCAACCCGGCCCGGGGCACATTGCCCTGGACCAGCGCCACGACCGCCTGCTCATCGCTGGTGGTGGTCCCCACCAGCGACGCCGCGACAACCCCAGCAACCACCGGAACCATCGCGAGCAGTGCCGGCGCCACGAGGTCTCTGAGCCCCCCGAACTCAACAGCAGAGCTCTCCGAGGGACGTTGAACAGCTCTGCTGTTGAGCTCGGGAGCCGCAGCGCTGGCCGCAAGCCTGGAGATTCGCGGGACACGTCGCTGGGCGGCGCGGCGTACGAGTTCGCCGGTCGCGAAGCCGGTCAGCACCACGGCCGCAGTGAGCAGCGGAGCGCCGCCGATCGCAGCCACCGGGAGGAATATCCCGCTGGGCTGGCTGAATGCCACCCGACCCCACGGAAAGCCGCCGAAAGGTGCCCGTGCGATCAGCGCCTCGGCAGCCACCCACACCCCTGCTGCCCACAATGGCGAGGCCGGCATTCGGGATACCACGGCAACCCCAGCACCGGCCAGCGCCAGCACCAGCGC
This sequence comes from Mycobacteriales bacterium, assembly GCA_038276315.1. Classification (GTDB taxonomy): domain Bacteria; phylum Actinomycetota; class Actinomycetes; order Mycobacteriales; family Pseudonocardiaceae. The sequence continues at coordinate 6,611 of JBBPZY010000204.1, forward strand.
CTCGACGGTGGCTAGCGCCAGCCACGGCAGCGGGCCGACGAACTCCCCCGCCCATGACAGCAGCGGCACGAAGAAGCCGAGCCCGAAGGCGAGCCCGTAACCGAACCCGGCACGGGCCGGACGACCATGCAACACCGCCCATAACACCGCGAAAACCACCGGCCCGAGCCACCATAATTCCCGCGGGGGTGCGCCGACATACAGCAACAGGCCGGCACCGGCGGCGGTACCCACCCGCAGCAGCCGGCCATACCGGCTCACAACAGGGCGTCTTGCAGCTCGAACAGGACCCGGCCGTGATGCACGGTGCGCAGGCATGAGGGTGACTGGACGCCAGGAAAGTCAGCGGACTCGGTACCGTCCCAGATCGCGTACGAGGCCGGAGCGCCGGGGACCAGTGAACCGGCCAGCGGGTCAGAGGCGGCAGCAGCCCGGTATCCGCCGTAGGTGTGCGCCGCGAAAGCCTCCATCGTGCCAATCTCTGAGCCAGGGCTGCGGTGTCCCACCGCGGCGCGCACCGCGTCCCACGGGTCGCCTGGGGTAACCGGCGCGTCGGAACCGAACGCCAGCACGACACCGGCCTTCTCTAGCAGCGCGAACGGGTTCATCGCTGCAGCTCTAGAGGCTCCCAGCCGTAGCGCGTACATCCCGTCCGTGCCGCCCCAGGCAGCGTCGAAGGCCGGTTGCACGCTGGCCACCACACCCCAGGCGGCCAACTGGCGCGCCTGGTCGCGATCCACCATCTCCAGGTGTTCGAGTCGGTGGCGGCGCTGTCTCAGCGCGGTGGCGCCAAGCGCAGCGGCAGCAGCCTCGAAGCCGGCCATCACCGCATCCGTCGCGGCATCTCCGATCACATGGAACCCAGCCTGGACGCCGACCTGAGTGCAGGCCTGGACATGTGCGGCTATTTGCGCCACGTCGAGATAGGCCGTGCCACGGGTGCTGGGCGCGTCGGCATAGGGCATCCGCAACGCGGCGGTCCGCGATCCGATCGCCCCGTCACAGAACAAATCTCCCGCCAGCCCGTGCGCTCCAGTGGCTGCGAGCAGCTCGCGTGCCTCCGCGGGCGTGCTGACGGCCTGACCCCAGTAACCGACGACCTCGACGCCGTGATCGGCTGCCAGCAGGTCGGCAAGATCCTCGAGGCCCGAGACGTCCGGGCCCGCGCACTCGTGTACTACCGCGATCCCGCGGGCCGCCGCCCCGGTCAGGAAGGCTTCCTGAGCGGCGCGGCGCTGACCGACGGTGATCGATTCCCGGGCGGCTCGGCGGACGTGGTGATGTGCCTCCCAGGTCAATACCCCCTCGTCGGCCGCCCAACCCGGCGCGCCGATCGCCGCCGCAGCTCGATCCAGAAGTCTTGAGGAGACTGCTGCGCTGTGCCCGTCTATCCGGGAGAGGTATACCGGCGTGTCACCCGAGGCTCGGTCTAGTTCCGTGCGGGTCGGCGGCCGGCCCTCCGGCCACGACGTCTCATCCCATCCATGCCCCCACAACACGGTGCCCGGACGGGACTGCTGCGCGACCAGGTCTAGGCACTGCGCGAGAGTGGCGCAGCCGGTGAGATCAAGCCCGCTAGCCAGCAGGCCGGTGGATGTGGCGTGCACGTGTGCATCGACGAAGGCGGGAGTGACCAGAGCCCCCCGCAATTCGAGTACTTCGTCGGCATCGCCGAAGCACGCGCGGCCGGTGCTGTCATCCCCGGCCCAGGCCACTATCCCGTCCATGACGGCCAGCGCGGTGGCCCCAGCGACCGACGGGATGCGTCCGCCTAGCAGCAACGAAGTGCTCATGGTCCGGCAGTATTCCCGCTCACCCGGATCACTTCGTCGATCGGCTCCCACTACGGGCAACGTCGGAGAACCTCCCCCGCTGTCAGCGAAGCTCGCCGCTTGTGGAGCGGGGCGCGGGTGGCTCGTCGACGATCTCGCCCTCGACCACGTCGCCTGGCGCATAACGTGCCGAAGTGCGCCGTGACGCTGAGCGCAGGATCCGTCGCCGGACCAGTGCGCGAATAGGCGGCAGCAGCAGAAGCAGCCCCAGGACGTCAGAAACGAAGCCGGGCACAACGATAAGCACCCCGGCCGCAGTGATCAACATGCCGTCGAGCAGTTCCCGGTGCGGGCGTCTGCGGGCGCGTAGTGCCTCCGCGAACGCGCCGAGGGTGCGGGCACCCTCGTGCCGCAACAGGGCCGCCCCCACCAGCGACGTGAGAATCAACATCCCGATGGTGGCCAGGACGCCGATCGCGTGCCCCACCGCGATGAGCACCGCCAGCTCGGCGATGATGGCGACGAGCAGGACCAGCAGAACCGGCATGGCGCGAGCTCCCTCGGTCGTATGGAACGAGTGCGGTAGCACTCTCATGTCGCCTCATGTCCAGTAACGCGTGAGTCGGCGAGTTCGCTCCCAACTGCACGCATTGCGTCAAGATCAACATCTGCGAAAGCCCCATACCGGATCATGTATGCCCGATTCGACCGATATGACCGCCTTGAACCAGCCGCGGGGGGCTGACCTGCGTCGCAATGAGACGCTCTGGTGAAATCTGGGTTACACGTCTAGATGCGGGGCCCTTGCCCATTGATGCGGGCAGCCCTATCGTGATGTCACTCACGTGCATGGCCAACGAGGTCGGGAGGTGTGCGGCGTGTCCAGGGCATCAGCCGGGACCGCCACCGCCGCGGAATTGTTCGAGCGGCGGGTATCACCCCTATATCAACTGGCCGACGATGCCGGGGCGATCGCCACCGCGTGCCACGCCATGGCCGTTCGCTTTCACCGTGGTGGCACTCTCATCGTCTTTGGCAACGGCACAGCCAGCACGGACGCCCAGCACGTCGTGGTCGAGTTCGTCCACCCGGTGGTCATGGGCAAGCGTGCGTTGCCGGCGATCTCATTGACCGCTGATGTCGCAACGGTGACCGGAATTGCCGGCACGGAAGGCTTCGACGAGATCTTCGCCCATCAGCTGAGTCACCTCGCCTCCGCTCGCGACATTGCGCTGGGCATCTCGCCTGATGGAAACTGCACTAGCGTGCTGCGCGGACTGGCGGCCGCACGGGAGTTGGGCATGCTCACGGTCGCGCTCGTCGGCGGCGACGGTGGCCGCATCGCGTCGCTACAGGCCGCCGACCACATCGTGGTAGCTCATTCCGACGACCCGCGAGTGATCAAGGAAGTGCACGTCACCGCGTATCACGTGCTGTGGGAGCTGGTTCACGTGTTCTTCCAACATCCGGACCTGCTAGAGCCGAGGGCAGTCGCATGACCGCTCCGGAATGCCATGGCGAGGTGTGCATCACCTGCTCGGATCAGGCCGTCGCGGCGCGTGTCGTCGAATTGCTCCCCGACGATCTGGCTGTGGTGGACACCGGATCCGGCATGGAAGAAGTGAGTGTCGCGTTGGTGTCGGCCGGGATCGGGGACGAGATTCTCGTCCACGCCAAGGAAGCGATCGCGGTCTTGGGGCGCCCAGCAGAAAGAGACACCGAACAAGCTACGGAACGAGTCCCGGAATGAGCCCCGGAACCAACGGCCACGACGACACTGGTGCAGCCACCCGAGCGGTCGCCCAGTCCCGGTCCGATGCCCAGTCCCGGTCCGATGCCCAGTCCCGGTCCGATGCCCAGTCCCGGTCCGATGACCTGGCATCCCTGTACCCCTTCCTGTATGCACATGCTGAAAACGTCGGCCATGACAACCCCGGAGCTGGAGATCTCGAGGCTGTCCTGGCCGAGGTGCGTCGGTCCACGGTGGACAAGGCGCACCAGATCGTGGCGCTCCGGCGGGAGGTCCTGGCTCGCGAAAGTCAGCGGCTGACCGCATGCGCCTCGGCAATGGCGGCATCGTTCGCCTCCGGCGGGCGACTGTTCGCCATCGGCAACGGGGGCAGCTGCACGGACGCAGCCGACCTCGCTAGCCTGTTCCTGCACCCGGGTCCGGGACGGCGGGCATTGCCCGCCTTCGCGCTTACCGGGGACATCGCGGTACTGACGGCGCTGTCGAACGACGTCTCATTTGACGTCGTCTTCGCCCGCCAGATCGCAGCTTTCGGGCGGCGTGGTGACGTCGTCGTCGGATTGTCCACCTCGGGTAATTCCACCAACCTTGTACGCGCCTTCGAGGAGGCGAGCAGGCGTAGCCTGCTCACCGTCGGCTTGGCGGGCTACGAGGGCGGGGCAATGGCCGAGTTGGGCAGCATCGACCATCTGTTCGTGGTGCCTTCTGACTCCGTGCATCGGATCCAGGAGGCGCAGACCACGATTTACCACACGCTGTGGGAGCTCACGCTCGACGAGCTCGCCAGCACAAGGCGACATCCGGAACGAGAGAGCGGCCGGAGGTCGCTCGTGGAGTAGGGGAGTCATGACAAGACCAACTGCACAAGCCACTCCCACCAAGGAAGA
>JBBPZY010000205.1:0-7145 GCA_038276315.1 Mycobacteriales bacterium
ACAGCCGGCAACTTTTCGCTTGAAGTTGCCGGCTGTGGCAACTCCGTAATGGATCCACCCACCTCTTCATGGGGCAGAAGTGGCGGAGCAGACACCCGCTGGACGACACTCAGCCCGTGGCGCGCCATGACAGCCAGCTGGCCGGGCGACGTCGTCGCGTCCCGCCTCTGACCGCCAGCCCGGGACCGGGCGAGATGCAACTATCGGAACGTCGTACGCGATCTTGAAACAGCCCTGGGGTGCCGGCCGACCTGCGCGCGGCGGCGTTGCCCTCTGCGGTGCCGACTGTGTTGTCACCGAACTTGCGCGCCTCCACGCCGATTGGGGTACGGCCGGTACTCGACGACTTCAGCGGCCCACCGCTTGGGACTGGATACGCCGGCGGCCTTGAGCGCGGTCGCGACGTCACCCTCGCTCGCGGAATTGGCTGACACCTTCGTCGTACTTGCCCCAGGCGTGCCGGGCGCTGCGGGGATCACCGCGCCGGCCGCGCTACGGCACCCACCTCAGCCGACAAACCACCGGCACATGCGACCAGCGATCCACTGCCGGTGGTGTTCGCCGAGTTCCACCGGGTGCTGTGCCCGGGCGGCTACCGGCTGGTTGCCTTCCAAGTCGACGACGCGGGCTTGTGGCGCATGCCCGGCTGCTCCGCGAGCCCGACGAGGCCGAAAGGGTTCAGCAGGCCCATCTCCTGGCTCGCAAACCGGTGAAACCGTAACCATCAGACGCGCCGTGGGCCCTCGCCGCTCAACCTGGCCAGCCCAGGCGACCTACCCCCGCGGCGAGGGCCCCGCAACCTACGGCTACGGGGAAACGTGCGCCTTGGCGGTGGCGAAGTGCGCGACGATAGCGCGGCAGAACGCGGGGAGGTCGTCGGGGTTGCGGCTGGACACCAGATTTCCGTCGGTGACGACTTCCTCGTCGAGCACGGTGCCGCCGGCATTGCGGATATCGGTGCGCAGGCTCGGATAACTGGTCAGCGTGCGCCCGCGGACGACATCGGCCTCGACCAGAGTCCACGGACCGTGGCAGATCGCGCCGACCGGTTTGCCGGCCTGGACGAAGTCGCGCACGAACGCCACCGCGTCGCTGCTGAGGCGCAGGGTGTCGGGGTTGACCGTCCCGCCGGGCAAGATCAGTGCGTCGTAGTCGTCGATGGAAACGTCGGAGACCACCCGGTCGACGTCGAACTCGTCGGCCAGCTCGATGTCGTGGTTGGTGGCCTGGACGGTGCCGGGCTCGACGGACAGCAGCTCAGCGGTCGCGCCCGCGTCGGTGACCGCCTGGCGCGGTTGAACCAGCTCGACCTGTTCCACACCTCGAGTCGCCAGGATGGCCACCCGCAATCCGGTCAACGTACCCGCCATGTGCCGTCTCCCTTCATCCCGCTTGGACGGCAACGCATACCCGCGGGTGAAGTGCGGCAAACTTAGATCACCAGTCTCCGCTGCCGCCTGACGAGTCCGAGCCGCCGCCGAAGTCACCGTCCTGGCCGACGACCCAGTTGCCCTGGTTGGGAGAGTCGTACTGGCCGTCTCGGTCCATCAGGCCGTCCTCGCGGTACTGCTGCCCTTCGCCCTGCATCTTGCCGAGCTCGTAGCCCAGCAGCCCGCCACCCACCGCACCCATGGCGCCAGCTGCCCCCGGGCCCATTCCCGACCGGTAGGACGGGCCGTAGCCCCCGTAGGAATCCATCCGAGGCGGCCCGGAACCCATCATGGGCGGCCCCGTCCGGAAGCCGGACCGGCGACGCCGCCGGCTGACCACGACCACGGCGAAGACGACCATGGCGATCACGATCATGATCCCGACCAGTCCACCGCCAGAGCTGTTAGTCGCAACGCGCCGCCCGGAGACACGTCCCCGGTTCGCCCCGACCAAACCGGTGCGCAGCTGGCCCAGCGCGGCCGTGACCGCGGTGGTGTAGTCGTGGCTGCTCTGCATGCTCGCGAGGAACGCACTGCTCGCGTCGGATTCCGCCGCTACCGCAATGCTTTGCGAGATCCGAGCTTGCGAACCGATCTGGATCGACTCGTGCCGCGACTGGGTATTGATCCCGATCACGATCGGGAAGGCCGCGTTGACCTTGTTCCGGACGTCGGTATCGAAGGTCGACTTGCTGGCCGCGTCCTGGGTGGTGGCCCAGATGTACACCCCGACGGGCAGGGTGGCTGCCTGGTTCTGCACCACCGTGGCATTCAAGACGTGGGCGTCGTCTTGGACCTGCACCGTGCTCGCCCACGCTGGTGCCGCCATGGCCAACACCGCGACCAGTGCCGCCATCGGTACTGCCAGGCGCGACACCCGACGCTGCACACTCACCTTGGGCACGCTCACCTCGGCCCTTCCGCTGCCTAGAAGCTGCTGAACTTCAGGCACGATCCTAGTGCGGAACGGGCCGCCGTGCCTGCACCGCGCCTGCCGATGATGCTCGCCGCCCCGCCTCGACATCGTCGAGCCCCCCGGATGAAACGCACAAACGCGGCAATCGCTCGGGCCAGCGACCTTATGTGATATATGACAGTCTATTTTTACTCTATGTTTATCTCAACTCACGCTCTGTTGCATTACAGAAGGATAACGTAAGTAATTCAGGTTGCAACCCGTGAGAGTCAGTAGTAAGCCTGAACAAGTGGAAGTTCGTGGCGCGACCGCCTTGGGGGCGTTGCGGCCGGTCAGAATGATCTTCTGAGGGACCGGTTCGATGTTAACTTCGACGCGAGCAGGGGAGCGCAACTGCGTCGCCCTGAACGAGGTGCCCCAGGAAACGATTTTGTTCCCGGGGAAGAACGATTGATGGAGGGGCACATGCAGGTTTCAGAGATCTTCTCAACTGGCGGCAGCGGCGGCCACGGCGGCAGCGGTAGCTGCGGCGGTGGCGGGCGCCGCTACTCTCAACGGAGCTTCCGCAGGCGTCGCTTCTTCGAGGACGACTACGATCGTGGCTTCCGCCGCGACCGCGACCGCGAAGGATTGATTGAGATCGAAATCCTCTAAGGTCGACAGAGTCATCGGCAGGTCCCCCCACCCGACATCAGTCGGGTGGGGGGACCTGCCTGTCAACGCCTGAGAACAGCAGCGCGGCCGCAACGAGAATTGCGGCGGTTTCGGCTACGGCGCTGTAAGCCTTTTCCGGGTACCAGCCGGGTTCGTACATGTCCGGTAGCGGGCCGATGGCCCCCAGGTCGGCATAGCGGTAGAGCAGTACGGCGCCCAGTGCGCTGCCGGCGATCAACACGGCGAACAACGCCGCCGCCCGGTGCCGGATGAGCAGCACCAACAGGGCGGCGAGGACGGCAGCCACCGCTTCGGCGCGGAAGAGCATGCCTTGGCTGATCACAGCCCGGTTCGCGTCGAAACTAGCGGCGAGATCGAGGTGGGCGTAGGCGTCGTAGCCCAATCCGGCCGCGACCGCGACCCGAGCGACTACCTCGCCAACCGAGCGGTGTCGAACCCGCCCGAATGGCGACGATTGCGCGGTCACTTCACGATCAGCGTGCCCATCATGTACTGGTGAATGGTGCAGATGTAGGCGTAGCTGCCCGGCTTGGTGGGAGCCGTGACCGCACCACGCTGTCCCCCGGAAATGGTGCCGCTGTCGAAGGACTTGTCACTGGCGGTCACGGTGTGCGGCGCCTGATCCTGGTTGATCACAGTGATCTTCGTTCCGGGAGCGACGGTCAACGAGGCCGGCATGAACGCGAAATTCTTGATCACAATCGTGTCGGCCGCGCTAGAAGGGGCGGCTGGCCCGCCACCCCCGCGCGCAGGGCTGCCCGCGCCACCGCCACAACCCAGCACAAGTCCCAGCACGGCGACGAGCATCGTGAGCAGAACCGCGGTTGAACGCAACCGGATCGCGGCGGTGGGCGGGATAATCATGAGATCACTTTACCGTCAACATGTCGGGTTTGAGCGAATTGCCGACGCCGATGAACGAGTCCGGGATCGGGTATTGGCCCAGGATGAAGTTCAGGATCGCGGCGTGCATTGTCTCCACCGGTTGGATGGTGGCAGCAGTCATGATCCCGCCGGCATCAGTCACGTTCGCGGTAGCGAAGGTGTAGGTCTGCGCAGCGACATTCTCCAGATTCAGCGCGAGCTTGGCCACGTCAGGCACCGAGGTCGCCGCGTTGAGCGTGTTCACCTGATCTTGGGTGATCGACAGCGGGGCATCGTTGATGGTCGGTTTCCCCGCTTTGGACAGCACCGCATTCCACGCCTGCGCGTGGTCGGAGTGCTGCTTCATCGCGGTCTGCATGAAGGTGACCACTGCCGGTGGCACCGTGCCCAACTGCCCGGCGTTGCCCTTCTGCAACGCCCCGCTGTAGGCGGTGACGGCCAGATTCTCCAACGCCGTCGCCAACGCGACCACCTTCAGATCCCCGGTGTAGGTCTCCGGCGGGGCCGCGGGCGGCTTCGGGGCCGCCGAAGCTGATGACTTCGGTGCCTCATAGGATCCGCTGGAGCAGGCCGTCGCGGCACCGAGGGCGACGGCGCCGGCAGCGCCGAGGAAGAAGCCGCGTCGGGTGGACGGCTTGGCCACCACGTGGCCAAGCTTCGCGGTCAGCTCGTCGAGGGTCTTGCGGACCTGCGGAAATGTCGACTCGTGCAGGTCGTCGAGCTCGCGGGTCAGCGCGGACAGTTCGTGCTCGCTGATCGCCATCTCCGCGTTGCGGGCGCGGCGGGGGAAGATGCTCATCGGATGGCTCCTTCCTCGACCGGAGCGGCCATGGTGGTCGGGTAGAACGTGTCGGGGAAGCCCACACTGCCCGCCGCGGCGGGCAGCTTCGCGAGGTCCGGGGGCAGCGCGATCAGCTGCGGCGCGTTGGCTTTGACCAGCGCCTGGGCCGCCAACAGGATCGCCTTGTGCTGGGATTCCACGCCGGCCACGCTGGCGAACAGCTGCCGCAACTCCGCGGTGGTGACCAGCCCGACATCCTTGACGTAGGTCTGCGCGGCGACGTCCTCCAGCGTGATGGCCAGCCCGATGACGTCGGCCGCGCCTCTGAGCTTGGGGACTGCTGCCTTCACCACTTCGGCGTACTTGGGATCCGTGCCGGTCTGGGCCTTGCCACCCAGCCGCTGGGCCGCGGCGTTGAACGCCATCGCGTGCTCGCCGTGCTGGCTCATCGTCTTTGTAGCGAACGCTTTGACCAACGGGTTCGCGGAGCTGCCACCGATGAACGGCAACGTCAAGGCGGTCTGGTAGGTCAACACCGCGAGGTTCTCCAGGCCAGCTGCGGTCTGCAACGCTGCCACGTCGTCACCAGCCGCGGCCCACGCCGCGGGGCTGTTCAGCAGCCCCAAGGCCACCGCGCCGCCGGCGACACCGGTCGCGGCTGCGACGGTTCGCCAGCGAGAAGCGTCGCGGCCGGCCGACACACAGGCCTCCTGGGCGGCTTCGACGTAGTCATTCAGACCTGTCCGAGCAGTACGCATCGCGTCGGACTGCAGATCGTCCGACTCTTCCAGAAGCTCACGGAACCTGCCTTCATCGATCTTGTTCTGCACAAAACCTCCAAGCGGCTGGTGGGAGTTCAATCTCACGCGTTGTTACCGGTCGCGTGGAAGGGAGCAGCCTAGCTTTCGCCGGCGCAGTCGCACCAGTTCGCCCCTCATGCATCACAATCAGGTCACATTTTGACTGGTCGAAACGCTTAGGAGGCGTCGAGATCGGATCAGAACCATCTCTCGAGTATGACCGCAAGACCGTCCTCTGAATTACCCGCGGGGATCTCGTCGGCGGCCTCGAGCACGGCGGGATGGGCGTTGGCCATGGCTACCCCGTGCCCCGCCCAGCGCAGCATCGACAGGTCGTTGGGCATGTCACCCAGAGCCAGCACCTCGGCCGGCGCGACTCCCAGCTGCCCGGCCAGCCGGGCCAGCCCGGTGCCCTTGGTGACCCCAGGAGCGGAGACCTCGATCAGGCCGTAGCCGGTGGAGTACGTGACGTCGAGCCGGGCCCCTGATCCGGCGCCGAGTAGCTCGCGGACCGCAGCGGCCATCAGGTCACTGCTGGCATTGGGCTGGCGGACCAGTAACTTGATCGCTGGCCGGCCGAGCAGCACATCGCGCGGCGCGTCGGCGGAGTCCGCGCCCGGCCACGGGTGGGTGTAGCCCGGTTCGGCGAGGAACTGATCGGCGCCGTTCATCGCGGCGCTGGCGCCGGGCAGCTCGACGGCGAGCTTGGCGCCCGGTAGGGCAGTGGCGATCACCTCCGCCGCATCCCGCAGCTGCATCGGATCCAGCGTCACCGTGTAACTGACCTGGTCGGTAGCGGCGTCATAGAGCACCGCGCCGTTGGCGCACACCGCCGGCCCGGCGTGGCCGAGTAGCTCGACGATCGGCGGGATCCACCGCGCCGGCCGGCCGGTCACCAGCACGAACGGCACCCCGGCCGCCACCACCCGGTGCACCACAGCGCGGGTGCGCTCGGAAATCTGCTCGGTCGGGTCCAGCAAGGTGCCGTCAACGTCGGTTGCGACCAGCCGCGGCCTCTGCATGCCTCCGACCCTACGTTCCCGGCGCTTCTTCCAACCTGTGCTTCTCCCAACCGGCGATCAGTCGGCGAGAGCGGTCAAGGCGGTGTCGACGTCGTTTTCGGTGGAGTAAACGTGGAATGAGACCCTCAGCTGACCGGCGCGGGCCGCTGCTCGGATACCGGCTGCGGCGAGTTTGCGTTGCGCGTCGGGGATGGCAGCGGACACGATCGCGCTGTCGCCATCGGGTAGGCCCAGACCGTTATATAGTTGCAACAGTCAAGACTAGGATCAGCTCCTCGGAAGTTCGGCGATCAGTTCACGGAGGAACACTCGGAGCGGCTCGCCCTCCGTTGCGGCAGCGCGAAGGGCATCGAAGTATTCGACGTACTCTCGGGTGTCAGTATCGCTGCGGAGCACGAGCGCACGAGTCAGAGTCTCGGCTGTCACGATCGCTTCCTCGTCAAGATCGGGGTCGCCTAATATCGCGAAACCGTGGTACTGGTGCACCTTCTCCTCGGGTAGCTATTCAGTTGGGGTAAGGGCTGGTGGCAGCCAGGGGCCGGTGGTGAAGAGCTGGCGGAGGGCGTGGAGTTTGTCGATGCGCCACTTGGTGGCGGTGTCGAGGTAGGAGTGCACGATCGCGAAGTCGGTGAGTCC
>JBBPZY010000206.1:0-7876 GCA_038276315.1 Mycobacteriales bacterium
CCCAGGGGCGCGTTGGGCAGCAAGCCGCTACTCGCCGGAACCCGGGTGCCTGTGGAGACCGTCCGGCGGTACGTGGCTGCTGGACGGTCCACCGACGACGTCCTGGAGGCTTCCCGGAGCTCACGGCCGACGACGTGGAAGCGGTTCGGAGAGATCAAGAGGTGCCGACCCCACGCCAGGCCGAGAGTGTCCGCGGCAAGGCTGAGACGGTTGCTTGACGTTGCGTTTTATGTTGGGGCGAGTGTCTCCTGAATCCCAGCCGAGGCTGTCGTTTCGCTGGGAAATGAACCCTGTAGACGTCCTTCCGCGCGGCGAAGCCCAAACTTTTGGGTCTGGCAGCCCCGCGCTTGCGTACTTCCTGGCGCGATGGCGAGACGCGCGCTCGGCGCCAGTGCGCGGCGGCATCTCACCAAGGGCCAGCAAGCGATGGTGATTGCGAAGGCGGACGACCTGTGCAAACTTCACAATCAGTCGCAGTGTGCGCGAGAGACGCGGAATCACGCGTGCTCGTTTCAGCCAAGCTAAGCCCTCTGCTCGCGGTGGCCGACATGGTGCTGCTGTGCGACGAATGTGCCCCGTGAAGGTCAGCCAGCCTCACATCGACTAGCGGGCCAGCACCCGACCCGCCTGCACACCGTTCCCACCCCACCGGGGAGCCCGGACCGGCAGCGCCGCGGCGCATTCCCGCTGCCCCGGGCAACCACCGCACCCGCGCAGCGGCGGTGGTCCGGGGCATGAGCCAATGGGCAGTTCCCGCTCGATCCAGGGCCCAGCTACGGCAGTGCGTGAGTCAGGTGCGGGCCCGCTGCGACTCGGACCGAGCACACGCCCGAACGGTGCAGGGCTATGCGCGCTCTGTGACCTCGTCCGGTATGGCCGCGTAACCGGCGAAGCCGCCCACGAGGACGAGAGCTATGCCCGAAACCGTCGAAAAGAAAGCCACCACCAAGCCCGCCAGGAAGCAGAGCACGGCGAGGCCGAGGCCGAGGTACCTAAGCGGAGTCACGCCGCCCCCCGTTCCGGGCGATGCCGTACGAGAGCGCAATCAACACCACCGCCAGAGCGGGAGACCGGCCCATCCAGTCATTATTACGGGAAACTGGCGCAAGCCACCAGGTCAAAAGCGCGACCACAACTCGGTCCCCGAAGTCCACGGCCCCGATTGTGGCGCATAACGCCGCTGGCGGCGGAGCCGCGATCTATACGTACCCAGCCGACCATCGCCGGGCCGGGTCGTTGGCCGTGCCCAAGCGACCTACCTACCGGGGCACTACCTACCGGGGTTCTACCTGCGCCGTGCACCCATTGTCGGGTGGCACTACCGGCACTACGGGAATGCGCCATTTCCTCCGGAGACGGACTGTGCGGTGGTACTCGCGTTGGTGGTACTCGCGTTGGTGGTGGCGCGCGTTGGTGGTGGCGCGCGTTGGTGGTGGCGCGCGTTGGTGGTGGTGCTGGTGTCCGTCCGTGCACGCCACTCACCGTGCGGTGCTGAGCACCGCCGCGACTGCGTTCGTCGCGCGGTGCACGCCAGCGGTGTCCACGTCGTGGTGGGTTACCGCTCGGATCAGATCGGGTCCTAGCGCGCCCATCCGCACTCCATGTTCAGCTTCCAGCCGCTCGCAGAACCGGGACGCACCGGCCAGTCGAAACACCACAATGTTGGTCTCTACGGTGTCCGGGTTGAGCGCGATGCCGGGTAACCCGGCGAGCCCCTCGGCGAGGATCCGGGCATTGGTGTGGTCCTCGGCGAGCCGATCCACGTGGTGATCCAAGGCCCACAGGCAGCCGGCTGCAACGATGCCGGCCTGGCGTAGTGCCCCGCCCATCATCTGCTTGTAGCGCCAGGCCTGCTCGATCAGCTCAGCCGGTCCGGCCAGCACGGCGCCCACCGGCGCGCCCAAGCCCTTGGTGAAGTCGATCCACGCTGTGTCGAACCCGCGCGCCCAGTCCGCGGCCGGCACCCCGGAAGCGACCACGGCATTGAGCAGTCGCGCCCCGTCCAGGTGAGTGCGCAGCCGGTGCCGCACGGCGACCTCGAGTACCGCGCGCAGCTGCTCCAGCGGCCACAACCGCCCGCCGGCCAGATTGGTGGTCTGCTCCACGGACACCAGCCGAGAGCGCGGTGTGTATCGATCCCCGGCAGGGAACAGTGCCGCCTCCAGCGCGCCGGCGGTGAACATGCCGCCCTCGCCGGACACCGGGGCCAGCACCGCCCCGGACAACGCCGACGGGCCGCCCCCCTCGGCAACGACCGGATGAGAGGTCGGATGCAGGTGCACGGCGTCACCGCCGGGCCGAATGTGCAGCCTGAAACCGATCGCATTGCACATCGTGCCTGACGGCAAGAACACCGCGGCGGGCTTACCGAGCAGCGTGGCGACCCGCTCGCACAGGACGTTGACGGTGGGATCCTCACCGCGCTGCTCGTCGCCCACCTCAGCAGCTGCCATGGCCGCGCGCATCGCCTCGACCGGGCGCGTCTGGGTGTCGGAATACAGGTTGATCAGCATCATCGGTGACGCTAGTCCAGAGTGCCCAAGCGCGCTGACGACCGAGTGGTCGGCTCCCTTCGCGGGCGCACGCCGCCGATCTTTGACTTCTATTGCAGTTAGCTCCTATTGAGAGTTACCTTCGAGCGTGTGACAAACCCTGAGTCGGGCGACGAGCCGGGACTCGACTTCGGCGTCCTGATCCTGGCCTCCGCGATCATGATCAGCATCGCGTCCGCCCTGCTCGGACGGCTGGCCCGCTGAGCGCTGGGAAGCCGGGTTGGATCCGGCGGCTGGGCTGCTACCTGCTGAAGCACCGGCGCAACGTGGCCCTCGCGCTGACCGGTGCGTTGCTGGGCAGCGCCTGCCAGACGCTGGTGCCGCTGATCGCGCGGCAGATCGTCGACGGGGTCATCATTCGCCGCGACTCGCCGTTGTGGCCCTGGTTGACGCTGCTGGTCGGGGTCGGGGTCGCCAGGTTCGGGTTCACCTACCTGCGCCGCTACCGCGGTGGTCGGGTCGGCTTGGAAGTCCAGTACGACCTGCGCAACGCCATGCACGACCACCTGCAGACGATGGACCTGGACAACCTCGACCGGATGCCGACCGGTCAACTCGTCGCCAGGGCGAGCGCCGACTCCATGCTCGTACAAGGCCTGCTCAACTATTTGCCGATCATGAGCGGCAACGTGCTGCTCCTGGTGCTCTCGCTCGGAGTCATGTTCTTCCTGTCCCCGTTGCTGGCGGTCGTCAGCCTGATCGTCGCACCGGTGCTCTTCGTGATCTCCTACCGGATGCGCCGGCGGGTCTTCCCGGCGACCTGGGACGGTCAGCAACGCGAGGGTGACGTCGCACAGATCGTGGCCGAAGACGTCAACGGCGTGCGCGTGGTGAAGGCCTTCGGCCAAGAGGACCGCGAACTCGGCCGCATCGTCGACGCCGCCAAGTCGCTCTACGGGGCACGGATGCGCGCGGTGCGGCTGCAAGCCCGCTACCAGCCGCTGCTGGAAGCGGTTCCCTCGATCGGACAGGTCGCCATCCTGGCCTTCGGCGGGTGGATGGCGCTGCACCACGAGATCACGCTCGGCACAGTCCTCGCGTTCTCCACCTACGTCGCCCAGTTCGTCGCGCCGGCCAGGCAGCTCGCCGGCATCCTGACCATCGCCCAGCAGGCCAGGGCCGGGGTGGAACGCATCTTCGAGCTGCTCGACCTTCCACCGGCGATCGCCGACGCCCCGGACGCGGTGGCACTGCCTGAGCTGCGAGGCGAGATCACCTTCGCCGACGTGCATTTCGGTTACAGCGAGGGCACCCCGGTGCTGCACGGTTTCAACCTGCGTATCGCCGCCGGTGAGCGGGTCGCGATCGTCGGGCCGAGTGGTAGCGGGAAGTCGACGGTGGCGGCGCTGGTGTCCCGCTTCCGTGATCCGGACTCCGGCGCGGTTCTCGTCGATGGGCACGACCTGCGCACCGTGACTCTGAAATCCCTGCGCCGCCAGGTCGGCGTGGCCTTCGAAGACAGCTTCCTGTTCTCCGACACGGTCCGGGCGAATATCAGTTACGGCCTCCCGGACGCGACCGACGAAGAGATCGAACAAGCCGCCCGAGTCGCCGCGGCGCACGGTTTCATCGAGGAGCTGCCGCGCGGCTACGACACGATGATCGGCGAGCGTGGCCTGACCCTGTCCGGCGGGCAGCGCCAACGCATCGCGTTGGCCAGGGCTGTTTTGGTCGATCCGCGGATCCTGATCCTCGACGACGCGACCAGCGCCATCGACGCCAAGGTCGAGGAGGCCGTACACGACGCCCTGCGCGACGTACTGGCGAACCGGACGACGCTGCTCATCGCGCACCGACGCTCCACGCTGTACCTGGCCGATCGCATCGTCGTGCTCGACCAGGGGCAGGTCGTGGAGCAGGGCACGCATGAGGAACTCGTCGCCTGCAGCGCCCTCTACCGCACCCTGCTGTCCGGGCTTGACGAACAGGGCGGCGACCGGATCGAGGCACTCGCGATGCTGCCCTCCGGCGGCGCCGACGGTCGCACCGACTCAGCGTGGACCGGCGGCCAACTCGCCACGGAAACCCGCCGCGGCGCGGCGCGCACGATCGGCGCGGCGCGCACGATCGGTGCGCCGAGTATCGGTCCGGGCCTCGGCGGCGGTAGCGGCTGGCGCCTGAATCTCGCGGCGACTCCCGAGCTGCTGGCCCGGGTCGCCACCCTCCCACCGGTACGGGATTTCCCGACCATGGACCTCGACCGGGAGTCGCGGCACGACCGGGGATTCCGGCTGGCCCGGCTGCTGCGGGAGTTTCGCCGGCCGCTGCTGGTCGGCCTGTCGCTGGTGATTCTCGACGCGCTGGCCGCGCTGGCCGGCCCGGTGCTGATCAAGGAGGGCGTCGACAACGGGGTGGCGGCCGGTTCGCAGGCGGTGCTCTTCGCGGCGTCAGCGATCTTCCTCATCGTCACCCTGGCCGACCTGGTCGACCAGGTCGGCGAGACCTTCGTCACCGGCCGCGCCGCCGAGCGGATCATGCTCTCGCTGCGGGTCCGGATCTGGGCCCAGCTGCAACGCCTCTCGCTGGACTACTACGAGCGCGAGATGGCCGGCCGGATCATGACCCGGATGACGACCGATGTGGACCAGTTCGAATCGCTCATCGAGAACGGGCTGCTCGCCGCGCTGGTCTCGCTGGTCACCTTCGTGGGAGTCGGCGTCGCGCTGGTGCTGATCAACACCAGGCTCGGCCTGTGCACGCTCACCGTCATCGTCCCGCTTGCCATCGGCACGATGATCTTCCGCCGCAAGGCGGCCCGCCTTTACGACCTCGCGCGGGAACGGATCGCCATCGTCAATGCGGACTTCCAGGAGAGCCTGTCCGGGGTGCGCGAATCCCAGGCTTTCACCCACGAGAATGAGACGAGCAACCGATTCCACCGGCTCGGCCACGACTACCTTGCGGCCCGCGTGGCAGCCCAGCGGCTCGTTGCCACGTATTTCCCGTTCGTGCAGTTCCTCTCCGCCGGGGCGGACGCGATCGTCCTGGGCGTCGGGGCAGAACTCATTGCCTCCGGGCACCTCACCACCGGCGCGTTGATCGCCTTCCTGCTCTACATCGACATGTTCTTCTCGCCGATCCAGCAGCTGTCGCAGGTGTTCGACTCCTGGCAACAGACCCGGGTCTCGGTCGGCCGGATCGCCCAACTGATGCGGCTGGACACGCTGACACCGTCGCCCGAGCGACCCGAGCGTGCCGGACGATTGCGTGGCGAGCTCACTCTCGACGGCGTGCGCTTCTCCTATCCCGCCGCGGCGAGCCGGCCGGAGGTGGCCAACCGATCGGGGGTGGCCAGCGTCCACACCGATGAGCGGCGCGGCCCGGCCGATTCTCGGCTGCCCCGGTCGACCGACGCCCGGCCGGCCAGGCCACCCGAGGCACTGCGCGGCATCGACCTGCGGATCGCGGCGGGAGAGACGGTGGCGATCGTGGGGGAAACCGGTGCGGGCAAGTCGACCGTGATGAAACTGCTCGCCCGCTTCTACGACCCCGATCAGGGCAGCGTGCGGGTTGATGGGTACGACCTGCGCTCGCTGGACCTCCGCTCGTTTCGCCGACAACTCGGCTACGTGCCACAGGAAGGCTTCCTCT
Organism: Mycobacteriales bacterium; assembly: GCA_038276315.1. Classification (GTDB taxonomy): domain Bacteria; phylum Actinomycetota; class Actinomycetes; order Mycobacteriales; family Pseudonocardiaceae. The sequence continues at coordinate 6,144 of JBBPZY010000206.1, forward strand.
TTACCGGGACCATCCGGGACAACATCGCCTACGGCCGGCCCGAGTCCAGCGACGCCGAGGTGGAGACGGCTGCTCGCGCAGTCGGCGCACACGAGTTCATCGCGGCCCTGTCCGGCGGCTACCTGCACGAGATAGCGGAGCGCGGCCGATCGCTGTCGGCCGGGCAGCGGCAGTTGATCGCCCTGGCCCGAGCCGAACTCGTCGATCCCGCGGTGCTCCTGCTCGACGAGGCAACGTCCAATCTGGATCTCGTCACCGAGGCGCGGGTCGCCGAAGCGATGCGGCGGGTCGCGCACGACCGCACCACCATCCTCATCGCGCACCGTCTGCAGACTGCGAGATCAGCCGATCGGATCGTGGTGCTGGACCGGGGTCAGATCGCCGAAATCGGGTCCCACGAACAACTACTTACCGCCGACGGGAAGTACGCCTCGATGTGGAAAACGTTCGAACTCGTCGGCGCGTCCGGTTCCCACTGTGCGCGCATGGTCATCTGACATCACCCCTGCTGTGTGTCGAGAGCGGCCAGCAGCGCGCGTAATGCGGGCACCGCTTGGGTCAGAGCCTGGCGATCGGCGCAGGAAAGCCCTGCTACACCGCCCGCGACGAGGTCGATGCGGCCCTGACGCCACGCCGCTAATCGCTGCGTCGCCGTCTCGGTCAACCACAACTGCGCAGCGCGCCGGTCCTCGGGTGCCGTCTGGCGCACCAGCATTCCGATGTCGACGAGCTGGTTGACCAGCGTGCTCACCGAGTTGGCCGCCAGGTGCAGGACACGTCCTGCCGGTGCGATCCCGATGCCGGGCTGCTTTTTGATGACCTGCAGTAGCTCAACATGCGCGCCTCGTAACGACGATCCGGGCTCTGCCGATGGCAATCTGCGACGCAGCAGGCGTCGCAGCGCGGCCATGGTGGTCACCAACTCCTCGGCCAGCGCAGTCTGATCAAGACTCGTCACGTGACGACGATAGCTCTTAATGGGAGTACCACTCGGGTCCTCGTCCCCCACCGTAAAGTAGCTCTGTATGATCGTTCCAGCGCGATCCGCGCTACCGATCAACGCCGTCGGGGTCTTCGTCGCCCGCTGTACGGTAGCTATATGTAATCCCTTTTTCGACAGCGATGTGCGGCGGCATGCTTCTGGCCCGGCTAAGCTGCGTGCGGAGCGCCCACCGCGCCATCGGGTGCCCGCACGGTAATCGCGTCCTTGTCCACCCCGGATAGAGGGATGAGGTGTCCGCGACGCGCTGACGGGGTGGCTCGGATGAGCGCGACAGCTTCTCCACACTGCAACTAGCTCTCATTCGGAGCTATTCTGTCGTTATGGCCATTCTTGATGCGGCTGTGCTGGGCGATGAGCTGATGACGACCATCGCTGCACTGCGACGTCTGGTGCGCCGGAGACTGCGATCGGCGGTGCCCGGGCCGCGGTTACGAGGCGCCCAGGTGGAGCTGCTGCAGGTCATCAGGATCAGCCAGGCATCGGGATCGCAGCTGCAGGGCGCGCCCTGCAGGGCTGTTTCAAGATCGCGTACGAGGTTTCGATAGTTGCATCTCGCCGGGTCCCGGGCTGGCGGTCAGAGGCGGGACGCGACGACGTCGCCCGGCCAGCTGGCTGTCATGGCGCGCCACGGGCTGAGTGTCGTCCGGCGGGTGTCTGCTCCGCCACTTCTGCCCCATGAAGAGGTGGGTCGATCCATTACGGAGTTGCCACAGCCGGCAACTTCAAGCGA
>JBBPZY010000207.1:0-7626 GCA_038276315.1 Mycobacteriales bacterium
CACCCATCGAGCCGGCTCAGCGGGTCCCGCCGCGCGCGAGCCCGTCGTGAACTCGACGCCACGGACGTTTTGTCAGCTTGGGAGGTCGGTACGGTCGAGTTCACGACGTCGAGCGGCCTGCTGAATGCGGGAGGCGGGGGCGTTCGACCAAGGGCAGGGAGCGGAGTTGGCGTTCCAGGTGCCACTGGAGGTGGGCGGCGATCAGGCCGGTGGCCTCGCGACAGACGGCAGTCGGTGCGGCTTCGGCGAGCTGCCAGTCGCCGTGCACCAGGGCGTCGAGCAGCTCCACAGTCTGCGCCGAGGGGGTGGCCGCGCCGGCGGGACGGCACCCGGGACAGACCACGCCCCCGGCGGGAACGCTGAAAGCCGGGTGCGGTCCCGGGGCACCGCATCGGGCGCATTCGGTCAGGGCCGGCGCCCATCCCGCGGTGCCCATCGCGCGGAGCAGGAAAGCGTCGAGCACGAGTGGCGCGTGCCGCTGCCCGTCGGCCAGCGCCCGCAGTGCCCCCACCACCAGCAGGTACAGCCGCAGCACCGGTTCGCCCTCGGCTCCGGCCAGCCGCTCAGCGGTCTCCAGCACCGCGCAACCGGCGGTGTAGCGGCCGTAGTCACCGACCAGTCGGGAGCCGAAGCCGTCGACCGTCTCGACCTGGGTGACGATGTCCAACGTCCGCCCGCGGTAGAACTGCACGTCGACGTGCCCGAAGGGCTCCACCCGGGCGCCGAACCGCGACGAGGTGCGCCGCACGCCTTTGGCCACCGCACGCACCCGCCCGTGCCGGCGGGTCAGCAGCGTGATGATCCGGTCGGCTTCGCCCAACTTCTGCACCCGCAGCACCACCCCGGTGTCGCGGTAGAGGTTCACCGGCTCATCCTCGCACCGCAGCCCCGGACGAGTCAGAAACCGAGCCGACGAAGCTGCTTGGGATCCCGCTGCCAGTCCTTGGCGACCTTCACGTGCAGGTCCAGATACACCGAGGTGCCCAGCAGCGCCTCGATGTGCGTCCGCGCGCGGCTGCCGACCTCCTTGAGTCGCGCCCCGCCGCGTCCGATCACGATCGCCTTCTGGCTGTCGCGTTCGACGTAAAGGTTGACATAGACGTCGAGCAGGCCGGCTCGTCCCTCCCGGGGGTTCATCTCCTCCACCACGACGGCCAGCGAGTGCGGCAGCTCGTCGCGCACGCCCTCCAGCGCCGCCTCCCGGACCAGCTCAGCGACTAGGGTCTGCTCCGGTTCGTCGGTGAGCTCCCCACTGGGGTACAGCGGTGGCGACTCCGGCATGCGGGCCAGCAGCAGGTCAGCGAGCAGCCCCACCTGGAAACCGTCGACCGCCGACACCGGCACGAGCTCGGCGAACTCGTCGAAGCCTGCCGAGCGCGCCAGGTCAGCCAGGCCGGCGAGCTGCTCAGCCACTCGCTGTGGACTCACCAGGTCGGTCTTGGTCACAATGCCGAACACTGGGGTGCGTCGCGCCAACGCCGCCAGCTCACCGGCGATGAACCGGTCCCCAGCCCCGATCGCGGCGTCAGCGGGAACGCAGAACCCGATCACGTCCACCTCCGACCAGGTCAGGCGAACCAGACTGTTGAGCCGTTGGCCCAGCAGGGTGCGGGGCCGGTGCAGGCCGGGCGTATCCACCAGGATGAGCTGTCCGTGAGGCTGGTGCACGATTCCCCGGATCGTGTGCCGGGTGGTCTGCGGCCGGCTGGAGGTGATCGCCACCTTCTGGCCCACCAGCGAGTTGGTCAACGTCGACTTGCCGACGTTGGGCCTACCCACCAGGCAGGCGAACCCGGCCCGAAACGGCCCGTCGGTGTCCGGCGTCACGCCTGTCCCGCCGTACTCAGCACGCTGTTGACGACCCCGTGCTGGTCGATCACCAGCACCGGGGCAGCTGGCCCGAGGTCGCGGACCGCAGCCAGTGATGCGGCATCCACCGCGCCGGAGCCGGATACCACCGCGGCCGCCTCTATGCCGGTCGCACCGCTGGCCACCGCAGTGGCCACCGCCGCCTGCAGCGCGGTCAGCGCCAGGGAGGGCAGCGACACCGTGACACCGGTGTAGGTGCGCCCGTCGGTGTCCCGCACCGCAGCACCCTCCTGGGCGCCGGTGCGGGCCAGCGCCGAGCGCGCCAGCGTCACGATCTTGGCGTCCTCCGGGTCTAGATCAGTGGTATCAGGCACTGGTGTCGCTCGCTTCCTGCGGGGGATCGGTGCTGGCGGGGTGAACCTGGGGCTGCCGGTTGTGGGTCGGCGACTGACGGGTTGGGGACTGACGGGTTGGGGACTGATGGGTTGGGGAATCGGACTGCGCGGAGACTCTGCGTGCGGTGACGGTGGTGATGCGCAGCCGCCCACGACGATCGTTGCCGCCCTCGGCACGCAGTCGCAAGCCGGCCACCTCGGCCTCGGCACCAGGCACCGGCACCCGGCCCAACCGCTGCGCCAGCAGCCCACCGACGGTCTCTACATCGGTGTCTGCAAACTCCACCTCGAACAGCTCAGCCAAATCGATCACCGGCAATCGGCTGATCACACGTACCGTACCGTCCCCAAGGCGTTCGATCGGCGGCCGCTGGTCGGTGTCGGACTCGTCGGTGATCTCACCGACGATCTCTTCGAGGATGTCCTCGATCGTCAGCAGGCCGGCGGTACCGCCGTACTCGTCGACGACTACGGCCATGTGGTTGTGCGAAACCTGCATCTCCTTGAGCAGTCCGGTCAGCCGCTTGGAATCAGGTACGAACGTCGCGGGCCGCATCACCTCACCGACGGTGCCGCCGGTGGGCCGCTCGACCGCGACCAGCTCCTTGATGTGCACGACGCCGACGATGTCATCGACGCTGTCCCCGATCACCGGTATCCGGGAGAACCCGGAACGTAGGCATAGCGCCACTGCCTGACGTACTGACTTCTGCTGCTCGATCCAGACGATCTCGGTTCGGGGCACCATCACCTCACGGGCCACGGTATCCCCGAGCTCGAAGACCGAATGGATCATCTCGGCCTCACCGGCTTCGACCACGCCGCGCTGACCCGCCATGTCCACCAGCTCCCGGAGCTCGACCTCCGAGCTGAACGGCCCTTCTGGAAAACCTCTACCGGGGGTGATCGCATTACCAACGAAAATGAGCAGCCGCGACAGCGGCCCCAGGATTCGGCCCAGCACCCGGACCGATCCAGCCACGGCGAGCCCGACGGCATAGGGATGCTGTCGCCCGATGGTCCGCGGACCCACTCCGACGACCACATAGGTCACCACCACCATTGCCAACCCGGTGACCAGCACCGCCAGCCAGATCGGCGACAACGCCCGCAGCGCCGCCACCGTGACGAGCACCGTGGCGGTCAACTCGCAGCTCAACCGCAACAACAGCAGCAGGTTGACGTGCCGGGGCCGATCGGCGACAACCAGCGCCAGCGCGCTGGCGCCGAAGCGGCCGGAGCGCACCAACGCCTCGACCCGGGCCCGGGACACTGTGCCCAGCGCGGCGTCAGCCGCAGCGAAACCCCCCGCAGCCACCACCAGGGTGGCGGCCAGCACGAGCAAGGGAACCGAGGACGTCAGCACTGTCGGTCCTGTTCGCTATTCCGAGGGCTGTCCCGGGCGGTTATCCGGGCGGGGCGGACTCCTGCGGCCCGTCCAGGCCGACCACTCCAAGCAGTCGGGTGTCCGCGTCCCGCTGCGCGACTCGGCGCCGGTTGGCCAGGTCGGCGCGCCGGAACTCACGAACGATTCCGTCTTGCAGAGCGAACATCTCGCGCTCCTCGGCGGGCTCGGCGTGGTCATAACCCAGCAGGTGCAAAACGCCATGCACGGTGAGCAGCAGCAGCTCATCAAGCAGTGCGTGACCCGCTGCGGTGGCCTGTTCCGTCGCGACCTCTGGGCACAGCACGATGTCGCCGAGCAGCGCTGGGCCACCGGATGGGCTGTCCGGCCGACCACCCGCCAGTCCGCCCTCCTCCGCGTCGTCCATCGGAAAGGCCATCACGTCGGTGGGTCCCGGCAGGTTCATCCAGCGCTGGTGCAGATCGGCCATCACCCCACTGCCGACCAGCAGCACGGACAGTTCCGCCAATGGGCTGACGCCCAGCCGGTCCATCGCGAAACGCGCCGCAGCGGCGATCGATGCCTCGGGGACGACGGTGCCGGACTCGTTAGCGATCTCGATGCCCACGCCGGCGTCACCGTCTCCGTCGGCGGTCGGTCCGGTTAGGCTCCGGGCGCGCGCCGGTGCCCTCTTGGAGGACGTCCCACCGCGTATAGGCGTCCACGATGTCGGTGACCAGCCGATGACGGACCACGTCGGCGCTGGAGAGCTGCGCGAAATGCACGTCTTCCACGCCGTCGAGGATGTGTTGCACGATCCGCAGCCCGGACACCTGACCGCCTGGCAGGTCGATCTGCGTGACGTCCCCGGTGACCACGACCTTGGAACCGAAACCGAGCCGGGTGAGAAACATCTTCATCTGCTGCGGAGTCGTATTCTGCGCCTCGTCGAGGATGATGAAGGCATCGTTGAGGGTGCGACCGCGCATGTAGGCCAGCGGGGCGACCTCGATGGTCCCGGCGGCCATCAACTTGGGAATCGACTCCGGGTCGAGCATGTCGTGCAGGGCGTCGTACAGCGGGCGCAGGTACGGGTCGATCTTCTCGTACAGGGTGCCGGGCAGAAAGCCCAACCGCTCTCCTGCCTCGACCGCCGGCCGGGTGAGGATTATCCGGTTGACCTGTTTGGCCTGCAGCGACTGCACCGCCTTAGCCATGGCCAGGTACGTCTTACCGGTGCCGGCGGGTCCGATGCCGAAAACGATCGTGAAGCGATCGATGGCGTCGACGTAACGCTTCTGGTTCAGCGTCTTGGGCCGGATCGTGCGCCCGCGCCGGGAGAGGATGTCGAGGCTGAGTACCTCGGCGGGCGATTCGGTGTTTCCCTGGGCGAGCATCGTCAGGGTCTCCCGGACCGCGTCGGGACCGAGTTGCTGGCCGCGACGGGCCAGGGTGACCAACTCGCCGAAGGCCCGCTCGGCGAATGCGACGTCCGCCGGGGTACCGGTGAGGGTGACCTCGTTGCCGCGCACGTGCACGTCAGCGGCGAGCAGGTCTTCGGTGATCTTCAGATTCTCGTCACGGGATCCGAGTAGGGACAGCACGGCGGCGTCGGGAATCACGATCTTCGACTGGACCGGCTGGGGCTGCGTCGTCTCCGAACCGGATCGGGAGGCGCCCTCCACTGGGGTAGGGGTCACGTGGGAGTGGGTCCTACTTCCTGCGCACGCGCGCGTCTCGGGTCAACCGGTAGCACAATGTTAGCCGCAGACCTGAGCCCGCGGGGTGGCTGATCGCTTTTTCGATCTGCGGGGCTACCACTTCGGCTCGCGGTCGGGGCACATTCGCCGTAGCCGCCCCGTCACCGAATGCATTGCGATCAAATATGGCGATTGAAAAGGCACCGGATCGGGATGCTGCGCCGCGGCGGAAACTGGGGGGCTGTCCCGCCGCGGCGCAGCGCCGCCGGACCGAGGGGGGAGGTGCCCGGCGGAGCCTCTGGGGCTTGTCTGTGAGCCCGAACTAATTCCTCAATCAGGTGGCTTGCGTACTTAAGGTTAGCCTTTCTAGGGCCCCTCTCGCTATTAATCACCTGAATGACCTAACTCCAGCGCTGAGACAGGGCGCTAATTGCACCCAGAGCGACTGCTCCGGCACTCGATGAACGCAATACGCCGCGGCCGAGCCGCACTGGCCGACCTCCTGCCGCGGTGAACGTGGCCAGCTCGAAGTCGGTGATGCCACCCTCAGGTCCGACCACTACCAGTAGTTCCCCCGCAGCGGGCAACGCCACCATGGGCAGCGGTTGCGCGGCACTCTCATGCAACACCAGGCAACCCGCAGCGGCAGCGCAGCGCTGCCCGAGCGCGGCGGTGTCCACTGGCTCGGCCACCTCGGGGAACCATTCCCGGCGGGACTGTTTGGCTGCCTCCCGAGCGGACTGCCGCCAGCGGGACAGCGCCTTGGCTCCGCGCGGCCCGTCGTCCCAGCAAGCCACGCAGCGGTCAGCTCGCCAAGGCAGTATCGCGTCCACTCCCGCCTCAGTGGCCAGCTCCACCGCCAGCTCCCCACGCGGGCCCTTGACCAGGGCCTGGGCCAACGTGACGCGCATGACCGGAGCGGGCTCGCTGTCCCGACGCAGCACCTTCAGCCGCAGCCGATCGCGACCAGCATCGAGCACCTCGCACACGGCCGACCCTCCACAGCCGTCGGTGAGGACCAGACCCTCGCCGGCTCGCAGCCGTCGCACAGTCGCGGCGTGCCTGCCCTCGGGTCCTTCCAGCGTTGTCTCACCGCCCTCGCAAGGCAACTGCTCGGCGAAAAACACCGGCAGGCTGGTCACATCAGCGCCCGCCTAACGAATCTCGCAGCCGGGAGAACAAACCGCCGGCCCGGCCGTTCGCCGTGAGCTCAGCCTGTTCCTCACCCCGCAGCAGGGCGAGCTCGCGCAGCAGTTCGCTCTGCCGGGGATCCAGCCGCATGGGGGTCACCACATCGAGGTGGACGAACAGATCACCCCGCCCCTCGGCGCGGCCTGTGCTGCGCAGCTGCGGCATCCCACGCCCTCGCAGGGTCAGCACGGTCGCACACTGGGTGCCCGGTTCAACGCGTACCTCTTCGGTGCCATCGAGAGTTTCCAGCGCGACGGTGGTGCCCAGCGCGGCGGAGGTCATCGGAACCCGCACGGTGCAATGCAGGTCAGCGCCGTCGCGGGTGAACGTCTCGTGCGGTACCTCCTGCACCTCGACGTACAGATCACCCGCGGGGCCGCCACCAGGACCTACCTCACCCTGGCCAGCCAGCCGCACCCGCATCCCGTCGCCCACCCCGGCCGGCACCTTGGCCGTGACGGTGCGGCGGGTCCGGACCCGGCCATCCCCGCCGCATTGGCGGCAGGGGTCCGGGATGACCTCGCCGAAGCCGCGGCATACCGGGCACGGCCGCGAGGTCACCACCTGCCCGAGAAATGACCGTTGGACGTTCTGCACCTCGCCGGCGCCGGCACAGGTGTCGCAGGTCTGCGGCCGGGTACCGGGCGCGCAACCTGACCCGCTGCATTCGCTACACAGCACAGCGGTGTCCACGGTGAGCTCGCGGGATGCCCCGCTCGCGCACTCCTCAAGGACAAGCTGCAGCCGGATCAGCGCATCCGAACCGCTCTGCACCCGGCTACGCGGCCCCCGTCGGCCGGCGCCCCCGGTTGCACCGAAGAAGGCATCCATGATGTCGCCGAAACCGAACCCACCGAAGGGATCCCCCCCTGCGCCGCGACCAGCGCCAGACTCCAGCGGGTCCCCGCCGAGGTCGACGATCTGGCGCTTCTGCGGGTCGGTCAGTACCTCGTAGGCTGCGGTGATGGTCTGGAAACGCTGCTGCGCCTCGGCGTCGGGATTGACGTCGGGGTGCAGTTCACGCGCCAGCTTGCGGTAGGCGCGTTTGATCTGTTCCGCGCTGGCGTCCCGGGGCACACCCAGGATCGCGTAGTAGTCCCTGGCCACGCTGGCGTCCTCCTGCCGCAGCCCTCGCCGCGGTACTCGTCCCGTTCATGTCGATGAGCCCGACCCTCTCAGCGGGTCG
>JBBPZY010000208.1:0-11091 GCA_038276315.1 Mycobacteriales bacterium
CGTTGCGGAGGTGCCCCGGGAATCGACTTCGGCGATCACTGACAGCATTTCCGTCCACGTCGCATGCAACCGCGTTTCCAATGCCGCGAGCTCAGTGAGCAACTCGGCATCACTGCCTCGCCACACCGCTGCCGTCGACATGTTCCCATTCTAGAACAAGGCACCGACAAAACCGGCCCGATATTCGAGCAGCGGATGCCGAAATCTGGCGATCCGCGAAGTCGCTTTCGCAGCTATGTCAGCCAACCATCCTTAGCCGGCTCCAACCCTGCTCGCTCCGCGCTCATAACTACCTCTGGTCCGGGTGCCAGGCGCTGGATGGTGACGAGCTCAGTGACTGGTTTTCCCTGCAGCCGCCGGCTGATCGAGCCGGCGATGCGGGTAGCCTGGAGCTTGGCGAGTTCTGCCTTTTCGCCGTCGTGCCGCTCATCGACGGTGGTGGTCCACAGGTCCAGCCAGCGGACGAAGTGCGCGGGGGTGAGCTCGACTTTGGTGTTGAGGTCGAGGTGGGGCGCTAGTGCGTTGCGGTGGTACAGACCGGCGCGCAGCAGCACGGTTTCCCAGAAGTCGCACATCACCGGCAGGTGCGCGGCCAAGTCCATCTGAGCGATATCGACGAAGATCGAACCGAGGGTGTCGTCTGCGAATACCCGCAGGTAGAAGGCGGTCACCAGGCTAGCGATGTCCTCACGGTTGGTGATGTCCCCCCTTGATACCCCGGCGGTCATGCCGCGACCCCATGCATGTCCTAGTTCCCTCCGTCATGGTTGTTTCGGCGCCTGCAGGTTTTCCGCATCTGGTACCGACTCGATGGCTGGCGTGATGTGCGCCACGCACAGGTGCGGCTCGACGAATGGCCGCAGGCTGGTCGCCGTGGCCGGTGCTCCCAATTCGGCCAGCGTCCCCCGGAGCAGGCCCAAGTGCATCGAGCACACCACCTCCGGGTACTTGCTGGCAATGGTCAGGAATGGGCAGGCGTGCAGCCGGATCTGCAAGTCCTGACCCGCGGGGGCGAGTTCGGGGTCGAAACCGAGTTCGGTGAACACGGCAACCACGCGACGGACAGCCTCGTCGGCGGAGACTCCGGTGAACGGCGGGGAAGGTCGCTGGTGACGGCGGGCGAACGCTCGCCCAGCCTCCTCGGCCAGCCCGGTGGGGATCGTGCTGCTGGCAGCCAGGTAGCTGGCGAGAATGTCGGCGAGTAAGTGAAACCGATCCGGATGCTGGCTGCCTAAGCTTTCTGTGGTCGCGGCGTAGATGAGCCGTGGGCGGCCGGCGGCACCTTGGGGGTCGGTGCGGCAACACGCGAGCCCGGCATCGACGAGGACCCTGAGGTGAAACCGCACCGTGTTGGGGTGCAGGGTGCTGTGCACCGCGATCTGCCCTACGTCCATCGGGGTGCCGCTGCCGCGTAACAACTTGAGAATGTGGACCCGGCTGGCGCTGGCCAATGCGCCGTGAGTCCGGTTGCGCTCACCGGCAGGGTCGGAGGTGGGCGGCATGCCGACAAGGTACTACAATTATGGTAAGAACTAGGGTTGTCGTATAAACTTCGAGGTGGGGAAGGTGTGGCGTCGATCGCTCCCCGGGCCTGCACGCAACGGCCACATCGGTGGAACTGGAAAGACAAGAGAGGCGGACGGTGGTGGTCGCTGAGTTGATGGGTGCGCAGGTGGATCGAGCTTTCGCGCGACGCACGGAGCCAACCAGGGCGCTGGGCCAGGACGCGGAGGCGGTGGGCCGAGCCTGCTACGACATGGCCTTGCGTTTCCACGGCGGTGGCAGGTTGCTGTGCTTTGGCAACGGTTCCGCGGCCGCCGATGCTGCTCATATTGTGGTGGAGTTCGTGCACCCGGTCATCATGGGTAAACGGGCGCTACCCGCCTTGTCGCTGGCCAACGACTCCGCAACGATGAGCGGGATCACCCGCTCAGGCGGCTTCGAGGACAGCTTCGCGGCCCAGCTACGGCTGCATGCAGCGGCGGAGGACATCGCATTGGGCATCTCGGTGGACGGCGAGTGCCCCAACGTCGCTCGCGCGCTGAGCGCCGCTCACGACGCGGGCCTACTGACCGTGGCGCTGGTCGGCGGCGACGGCGGCCAGATCGCCCAGATCCCAGGGCTGGACCACGTATTGGTCGCGCGCTCCGAGGATCCACAAGTGGTCAAAGAGATCCACGTCACCGCGTATCACGTGCTCTGGGAACTGGTGCACGTCTTCTTCGAACAGCCCGGCGTGCTCGCCCCCAGTGTCCTGCGGTGAGTGCACTTGTCTGTGTCATCGGTCCGGAGGTGTCGTCATGAGCGGTTTGGAGTCGCTGTACCCGTTCCTCTACTCGGGTGTGTCGGACGTGGAGGCGGTCCTCGCGGACGTGTGCCGGTCGACCAGAGAGAAAACCGAGGAGATCACCCGGCTGCGTGCCGACGTTCTGAAGCTCTACCGTGATCAACTCATTGAGTGCGCCAGCGCGATGGCCCGGTCCTTCACTGCTGGCGGCCGATTGTTCACCTTCGGCAACGGCGGCAGCAGCACCGACGCGCAGGCCATTGCCGAGCTCTTCCAGAACCCCGGTCCGGGAGCCCGCCCGTTGCCTGCTGCGGCCGTGGCCACCGACGTCGCAGTGCTCAGCGCACTGGCAAACGATGTGTCCTTCGATGTGGTCTTCGCCCGACCGCTAGCCGCCAATGGCCGCGCCGGGGACATCGCGGTGGGCCTGTCCACCAGTGGCGGGTCGACCAACGTCCTCCGCGGCTTCGAGGAGGCCAACGGTCGCGGCATGCTCACCATCGGTCTGGCCGGCTACGACGGCGGCAACATGGCCGAGGCCAACACCATTGATCACCTGTTTGTCATGCCGTCATCTTCAGTGCACCGCATCCAGGAGGCCCAAACCACGACGTATCACGTGCTGTGGGAACTCACCCAACTGGCGCTGAGCTCGATCTAACCGCGCGTCACCGGAGATCTTCCAGGGTCGCCCGGGCGCCGCGCGCATGCAGTGATGCCAGCGATGCCCGGTAAAGCGAGGTGAAACGCTCGTCATCGATCAGGTCGCCGAAGATCTCTCGATCCGCGATGAAGGCGAGTGGATCCGCACGCTGGCGGCGAGCCTTCGCTGTCAGGGTGTCTTTCAGGCGGTCAACCACCTCAATCGGCTGGCCCTGCTCGTCTATCCCTTCTGCATAGCGCGCCCAACTGGCCACTACCGCGGCCGAACGGGTTATCTCACCGCCAGTGGCCAAATTCTGCCTGATGACCGGCAGGAGCCATTTCGGGATTCGGTCGGAGCTCTCCGCGCATAGTCGCGCGACGGTGTCCCGCACGTTCGGGTTGGAGAAGCGGGCGATCAGGTTGTGTTTGTACTGCACCACGTCGATTCCGGGCACGGGATGCAGGGTCGGCGTCGCCTCCTGATCCATGTAGGCGAGCAGGAAACGCTGGAATAGCGGATCCTGGCACGCATCATGCACCATTCGGTATCCGGCGAGGTAGCCGAAATAGCACAGCGCTTGGTGGCTGGCATTGAGCAGGCGCAGCTTCATCAGCTCGTAAGGTTCGACGTCGGCGACGAGTTGCACGCCGACGTCCTCCCATGGCGGGCGACCGTCACCGAAGTCGTTCTCCAACACCCATTGGTTAAACGGCTCGCAGACCACCGGCCACTGATCGTCGATCCCGAACCGTCGACCGACCTCGGCCTTGTCGGCCTCGGTGGTCACCGGGGTGATCCGGTCGACCATCGAGTTCGGGAAACGGACCTGCTGCTCGACCCAGGTACCGAGTTCCGGGTCCCGCAGCGCGGCGAAAGCGACGAAGCTGCGCCGCGCTGCGTCACCGTTGCCCTGGATGTTGTCGCAGGACATCACGGTGAACGGCGGCAGACCGCGCCGGCGCCGCCGGACCAGTGCCTCGGTGATCAGCCCGAAGATCGTCTTCGGGACGGCGCCCAGCGCCACGTCGTGCGCGACGTCGGGGTTGGTCGCGTCGAACTGTCCGGTGACGGCGTGAAAGTTGTAGCCGCCCTCGGTCACCGTCAACGACACGATCCGGGTGTGCTCGTCGGCCAGCTTGTCGATGACCGCCTCCGGATCATCCGGCGCGAACAGGTACTCGACTATTGAGCCGATCACCCGGGGTTCGAAAGATCCGTCTGGATGTTTGACCACCAGGGTGTAGAGACAATCCTGCGCAGCCATCACGTCTTTCATCATGCGATCAGAGGGCAACACGCCGACCCCGCAGATCCCCCAGTCCAACGCCTTACCGTCGCGCATCAGACAGTCGAGGTACATGGCCTGATGCGATCGGTGAAAGCCGCCCACGCCGAAATGCACGATGCCCGTCCGCACCCGATCCCGGCGATAGGTGGGTCTCGGCACTGACGCGGGTAGCGACGACAACGATTCCGCATTAAGCGGCTGCATGGACGGTCCTTTCAGTAGTGCTGCCTCGCCACGGTGAGCTCCCTTGCTTGCGCGTAACGAACCCGAATCGCCTCGACAACGTCACTCCCGTAGGTCTCGACTCCCCCGCGTTCCCACGGCGGCGGCTCCGCGTTTCCGCTGAGGGCCCACGCGGCCTGCCGAGCAGCCCCATCGGCGACGTACTCCCCCGGCGGCGGTACCAGCACCGGACGGCCCAGCACGGTGGGCGCTATCTGCCGGACTGCGGCCGACCGCGCGCCACCACCGACGAGGAACACCCGCTCGGCCCGGGCGCCGGCTGCGACCAGGGCGTCGATGCCATCCGCCAGGCCACACAGCAACCCCTCGACCGCAGCGCGGGCCAGGTGCGCCGCGGTCGCGGTCGCCAGGCGCAGCCCGTGGACGGCCCCGGTGGCGTCCGGTCGGTCCGGAGTCCGTTCTCCCTCCAGATACGGCACGACCACAACACCACCGGCACCGGGCGGTGCCGACAGGGCGAGCCTGGACAACTCCTCGTGGTCGACGCGGAGCATCGTGGCGACAGCGTCGAGGACCCGGGCCGCGTTGAGCGTGGCGACCAGCGGGAGGAACCGGCCGGTGGCATCGGCGAATCCGGCTACCGTGCCCGACGGGTCGGCAGCGGGGGTGTCGGTCACCGAGCAGGCAACGCCCGAGGTGCCGATCGAGACGACCACATCACCCGTGCGGGTGTCGAGCCCGAGGGCAGCCGCGGCATTGTCGCCGGTGCCCGGGCCGAGCAGGGCGCCGGCGGCCATCGTGCCGGCCGGCTCGGACGGTCCGAGCACCCGCGGCACGGCGACGTCGTGACCGAGCGCGCGAACCAGCAGGTCGTTGCGGTAGGCACCGCTCGCGGCGGACCAGTAGCCGGTTCCGCTGGCGTCGCCGCGGTCGGTCCGCAATGTCTCCAGGGCCGGGTCGGCGCCGAGGCGCCAGGTCAGCCAGTCGTGCGGCAGGCAGACCGCCGCCGTCCGGGCGGCCGCGGCGGGTTCGTGCTGGGCGAGCCAGCGCAGCTTGGTCACGGTGAAGGACGCGACCGGAACGACGCCCACCGCCTCCGCCCACGCCGCGCCGCCCCCCAACTCGCTGATCAGGTCGAGCGTAGCGTCGGCCGACCGGGTGTCGTTCCAGAGCAGAGCCGGCCGCACCACCCGGCCGTCCTCGTCGAGGCACACCATCCCGTGCTGCTGCGCGCCCACGGCCACCGCAGCGACGTCGGCCAGCCCACCGGCCTCGTTCAGCGCCGTCTGCAGCGCCATCCACCACGCGTCGGGGTGGACTTCGGTGCCCTCCGGGTGCGCCCCGCGCCCGTGCCGGACCAACTCGCCGGTCTCCGCGTCGCGGATGACGACCTTGCACGACTGCGTCGACGAGTCAACACCAGCAACGAGTGTCACCTGCTCAGCTGCCCTAGCCATCAGCGAGACTGGATCTTCTGCGCCGTCTCCAGGATGTCGGCGAGCCGCTCGCGGTCGTTCCTCACACTGCGACGGCCTCGCCCAGAATTCGGTCCCGGATCCGGACCTTCAGGCCGCCCACCGTGGCGACCTGGGTGAAGACCCCGAGCAGGTCCTCGACCTCCAGCGCGAACCCCTCCATGTCGAAGTACCCATGACCCGTGCGCGTCAACGTGCTGCAGGCCCGGCTCGCCACGCTTGCGCAGCTCCGTGTCCGCGCGGCCGATCGCGACAACCAACAGCTCCACCGCCTGGCGCACCTGCACGCCGAGCGCCTCGGTGATCCTTTCCTGCGAGTCCTTGCTCTCCTCCAGCAGCGCGGCTAGCTTCTCCGCGTCCGGCACGCTGAAGAACCGCGGGCGGCACAGCAGCGAGACGAAGGCGCGCACCACATCCCGCTCGGCGGTCTCCGGCCAGACGACCGCGCCGAACACCGCGGTGGTGGTCACCCCACCGCGTGGCGCCCACACCAGGGCCCACCACCGGCCGTCGGTGGCCAGACCCAGCTCGATGTCGTGGTGCCGGCACAGCCGCGCGAGCCGGTCCGCATGCTCCAGGCGCAATCGCTCCCTGGCCGGCTTGTCGAGGGGATCCAGCGTGGGCCAGGTCGAGCGCAGCACCGGTAGCGACAGGGACGGGCCGCTGACCTCGATGAGGCTCAGCCAGCTCCGGTGCTGCTCGGCGCTGTCCGGCGCATGCGAGCGGCGGGCACGGTAGGAGCTCATCGGGTGGCCTCCCACTGCATCGGGCGGTCGATGAGCGTGCTGGCCATGTGCGGAAGTTCCTCATCTTCGGGGCTGTGGCCGCTCACGCCGTCCTCCAGGGGCTCACCCCGCAGTCTGGACCACGCCGGGCCCAACCTACGGCCACGGGTGGGACCGTCGAGCCACGCCATGGGATTGTTGACTCGACCACATCCACAGTCACGTACTATACTCGAACATATGTTCTAGAAACGTCGATGCGCCCCGTCTCCACCACGTTCCCAACACGAGCCGTATCCTGCGTCCGTGCCCCTGTCTGCGCACGAGGTAGCCGCCGTCCTCCGAGACCGGCTTCCTGGACTGCCGACGAAGGAACTGCACAAGCTCCTCTACTACTGCCAGGGCCACCATCTAGCCACGGTCGATGAGCCGCTGTTCGGCGAGACGATCTCCGCCGGGGACATGGGGCCTGTTGTGGGCACCCTTTGGTACGCAGAGAAGCAGGGCCGACGTGCCGAGGGCTTATCGCGAGATGAATGAGGCTCAGCTGAACACCGTGGGCTACGTACTCAGCCGCTACGGCTCGCTGACCGGACAGGATCTTGAGCATCTGACACTCGGCGAAGAGCCCTGGCAGCTGGCCGACAGCGGACGTCGGCCCGGCAAGAGCGCCCACACATCAAACCTCAGTGGATCAAGCAATACTTTAGAGCCAACGGTCGTGCCGACAGTGACGAGGACGCAGGGTTGCTCGACTCGGCATCTGTCACCCAATGGTTGCAGGATGCCGAGAAACGATGTGAAGATCGCCGTCCGGCGAGACAGTCCCGAGGAACTCATGGGGAGGCTCGAAGAACTCCGGTCGAGGCTGACCCTTCGTGCCTAGTGCACTGACCCCTGGGGGTTGGAAAACTTCCTTGAACGTTTGATGCCTGGGCGGATCTTGAGTTTCTTAAAGATGATTTGCGCTGTGTTGTGATGGCCTGGATCCTGACGCGCTACGACGATCCTTGTTACTTCCCCGCCGCCGTATGGACTTCTGTTATTGATTGGGTTCGGTCGCCGGTGCGAGCACTATCACGTCGCTGGCGTGGCAGGTCTGCCAGATGGCGTTATCCAGCCGCACCGGGAACAGACCAAGCAAACCCGGCACACACTCACGCGCTGATACGACATCACGGTCCCGGTAAGCCGTGGCCCATCCGTGAGTTGCACCCGTGCGCCCACGGGCAGGCCCGGTGTGGCGCGGGTGCCTGCGGCCAGCGCACGCAGCGGCCGACCAGTCACCGGGAGCGAGGCGGTGGGCACCGGAGCCCGCGCCGACAAGACCGGGCTACTCATGCTGCCGCCCTTCCCGCCGTGTCGGTCGGGCCAGTGACGGACCTGCTCGACGGCAGCTTGCCCGCAGCCGTCCCGGTGGCCGAGGGACCATCGGGTGCTCTCATGCCGGTGGCCCGAACCACCCAGGTGATCCACTTGGCTTGGCCGGAGGTTTCCGCGCGCGGGGCCACGATCATGCCGTCTAGCACCACCGGCCGAAACGGCATCCCGGCCACGGTTTCCGGTGGCACTGGCTGGTAGGCGCAGGCGACCTCGACCGTGACCGACTTCTCCCGATCCTTCTCCGCCGAGGGGTCAGCGAAGGAGCCCCGAAACAGGGGCAGGCCGGTCGCCTCATCGATGCGGGGCCGGACCGGGCGGTTGCGGGATCGGTCCACCGGTGACTGGTGCTCGGTCATCGGCGTGATCTCGCCTACCAGGTACAGACCCTGCGGGTACCACTGATCGAAATCTGCTGGTAGCCGCATGTTCCTGGCGCACCCATTGATCAACTCTCCGTTACATCTCGTTGCTCTCCGCTCCATGCTTTTCCCAGTCAAGATGACAGATCCCCGGCGCCTACCTCGGCACGAGTACCACAACCGCTGCATTCACTCGACCGCCAAGCCGCTATTTTCGTCTCCGAGCGAAGGTGAATTGAGACGAACGTTAGGCCACCGTTCAGGAAGCGGAGAGGAATGCGAATGGGTGCGGTTCTGCGTTTCGCACCACTCACCAAACTCGTTCGCCGCCGCAGCCAGACTTCGCGCGAATCGCGCCGTGTCCGACAACCCGCCAATGCGGGCGGGCACCTGCACCAGAAGGGTGGTCCCCTCGCCCCCGCAACGAGCTGCCGCACGCCGGGCGACGGCGACACGACCTCGGCGCCGTCGCCCGACGACGGGTTGGACTACCACGTGAATGCTCATCTGCTCTCCGATGTCTCGGTCTCAACGCCTCCGGTCAGGCGCGGTACAACTAGGAGACACCCGAATAGGGGCATGTACCCGGACAAACTGTCCGGGTACATCGAGTAGCGGGCTAGCGCCCCATGGGGACGGCCGCGTTCACCGCGTCGAGCACCGCCGACCAGGGCAGTTCGCGCCCCGGCGCGCTACGCGGCTCGTGCAGCGGCCACACGTCATCGCCGTAGACCAAATGCACGCCGGCTCGGCGCAGCGCAGCGATGTGACCGTCCCACGACGGGTGCCGAGCGTGCGCTGCGTTGACGCGTGGGAACACCACCACTGGTAGGTCACGGATGCCAATCGCCTCGTTGACCTGCGTCAACGCCTGATTATCAGCAATGCCCAGCGCGAGCTTGGCAACTGTGTTCGCCGACGCCGGGGCGACGAGATAGCAGTCCACCTGTGGGTGTGGGCTGCGTTCGGCCGGCCAGCGCGCGCCGACACGCACCGGAAAGCCCGACGCCTCCTCGATCTCCGCAAGCATCCCGGACTCCCGCAGCCACCGGCCAGCGGTCGGTGTGAGCGTGACCGCGACGGTCCAGCCTGCATTCAGGGCAGGTCGAATCAAGCGTGGAAGCAGCTCTTGCACCCCACCCGCGCCGGAACCGACCAGGCCCAGTACCCGTGAAACCATGCGGCTACTTCACTGCTCGGCAACGTTCGGCCAGCGCCAATAGCGGTGAGGACTTCTTACCAGCCGTCGCCGGGGTTCTGCGGTACATCGACCGCACGACTTCCCGGACAACCGCGCTGTGCCGGACAATCCCCGGCGACGTCCGCTCGGCCGTGAGCAGCGTTTGCAGCGCGTCTTCATCCTTCGCCACTAGGCTGAGCGCCCGGGCGAGGTCGATCAGGTGCGTGACCCGGCGCTCGACCGGAAGATGCTCGACATTAATCCGCGGAGCGGAGTCGATTACCTGCGAAATGTCGCCCAGGTCAAGCGCAGCCGAGACCCGGTGCAGTTCCACATTGGACGGACCGAAACCGGTCTGCCAGTAATTCGCGTCCACACCCAGTTGATCGGCCGCACGGCCAGCATGTGCTAGCAGCTCATTTACCGTCGATCGGTCCTGACTCCGGGCAGCAGCCACCGCCGTACGGAGAAATAGCATCCCATACAAACTGAGCGCCGCCGGGTCACCGACTCTCATCCTTGGCGAGAGCCACCGAGCGGCGACCTCTCCCAGCTCCACAGCATCATCAAACCGGCCGACCGCCAGCAGCGCATGCGTGCCCGACCGAGCGGCCGAGGCCAGGACCAACGGGTCATCCGACTCGTCGGCCGCCTGCATCGCCCGCTCCGCCGCGATCCAAGCAAGATCGGCCTCCCCGATCTTGCTCAGCGTGGTCGCAGCGAGATGGTGAATACGCGCAGAGACCGCTGCACAGGCCCGTCGGTAGGCCGCATCCTCGATCGAGGCAGCCTCCATCTGTTGAGTCGTCTTTATCAGACCAGGCAGCGCCGTCACGACCCGGCCAAGCTCGCCCTTCTGATAGCTCGACCACGCGCCCTCCGCCAACTGCGTCACGGGAGCTGGGTCGATGTACTCGGGCAGCATCGACGACGAGAACAGCGTTCGAGACAACCGCCGAGGAGCCATCAACGCATCCCGAATCGCCGGAACATCGTCGTGCTCCTCGTCGTCCTCCACCAAAACGGGCTCACCAAGCAGATCACCGAGCGTGACCCGAAGGGCCCGCGCCAAGTCCGCCAGCACATCGAGCCGACGGATGTCTCGCTCGCCCCGCTCGATCTTGCTCAGCCAGTCCTCAGTACGACCAACCAAATTAGCAAGAACAGCCTGTGACAGTCCGCGGCGACGCCGGTAGAAGGCAATACGCTCACCGATGCTGAGCTGATCACCCGCACCACGCATGTACCCACGCTATCAGCGGCGTTCGATCCGCCCGCCCTCCAGTTCGGCCAACTCGTCCTCGATTCGGCCCAACTCGCCGTTACGGACGCCACCCGTAGACCGGCCCCGGCTTCCCCCTCCCGTCCACACAGGACAGCATCAGGAAAGCCGATCAGGCCCCAACGTCAAGCATCAGGTGAAACCGCAACGTCAAGCATCAGGCGGGACACACAGCCGGGACTACACATTGTTGCCGAATTCGCCTCTATGGGATCTGTGAGTGTCAAGGCGCCGGCTCCGCCGGCGCTGGCGTGGCTGGCTTGCGTTGTTTTCTCGCCTGCCC
>JBBPZY010000209.1:0-8085 GCA_038276315.1 Mycobacteriales bacterium
GCACCCCCGCCCAGCTGCCCCTAAGGACGATCAAAACGACCTAACGACACTTATCGGATCACCCGAACCAACCCGCAAGCAGGCCCCCACCAGTCGAACGCTCCCGGCGGCCGCCTCCTCGCGACCACACCGGCACTCCGGGCGGGTCGCACCGCCCGCGCCAGATTCGCCCGGACGGGAGCGATCCCACACGCTATTACCCGGGATTCCGGTGATCATCCCGCCTAATAAAACGTGCAGTCTCGCGATTTGGTCGTACTGCTGCAACGTCAGCAGTACGACGCGAGTCCAGCCAGACGGTCTGGCCTGCTGGTCCGATGGCGATGCCGAGTCTGCTGGGGTCGGGGTGGCCGAATTGGGCCCATTGTTTGGTGGCGCTCACCCGTGACCTGCCACGGGTGAGGGGGCCCGAGCAGCAGGGCATTCACTGAAGTGCCCTGCCTGGGTTGCTGGCAGCCTTATGAGCAAGGTGGTCTTGCACACGGGCATGGCGGAACTGGTACATCGCGCCGGACTGCCGTAGCACTCCCCTTCGGTGGGCGTCGTCGAGGAATCGCATCAGTCGCCACGGCAGGTCACCGCGCAGGGCCAGCCAGATTCGGCTGAGGGCATAGGCTCCCCACGCCCTCGAGAGCACGCCCACGCACCCGACGGCGAGCCCGAAGGTTGCCCCGTAGGCAAGCCCAAGAACCGGATACGAACCGGTATCGATCGGTGCGAACACGAGGCTGCCGACGACGCTACCGGAGAGCGCGAACATACAGCCACCCACGCGCCCATACGCGCGGCCTCCCAGGATCCCACCGGCGACCGCGCCCATAAATGCACCGGCCAGTACGGCCGCGACGCCACCGACGACACCGAACGCGAGCCCAGTGGGTAACCCGACTACGAGGCCTCCCGCGAGCCCGAACGGCAGCGCTAATACCAGGCCGAATGAGAGCGCGGCCGTGCGATCCTGTTTCAGGACGACTCCTGGACTGGACACCTGGGCTACATCGGTTGGTATGCCCAGCCATACTGGCGCTGCGAACGCGAACCCAAATGTCAACCCGGTCACGAGCGCCCCTCCGTAGGGGATGCCAACCCCGAAACCGACACCGACTCCGGTCGCGAGACCGGGCATGAGTCGGTGTAGGAATGGCGCCAGCGTTCCCTGGAATCGTGTTTCGACGCGCAACGGTTTCGGCCGCTTGCTCAAGCCGTAGGAGAGGCCGGTCGCCAGGCCGAACACGAGGCCGAACGCGAGGCCGGCCACGAGGCGGTAGGTGATGTCGGTGTCACCTGCCTCGCCAAGGCCCCCCGCGAACCCGAAGGTCAGTCCAGCGGTGAGCCCGACGGATATCCCGCGGGTGACTCGAGGAATGGTGTCGACTAGCTGCCACCACGCGAGGTCCCTGGTGGCGAGTTTGGCAAGGTGACGAGCGAGGAACGTCAGCCACTGGTGGGCTTGGTCCGGTGGGTACCGCCCCGAGGCCGAGGTCGATGGTGTTCCGGGTGCGGCGGGCGGATCGTGGTAAGCAGCGGGAATGAACGCTTCGAGCAGGTGGCGTTCAACTGCGGCGTAGTCGCGGAATTGGCTGGCATTGAGCAGTTGTGCTGGGTCAGAGGTGGGAGAGGCGTAGACGGTTCTGGCCAGGCTGATCATCAGTGGGCTGGTCAACGCTCGTGCTAGGGGCAGGTTGGGACGCGCGCGCAGTTGGTCGACCACGGGGCGCCAGCGACATTCGGCCGATGGCCCCGTCGCCATCAGAAAGGTTGCCGCGTCGTCGAGTTCGATGGGTTCGATTTCCAGCACCGCTGCTCGCGTCAGGATCGTGCCACTCCTGGCAATCGCGGCTTCGTAGTCGGTGCTGCGGCAGGTCACCACCAACGGATGCATGCCGGCAACGGCAGTCTCGAGGGCGTCGATGGCCTCCGGTTGCAGCGCTTCGGGGATCTCGTCTAAGCCGTCTAGGACGACCATGACCCGTCCCAGGGTGACCAGCCGTGCGGCTGCGTCGTGGCCGTAGACGTCGTGGTTGGCCAGCGCCGGATATTCCTCGAGGATCCGTCGCGCCAGCCAGGTGTGCAGGTGCTCTGTACGTGGGTTCCATGACGAAGCGGTCAGCAGCGCCGGCACCGGCTCGCCCGGCTGGAGACTGTCCAGCAGACCGAGGGTAAACAGCAGCGCCAGCACGGTTTTACCCGCGCCAGGATCCCCCAGGATCACCAGCTGTCGGGCCCGTAACTTCCGGAACAACTCGACCACGTGGTCCATGTCGTGGTGCAGCCGCACTGGGCGGCCCGGCACCACACCCTCGTTCAATACTGCGGTCAAGCTGGCCGCCACGGGCCGACCGGTGGTCGACCACCGGATGCGTATCGGCTCGGGACGTCGCAGGGACCGCAACGACGCCTCCTGTGTCCACTGGCGGTGCACCGCGCCGGCGAGGTAGGTAGCCGCCTGGTTCAGCTGCTTGTTCTCCTCGGTTCCCTCCGCGTCGGCCGCTGCCTGCAGCACATCGGTGGCTTGCGCGAACTGGTATTCGGCTTGACGCTCGCGTTGCTCCTGGTCGATGCTGCAATCTAGGTAGGCAACCTCTAGCGCGCTGAGCCCGGCGCGCTGCCCAGGGCCGGCCGCCCAGTCACGGGCGATAGCCAACCGAGAGCCGCGCAGCAACCCCGAGGCATCCCGCCCGGTCGCTTCCCAAGCGTCGGCGGCCTCGGACAGTTGCTGGTGGGTGCGCAACCCGGCGCGGTCGGCGCTGATCCACTGGCCCAGCCGAGGCCAGACCAGCAACAGTGCCTCATGGGTGATCTCCACGCTGTCAGCGGTGAAGGTGACCAGCCGGGCCCGCCCGAAGCTTTTCAATACCCTCTCGACCGCCGCCGCGGGTGCCGGTAACGCCTGTAGGAGCCGGGCCCGCGGTACTCGGCGACGGGTGTCCCTGCCCGGGGCGCCTACGTTCACTAGGCGCAGGAGGATCTGCTGGGCGAGCTGCTGTTCGGCCGGATCCAGGCGGGTGTAGGCGCGCTCGGCGATGGTGGCGATTGCTTGGCGGATCCCGCCGGTGCACCGATAGCCGGCAACGCTTAGCAACCGACCGGTGCGTTGCTGCCAGGTCGCGCGCAGCGCCTGCGCTAGCAGTGGCAGCGCCCCTGGGTCGTAGCTGGGTGTGTCGGGGGATTCCTCGACCGCCCCGAGGTCAGCTAGCAGGAGTTCTACCAGGCCGGGTTCAAGGTGAAGGTCCTCGACTGTGGCCGGGCCGGTGATGACTTCCCGTAGCTGGGCCGGGGTCATTGGCCCCAATTCCAGAGGATCTTCGTTCATTGCGGCCAGCAGTAGCGGGTAGTCCAGGCACCGGCCGTAGAAATCCGCCCGTACCCCGAGGACGACCAACCCGGCCGGATGCTGCGCGGCGGCGCACAGCGTGGTGATGAACGCCTGGCGTTCAGCCTCGTCCTGGCATTCGGTGAAGGTTTCCTCGAACTGGTCCACGATCAGCAGGATCCGCGCTGAGCTGGGCGTTTCCCCGGGTTTCCCACTGGTGGCGCTGGTGAGCAACGCGGCGAACCCTGCCGGGTCACCGGCCACTTCGACCGGGTCGACCTCAGTGAGGTCGCCCACCCGCGCGGCCAGTGCCGTCAGCGGATGCACGCCCGGGGTGACTATTACCACTGGCCAGCGCTGGGAGCCGGGCAGCGCCCCACGGGCCAACGCGGGAACCAGCCCTGCCGCCAGCAGTGAGGACTTTCCCGCCCCCGACGGCGCCGCCATCACCAGTGGCCTCCTGCTGGTGATGCGTTCATCGAGCTGGTCGACCAGATCCGCGGTGACCTGCGCCCGGCCGAAAAACCAGCGGGCATCCTCAGGTCCGAACGCAGCCAGCCCCAGATACGGGCAAATCTCGGTCGTGTGGTCGGGTTCGGTCGCCGGTTCCGGCTTCTCATCGGGCGGCTTTTCCCGGTCGACAAGCAGCGCGGTCAACGCACCGCCGGTGTCCAGCACCACATCACAGGAACGAGCCACCTCCAGGGTGATCCGCTTGTCCCCGGTCTCGATCTTGCTGAGATAGCCCTTGCTGTAGTGCACCTGCCGGGCCAACCCCGCCAACGACAGGCCTCGTTTTGTGCGCCACCGACGCAGCTCTGCCCCGACCACCCCCGGGGCATCCTCGCCGATGATGGGCTGGTGGTGACTGTCCATAGCCTGGCCAGTTGCTCCTCCCCCGACGTGCCTGCCGCCGCAGCAGCCGATGGAAGCGGTATCCCCATGTTGGACTACCTCACACAATCAGCAGCATACGGTAGGTAGCCAGCGGTGGCGAGCAGCTTCTCCCGCCCTCACTCGGTACCGAGTTCTGGTGTCACGGACTTCGCCGAGTCCACCACGCATTGGCCCACGGCTTTGCGACACAGGAAAAACCAGCGCAACGAGCGTGACCGTGGTGGAGGTTGTCTGCATCCGATCGTGGTCAGGCGTTCGCTCGGATAGCGCACCCCCGCGGGGCAACGCCCCTCCGAAGAGGAGCATTCGCCGCGCTGCGCCCCATGTCTCTCCAAGGGGTTTCCCGTTGACTCCCCACGCAGGCAACGGGAAACCCCTTGGAAACAACCGGAAACCCACCATACATTCGCTGTTGTCGCGGACGCCGACACTCTGCGGGTGGCAGGCGACCGAGATGCTTCATTCCCAAGGATCCTACGTATGACGAAAAGGAGTACAGGAATGGCAAAGTCACTGGACGCCACCGATGTCACGGTGGTCCGCCCGACTGGGACCGTGTCTCCGACGAACAACAGCCATGGTCCAGCGGATGACAACGATCATTGGAACTTCGGTGGTCACGATGGGGGCATCGACGACAACGATTTCCCCGGCGGGAGTTAACCAGCAGCGCCCGAACTCCGTGAGAGGATTGACAGAATGACGCTTCTTGCGGATCGGGGAAAGGCCGCGCTGCACGCGCGGCCTTTCCCCGATCTATCACGACTGATCTATCCGATCGACCTGGCGACGTTCCGGCGGGACTACTGGGAACGCGCGCCTCTTGTTGTCCACCGTGGTGATCCTCACTACTTCGAGGATGTGCTGACGTTGGACAACCTCGACCAGCAGTTGTCCCTGTCCGGGACACGGCTCGACAGCCTCCGGGTGGTGATGAACGGCAAAGAGACCCCGGTGGGTGAGCTTGGTTCGTCTTCTGGACGTAACGGATCCATCAATGTACTGGAGGCGCTGTACGAGTGCTATCGGAACGGCTCAACCATCGTGCTGAACAGCCTCGAACAGTCCTGCGTGCCCTTGCAGCGGCTGGCCGAGTCGCTGGGCGCGCAACTCAGTGCCAGGCTGCAGATGAACGTCTATCTCACCCCGGCCGGCGCGCAGGGGTTCGCAGCGCATTACGACATGCATGATGTGTTCATCGCGCAGGTGTATGGCACCAAGCACTGGCGGCTGGCCAGCCAGCCCTGTGAGCTGCCGCTGCAGGGTCAGCCCTACGACAAGTCGCAGCCCGAACCCACCCCGGAACAGGAGTTCGACTTGCGGGCCGGGGACCTGCTGTACCTCCCGCGGGGGGCGATCCACTCGGCGACCTCGAACGAGACCGCGTCGGTCCATGTCACGATCGGTGTGCACCCGGTGCTGTACTCGCAGGCGATCACCGATGCGCTCACCAAGGTATTCGCCGACGATGTCCGCTTCCGCAGGGGACTGCCGATGGGGTTTGCCACCGACGAGAACCTCCAGCGCCGGGCGGTGGAAACAGTCGCCGAATTGATCGGTGCGCTGCAAGCTCGGATGTCGCCGCAGGACGTGGTCGGCGAGTCGGTCAAGCGAGCAGCGTCGATCAGTGCCCCGACGCTGCGCCACCATCTGACTGATCTGGAGCAACTCAGTCAGATCCGAGTTCACACGCCGGTGCGACGCCGACCTGATCTGCGGTGCCACGTCACCGTTGCCGAGGATGTGGTCGGCCTGGACTTCCACAACAAGACCGTCCAGTTCCCCGCCCACGTCGCCGACGAGGTGAGATTTGTGGCCGCCAGCAACGGGGCCGGTTTCACCGGCGCCGCCATCCCCGGCGAGCTGGACGAACCAGGCCGCGTGGTCCTCGTCCAGACCCTGCTCCGGGAAGGATTCCTCACCTTCGGCTGAGCCCTGGCTGTTCTGCTTACTGCGCGCCACGCAGTAAGCAGAACAGCGCCGCGGCGCCCGACTCCAACCGCAGGCAGACCGCAGTGCAAAGGAGAAACAGGTGAATGAGACGTCCGCGGATCGGTCGCCCGTGTCGCTGCGGCGGATCCTGCGACTGTTCGCGCCCTACCGGGCCCGGCTTGCCGCCGTGTTCACCTTGATCGCGGTGTCCTCCGTCGTGGGGCTGGTCGCGCCGTTTCTGCTACGGGAAATCCTGGATGTCGCCCTGCCCCAGGCCCGCGTCGGACTGCTGAGCGCGCTGGCCGGCGGCATGCTGGGGGTGGCCGTGGCCCTCACCGTCATCGCCGTGTTCCAGTCCTCCCTGTCACTGACCGTGGGCCAGCAGATCATGAACGACTTGCGCAACGCGGTCTATGTGCACCTGCAACGGATGTCGCTGGCATTTTTCACCCGCACCCGCACCGGCGAGGTGCAATCCCGGATAGCCAACGACATCGGCGGGATGGGCGCGACCGTGACCACCGTGGCCACCACCATCGTCGGCGCCCTCACCACCGTTCTCGGCAGCCTCATCGCGATGATCACCCTGGACTGGCGGCTGACCATCCTGTCCCTGCTGATGCTCCCGGTGTTCCTGTGGATCAGCCGCAACGTCGGCGACGAACGCCGCGCGCTCACCCTCCAACGGCAACAACAGCTCGCCCTGATGTCCACCCTGGTCGAGGAATCCCTCTCAGTCCACGGCTTCCTGCTGGGCCGGGTGATGGGCCGCTCCCAGCTGCTCACCCACGAGTTCGCCACCCAGTCCGATGCGCTGACCAGCCTCACGATTCGCTCCGCGATGGCCGGGCGCTGGCGCCAGTCCAGCATCCAGATCATCATGGCCGCCATGCCCATTCTGATCTACTGGGCAGCCGGGCTCACCGCCCACCAGGGCTCCCTCGCCATCTCCCTCGGCACCCTGGTCGCCTTCACCACCCTGCAACAGGGCCTATTCAACCCCTCGGTGCAGCTCCTGCAAGTCGGCATCACCGTGCAAAGCTCACTAGCGCTGTTCGAACGGGTCTTCGACTACCTCGACCTACCGGTGGACCTTCCCGAGCCAGCGCACCCGGTGCCTCTGCAGGGTGCCCGTGGCCACGTCCGGTTCGAGAACGTCTCCTTCTCCTACGGCAACGACCAGGCACTGTACGGAATTGACCTCGATCTACCCGCCGGCAGCCACCTCGCCGTCGTCGGCGCCACCGGCGCCGGCAAAACCACACTGGGCTACCTGGTACCCCGCCTCTACGACGTCACCACCGGGCGCGTCACCATCGACGGCGTCGACGTCCGCGACCTCAGCTTCGCCACCCTCGCCGACACCGTCGGCGTCGTGTCCCAAGACACCCACCTGTTCCACACCACCATCGCCGACAACCTGCGCTTCGCCAAACCCAACGCCACCGCCGAAGACATCATCGCCGCCACGAAAGCCGCCCAGATCCACGACCTCATCACCACCCTGCCCGACGGCTACGACACCATCGTCGGTGAACGCGGATACCGCTTCTCCGGCGGAGAAAAACAACGCCTTGCCATCGCCCGCACCATGCTACGCAACCCCCCCGTCCTCGTCCTCGACGAAGCCACCAGCGCACTAGACACCCACACCGAACACGCCGTCCAACAAGCCCTCGACACCCTCTCGGCCGGGCGCACCACCATCACCATCGCCCACCGCCTGACCACCATCCACAACGCCGACCACATCATCGTCCTCCACCACGGACACATCATCGAACACGGCACCCACCACGACCTGCTTAGTGGTCGGCACCGGAAGTCCGTCGGGGGTTGATCACGCGGCCCGGGTGATGGTATGTGGGGCGGTCGGCTGCTGGTGCTGGTCGATCCCGATCCTGGCGAGCAGGTCGTCGAGGTCGGCTGGGGTGAACTTCCAC
>JBBPZY010000210.1:0-11376 GCA_038276315.1 Mycobacteriales bacterium
GCCACCCCCGGCCGCTGGTGCTGGGGGTATCCCTCGTGGTGTAGTGGCCCGCGCGGCACACCGGGTTATGGCGCCTGGGGCGCCGGTGTGGGGCTTTGAGTGCTCCCCCAATAATGGCCACACACGACCTGATCCAGCCGCGCCGCGGCTGGATCAGGTACCCTCACCGGCGGTAGCGTGTCCGAGCGGCCGAAGGAGCGCGCCTCGAAAGCGCGTGAGGGTTCACGCCCTCCGTGGGTTCAAATCCCACCGCTACCGCCATCTACCAGGGCAGACGCCCGATAAATCGACCGCAACTCAAAGGGCGTTCTCCGAGTGGGTCTCAGTTGTCCGGATCCCGCCGCCGGGATCGAGGAGGTGCTCCAAGGCGCACGGTCAGCGGTCACCTCCGCGGGGAAGGGGGGCGTTTAAGCCCTCGGGTGAAGTACCGCTGTGACCGCAAGATCCCGCTGCCTCGCGGCGAGACGTCGTTGGTGTGCCATCCGTTGGTACTGACTACTTGTAACTCAGTGCCGAGTGGTTGTCGCCCTGTCTCGCTAGCCACGGGTTGGCTGCTCTGATGGGAGCATCAGCCGTGACTCAGGGACGTTGCCCCACACGAACTCGGTCCACTGATCGCGAGCGGTCCAAGTGCCCACGTAGGCCACACCGGTCAGCAGATTGATCATCTCAGGGCGCCACTGCGGTGTCGCCTCGTCATCAAGCACAACAAGCTTCCGCTCAGTGGGAAGGCGCCCATTGATGTCGGAGAACATCGTGAAGCAACGCTCCACTGCCGACCTCTGCGCTGCGGTGTTCTGACCGGCCGCCGTCTGGACGTAGACCGGCCGCCTCTCGCTGCTGCCGACCGCCGCGGTGACCTGGTAGGGCGAGCCGCTGGCACCTGTCAGTTTGGCTCGCGGTTCCACGAAGGGGAACTCGGCCCCGAGGTAGGTCGTCAGCCGCTCCGGAAACGCCGGGCGGCGTGGAATGGGTGCCAGCAGCCTCAGGCCATCGAGGTTGGCCACCGCATCGGCCATTTCCTGCAC
Source organism: Mycobacteriales bacterium (assembly GCA_038276315.1). Lineage (GTDB taxonomy): Bacteria > Actinomycetota > Actinomycetes > Mycobacteriales > Pseudonocardiaceae. The sequence continues at coordinate 1,029 of JBBPZY010000210.1, forward strand.
CAGGTCGGCGGTGTGCTCGATGCTTGCCCGACGCACGAGCTGGCCGCGGTCGTCTTCAAGCGCGTGGGCCGCCATCAGCCGTTTCCACGACTTGCCCACCCGACTCTGCGAGTCCAGGTTCACGCCCATGCTGTCGAGCCGCGCCAAGACCTCGCCGCCGTCCGACACGATCACTTCGTCACCGACGGTCTGCACGATCAGCTCGACAGTATCTCCGTCGGCGTAGTGGTGCGATGTCACCAGGAGGACGGTGTCAGCTGACACCTCGCGGCACGTCCATCGACTGCTCTCACCTGCGAGAATAGAGGAGAGTAGAGCGCTGCACTCGGTCATCCAGTCCCCTCCTAGCGGGTCGGCAACACCGGGTCGATCCAGCGGTACTCGCCTGTCAGCTTGATGGCCTGCTCTCCACAGAACGCCTCGAACGTTCCACGGTAATGGTCTCCCACGACATTCGCCGTGGGAACAGCCGGAATGTCACCAGGGGTGTAGGCGACCGTGTCCTGGTCCTGCTCGGAGAAGGTGTGCTTGTGCGTGCGCTCGTTCCACACTTCACGGTTTCCGGTCCGGTTGCCATGTGAGCCGTTGACGTCAAGCCGACGGAGGTGCTGACCGTAGATCATCAGGTAGGAGGTCAGCTTCCACGGTTTGGGTATGAGTACCTGAACGCCGAGGAGCAACGGCAGATCGTAGGCGTTGTGTACGCCCATCTGAGCGCGGACGGTAGTGGCGCGGATCTCCCACCTCATCGGCACGCGCAGCTCCAAGCCAGCGGTCTCGCCGAGGACCAGCGCTGCGAGGTCGTTGTCCAATTGCACCCGGCATCTAACCCTTCGTCGTTGACCGAGCCGTCCTGGGTCGACCAGGCTACGGCGCCGTCCCGGCGGCGTCCGCGCAAGCGCGCCGGAAAGCGAGACGTGGGGCATGAACGCGCCTGACTTAACAACTTGCTAGGCCGAGCCCCGATCGCCGCGCACGGGCTATGCCGGTCCGGCTGGAGCCTGCCTCGGCCGTCGATGTGGACCCCGACCTCGTCGGCCAGCACCTTGGCAGTGACGCCCTTGCATGGTGGATCATGGGCGAGCGGGTCTGGTCCGCGGAGCAGATCAAGCCGGGCCGCCGGACGGTCAGTTACATCCCGTGGGTTCAGTCGTATGGCTACCTCGCATACCGCATGGCTCACGTGCGGTTGCTCCACACAGGTGATGTTTCTCGTCACTTTAGCCGCACTTTGCTCACGCGACTTTTGTGGTCACAGCTGTTTCTCCGTGGACGCTGGAAGCTTCCGTGCCGTGTGGTTCAGTACAGCTATCAAACACACGTTCATCGGGGAATCACCATGCCGCATGTTAAGGGTCACTACGTAAGGGACACTGGGTTCGGCCGCACTATCGCCGCTCGCCGGGTGCCGGAGTGGGTGCGATCATTGCTGCCATCTTCGTTTTGTTGATCATCGCAAAATTGAACGGAGCGTAGCGGCCACTTTACCGTATTCGCCCGTGTGGTCGATCGGATTCGACCGGGTGTTCCCCGCGGGAGGACGTTCACTCAATAACCTGTGGTGGACGCTACCTACCCGAAGCATCGCGAACTGCGGATCGTGGGTGAGCAGGGGTCGTCTGGTGTGGAGAGGGGGACACTGGTGAGCGAATTGGCATCGGTTTTGCAGCTGGAGGTCGGTGCGGGTGATGACGTACTGCGCCAGGAGCGGTTGACACGAGACCTGCGCGACGAGCTCGTCACGCAGGCCGGGATTGATGTCGCCTTCGGAACTCCCGCGGACCCCAGTGGCGAAGGCCGCAAGGGCACAGTGGAGACGGTCCTTACGTTGATCGCCACGATCACTGCGCTGGGGCGTCCGGCCGCGCAGGTGCTAGTTACTGCGATCCAGGAGTGGTGTGTTCGGGACAGCCGCCGAGTTGTCCATCTTAAAGACGGTGACCGCTCGCTAGAGATCACGGGGGACCCGACAGAAGCGCAGCAGCGCGCGATCGAGGAGTTCCTGCGTCGGTTTGAGGATCGTGACGAGAGTAGCGCACAGTAGTGACGGCTTCGCTGCGCCGACGGGCCCTGCTAATCGGCACGGAAAACCACGACGACGCGCGCTTCGCCGCGCTCCCGTCTGCCCGTGCCGATACGGAGCAGCTCGCACAGATGCTCGGTCACCGCAATATCGGCGCATTTGCGGAGATCCGCATCAAGTCCAAGTTGCGCGCCGACGAGATGCGTCACACGATCGGCGCCTTCCTCCGGGACTGCGGGTGTGACGAGCTGGCGCTGCTCTATATCAGTGGCCACGGGACGCGTCTGGTCACCGCCGAGAGCGAATTCTTCTTCGTCGCAGCCGACACCGACCGCGACCACATCGAGCAGACTGCCGTGGGCGCCGGATTCGTCAACGAGTGTCTCGAGGACTGCTGGGCAGCGCAGAAGATCGCGATTCTGGATTGCTGCCGCAGCGGCGGCTTTGCGCTCGGTTTCCGCACCCGCGAGGCCACGGCCAAGTCCGTGCCGGTCCAGCCAGAGACCCGGATCCCCCTTACAGCGCGGGGTGTTTACGTGCTGTCCTCCTCCGGCGCCGGTGAGGACTCCTTCGCCGGGGGCGGCACAGCCGACGAGCCGGCACCCTCGGTCTTCACAGCAGCGATTATCGAGACGTTGCGCACTGGTAAGGCCGGGAGCGCGGCCAGCGGCCACGTCTCTGTCGACGAGTGTCCGATGCCGGCACCCAGCAGCTGAAGCCTTACGGCCCGGTCATCCCCCATCCCGGGTTGGCGAGATCCCTGCTCGACGATGATCACGCCAAGCTGCTCGCGGCCACTTACCAACCCAGCTGGCGTTCCGGCGAGTCCGGACGGTTGGCCGACGACGCCGGCCACCTGCTGCGGGATGAGTTTGCGCAGTCCATCGTGGAGGAGCTGCGACCCGATCAGCTCTCCGCGCGGATCGACCTCGCAAGCCCCGGCCAGGGCGCGCGCAACGTAGCGGTCCTGTTCACAACGACCGCGCCGGAGACAACCAAGAAACTGATAAAGGATCTTACGGATATCGCCGGTAAGCACCATGAAATCGTCAGCACGGCGCTGGCCACGCTGCTCCAACCCGATCGCTCGCGGGCGAATGCCTGCCCGCCGCTGGTCACTCCACTCCGAGCGAACCCCGCCCAACGGGCGGTCCTGCGCAGCGCCATGACGCAGCGGCTCACCGTTGCCACCGGACCACCGGGCACCGGGAAGAGCCAGCTGGTCGTCAACGCGGTTGCCACCGCCATCGCCGCCGGTCAGGCCGTCCTCGTGGCCTCCACCAACAACCAGGCAGTGGACGAGGTTTGGGGACGATGCGAGGAACTTGTGCCCGGCAGTCTGATCCGCACCGGGTCGAAGGAGCGCACCGCCGAGAAAGAAGCCGCTGGCTTCCGCACGCTGCTCGGCCCGAGACCAGCCGACCCCACGCTGGAGACGAGCGAGGCCGAACACCGTGCAGCGCTCCGCCGGCTGGCGGACGCCGAGCGCAGGTTGGGTCGCGTTGCGGTCCAGGAGGCTGATCTTCACCGTACCGGGCGCAACCGCGTCGCGGCCGAGGAAGGCGTGGGCCGGAGCGCAGACGAGCTCAGCGAGCTCCTCGGCCCAGGTTGGGGACGTCGAGCCCGCGCGCTGGCGGGCGCCCGTTTCTTCGGTGGGTGGCGGCGGAAGCGGTTCCTGAGCGGAGTGGGGCTGCCCAGCACAGCTAACGGCACCGTCGGTACCTGCACCGACATGGCCGACCTCGCGGATCTGGATGAGCACTGGAAGAAACGGCGGCGCTCGGCCGCCGCGATCCAATCCGACTGCGACCTCACCCAGGTCGTGTACGACGCCGACGACGCCGTTGAGCGGGCCTCGACCGAACTCCTGCGGAACTGCGTGCACGCCGCTGCGGGCGCAGGGAAATCCGCTATCCAGGCGCTGCGCGGCGACTGGAACGAGTTCCGGGGGGCCCTGCCGTATGTCCGCGGGTGGGCGGTCACCTGCCAATCGGCGCGTCGACGCATCCCACCGGACCCTGCCCTGTTCAACCTGGTGATCATCGATGAGGCCAGTCAGTGCTCGATTCCGGCTGTTGTCCCACTGCTGTTCCGGGCCGAACGCGCTCTGATCATCGGTGACGTCATGCAACTACCGCACATCAGCACGCTGCCCGCGCAGCTCGATGCCGAGCTGCGCCGCACGCACAACCTCACCTCGGAGTGGCTCGACGAGCACCAGATGTCGGTCCGCCGGCACTCCAGCTTCCGCGCCGCCCAGCGGGCGGCCGGTGGCAGTCTTCTGCTTGACGAGCACTACCGGTGCCACCCAGACATCGCCGCCGTGTCCAACGCGCTCTTTTATGGGGGCGGGCTCACTGTGCTGACCGACATCCGTGGCCGTCCCGCCGTTGATCTTCCGGCGGTGAGCTGGGAGTCGGTGCGCGGGCGAGCTGTCCGCGGCAGCGCCGGTAAGTCCTGGTACAACACCGCCGAGATCGACCGGGTCGTCGCGTGCGTTGAGCACTTGCTGGCGCACCTCCCGCCCGAAGGCACCCTCGGGGTCATCACGCCCTACCGGCGGCAGGTCGAGGAGTTGGAGCAGCACCTGGGCGATCGGATGCGGGACCACCGCGACCGCATCCGAATCGGCACGGTGCACGCGTTCCAGGGTGGCGAGCGCGACGCGATCGTGCTGTCCCTCGTCGCCACGCGGCACATGCCAACGACCAGCATCGACTGGATGGATAGCCACCAGCTATGGAACGTGGCTATCACCCGTGCTCGCTCGCACCTGATCGTGGTGGGTGACGACGAGCTGTGGGAAGACCGCGGGGGGGTTGGTGCCGAACTGTGGCGGGCTGCTCACCTGGCTGCCCCGTTCGCGACCACCAGGACCGACACGGACCTGGTCGACCGTCTATACGAGGCGCTGTCCAGAATTCCAGCCAGTCCTTTCGAGCTGGGTGTGAGCGTGCGCGGGCACCGGGCGGACGCACGGATTACCACTGACGACGGACCTGTCCCCGTTGTCCTCGATCCCGGTGCTCCGGCCGGTCAGGACCAGGCCGGGCACCTGCGACAGATGCTCCGACGCCGCGAACTGCTCAGCGAGCCCGCCGGGCGCGCAGCCGTCCGCTTACCGGCGTGGATCCTGTACGACGCCGAGGGGTCGATCGCCGGCCGTGTCCATCCATCAGAGGACATATCGATCTTGGGAAGTTCGTCCCCTTAAAGGGTCTCAATTGGGGTCTCAGTCGCTGAGGATCGGGGACGCTCACGGAAGACCAGAACCAGCCGATGACCTGCTGAAAAACGCTAGACGATCTGGGCTGAAGTGTCGCTCGCAGACCTCGAAAGCGCGTGAGGGTTCACGCCCTCCGTGGGTTCAAATCCCACCGCTACCGCCAACTCCAGGGCAAACGCCGATCCCACTATTACGGGTGATCTTGTGCGGCTGGTTGAAGTTGTGGTGGCTTTGCTCGCCCCGCGGCTGGTGCGGGACCCCGCGGCGCTGTCATCGTGGCGATTCGGCTGGCTTCCAGAGCAGCCCACCGACGCTTGTGGCCACGTCTCGACGGATGGCCGCGATGATGTGTTGTTACCGCGCAGCCATGGCCGTGTTGGACCTCCCATCATTGCCATCACCGTCCGGTTCGAGATCTGCAACAGCAGTAGCACCGTGGCGGCCGTGCACTTAGCGTCATGCGTCCCCGTGAGGCGATGTGGTTTGGGTGGAGGTGCGGCCGCCTCATCCGGGTGGCGCCCAGCGTCTTTGAACTTATCGGTGCGCTTCTTTAGGGAGCCGGCGTCGGTCCGACCTCTTGCTGGGCGGCGTGACCGACGGGGTTGGTGTCGAGTTCGAAGCCCCAGTCGCTGTTGGCCTGGGCGAGCTCGAAGCCGTCGGCCTTCCCGTCGCCACTGAAGACGCCGGAGTCGGCGATGTAGGCGTGACCTAGCGCCTGGTCGCCCGGCAGGGTCCCGGCCGGGAAGTTATCCACGATCGCGTCGAGCGCGGCCTGGAACATTTTCTGGTGGGCGACCTCGCGGGTCATGAGGAAGTTCAGCGTGTCCTTGCAGCCGGGGTCGTCGCATTGCTTGATCAGCCGTTCATAGACGATCTTCGCGCGGACCTCGGCGGCGATGTCGGAGTGCAGGTCGGCGACCGGCTGACCGATCGTGTCGATGTAGGCGGCGGTCCATGGGGCGCCCATCGAGTCGGTGAGTCGCGGGCCTCCGCCGCCTAGGACGTTTGGTCCGCTGTTGAGCGACATGTTGACGTAGTCGGGCATCTTGCCGTCCAGCAGCTCGCCGAGGTAGTTGCCCTCGACCTGGTCGACGAGCTCAGAAGGGGACCCCTTGAGCAGCATGGAGAGAGTCTGGGCGACCATCTCCAGGTGGGAGAGCTCCTCGGTCGCGATGTCGAGCAGCATGCTCCGGCGCGGGCCGTTGGGTTCGTTCCAGCCCTGGGTGAAGTAGCGCATCGCGGCGGCGAGCTCGCCGTTGGGGCCGCCGAACTGCTCCAGCAGCATCTTGGCGAAAGCAGCGTTCGGCTGGTCGACCCGCACCATGTACATCATTTTCGGGTTGTGCAAAACATTAGGCAGACTTCCTTTCGGTCATCGCATATTTAGACAGCCGCGGGCAGCGGGTACTTTCTGGACTACCCGCTCCGGTTCCACCATAATCATCACCAGATATGGGTTTTTCGGACGATTGTATTCGAAAGGGACACGTCCCAGGGGTCGTTCACTCGCATTTCGGCGATGTCGTCACAGCAGCGCGATCAGCCCGTGTACATCGCCTCAGACCGCCGAGGTGATGGCTGGGTCGGTAGGTGACTGGCTACTGGGTGAGGGCTCGGTGGCGGGTCGAGCCGCACCGACTTGGGGGTACGCGAGTCACGCCCTTGCGCGGACAGGCTCCTGATCAGGCCAAGCTACCGAGCCTGGAGCACTCCAACCACGGAGTACCGCAACGACACTCACAGATCTCGACTAGAACAAGCAAGGGTGCCTAAATAAAAACAAGGGTATACTCACTTTCGTCCGGGGAAGCGATCGCCGGATGGCCCAGCACCTCGTGGAGCTGCGCGGTATCGGCCCGGGTGCACGGAAGCGCGTCGAGGCGGGCGTCGTCGTGGTGTTCGGTGCCGATCAACAGCGCGCGCCGCCGTGGTCGGGGAAGTCACTCCTGCGCTGCCCGGTCTGGATCAGACGGTGTCCGCAGCAGCGCGTCGAGGGCGCGCAGCTGGTCGGGAGTGGGGTCGCCGATGAGCTCCACCGTGCTGTCGCGACGGGCGCGCACCACGGACATGAGTAACCTCCCCCGGTTCTCACTCTGTGTACGCGGAACGATTCGAAGGGTCTACCGCAAGACGGGGATCGACCGGAGCGCGGCAAGTCGTCCCATTTCCTGGGTTACTGGAATTGCAGCTGGGCGGTCGGTTGCCGGGAAGCTGTTGGTGCGTGGTCGTGATCAGTGGCGAGACCGAGGAGGGCTTCATGCTTTACGTCTTTGGGTTCGAGCGAGTCGGCGTGGTGATGGGTGACCTGTATTTCGTCGATCCCGATCCGTTGCCGGGCCAGGAGGGCGCCGAGCGTGGTGTCCGCCTTGAGGTACGGCTGGTCGAACTGGGGGAGCTGAAAGGTTCGATCTATTCGGCTCGGCCGATCGTGGTCGACCGGCCCGTGTGGAGGGTTGACCTCTTGGAGGCGGTGGCGGGTCCCCCGGGCAGCTTGGACCGTGCTCACCATCACCCGGCCTTCCGAGGGTGGGAACCGGGCCCGCGTTACTTCGTCGAGGAGCTGTCAACCCGACCGCTGGAATGGGTGGGCGCCCGCCTGTCGGATCTCGACGCCCTTTTTGAACAGGCTGGTATGGCAGCGATCGATGTCGGCGCCGGCGATGCCGAGGCGCTCCGGCAGGCAGTTCCCGAGATTATTGACGCGTTGGGGAGGCTGCTTGATCGGGTGAAAGCGGGGCAGCTGACGCGTGCGCCTGGTGATGAGGAGTTGGCGAGCGCCCGTATCGGCTGGCTCTGATTCAGGTGTGTCCTCGGCGGGCGTCGTTCCCGACACCGCCCCTGACGTGGGCAGGACTAATCGTCATCGTCGGGGGTGCGTGGAGCTTCTGGACGATGGCGGTGTCTGTCGTGATGATCCGCGCTGAGGGCAGCCAGTCGCGACCACGCCGCGTAGGCGTCAGCCGGGATTGCGGGGGCGGGCGGTTGCGGAGGGGTCGTCCTGACGGCCGGAGGTCTGAATCGGCTGGCGCTCCGGACGGTTCGAGGTGTGCGTTCCGCGGCGGCGGATGACGTGGCGGGGCCGTCGGCTGGATTGTTCGGTGCGGCGACGGGTGTTCCGCTGGAGTCTCCGCCGTGAGGAATGCTGGCGAGGTCTGATGCCGGGACGGCAGCGACGGGGCCTGCGGGCGCCGGGTGCCCGACGGCGGTGGTATCGATGGAGCCGCTGTGAGACCTTATCAGCGGCACGGACGCCGCCGCCCCGACCAGAGCGAGAACGCCGGCTGCCGCGAACCGCGTGAACCGCCGCGGCGCACGCTGACGCCCCTGGATATCGGCGGATCCCGGCGACATGGTGGCCAGGGATAGCCGCCGTGGGATCTGTGTCTGGGCCGGTGGGCGAACGTCGGAGCCAGCGCTTTCGAGAGCTTCGACCATTGTCGGCGCCGGCGTGGCGGTGGTCTTGAGATCGGAACGCGACGCCTCGACGGTCCCGGCCAGCGGCGGGCGAATCAGCTCCTCGAATGCGTTGCGGTCCAGCCACAGCCCGGCTTGATCACTGTGGCGCTGAGCGAGTGACTTCCGGGTCAACGCGACAGCTTCACGGCGCTGGGACAAACGCTGCTGCTGTCTAACCGCCATGCCGTCACCCCTCGCCAACGTGTTCCGCGCTCAGGACACGTGGGTAGCCCCGGTCGCGGCCCGTTACCTATCGTGGTCTCCAGGCTACGGATCGACACCTTACGCACCCGCGTCGGCCGGGTCGGGTGCGGTGTGCCGGTAGGTGACGCTGATTCGCGGGCCGCCGCGGACAGCCTTGGGTACGGTGTGCTCCCACTCGTGCTGGCTGCGACCGCCCATCACGAGCAGGTCGCCGCCCTCCAGGGTGAACCATCGTCCAGCGCCCCCACCGCGCGGTCGCAGTCCGAAGCGTCTGGGGGAGCCCAGCGAGACGATGGCCACCCGCGGCCGTTGTAGAACAAAGCGCACCCGATCGCCGTGCCAGGCCACCGAGTCTGTCCCGTGTCGGTAGTAGTTGACTCCGATCGAGTCGAAGTGAACCTGGTAGCGCTCGGACAGCAGCTCACCTAGATCGTTCAGTGGCGGTGGTGCCTCACCCACGGCCCAGCCGCACGTCAGCCGGGGCTCGGCAACTCGTTGGTCGTACATCCAGCGCTGCCGCTGCTCCCAGGGTGCCGATTCGGCAAGCTGGATGAACAGGGTGTCTGGGCCGCCCAACCAGCCTGGTGCGAGATCGATCCACGATTCGGTGTCGAGCCAGAAACGGCGCAGCGAGGCGAACGACGGATCACCCAGCGGCTCACCGGAGCCGAACAGTGAGGGCTGGAAGGGGAAGCTCACCGTCCTCATTCAACGCCTTCGCGCGCTACGGTGATCCGGATGTATGGCGGCGGCGAGGAGGGCGACGTGTCAGGTGTGCGGCCCGAGGATCTGGCGGAGAGTGACCTGCTTCGCGAGTTGGAACATCTCCACGCGACCCGGCACGGCACGTTCCTGCACGGTTCGCCCGATGCGCTGGCAGAGCACACCAGCCGCACCACCGAGCTCGAGAACGAGTACCTCCGCCGCCATCCCGAGCGTGACGTGGACCCGGCGCGTACCCGCGCCGGCGCCCGAGGGGAGGACCCGGCTCCCTGATCATGACCAGATCCGGCGCGGGTGTCCGGCGAGACGCAACACCACCGATGCGAGACCGGGAAGCGATGCATGAAGCGATTGCTTGCGCTGGCCACCCCGCTCGTGTTGTCAGCGACAGGTTGTACGGCCTCCCAAGAAAAGACTATCGAGTGAGACACGGTCGAGTGAGCCGTTCACATCTCGAGTCCTGACCACCGGTTTGGCGGACCTCCGCTACGCCCAGGGCTGTTTCAAGATCGCGTACGACGTTTCGATAGTTGCATCTCGCCCGGTCCCGGGCTGGCGGTCAGAGGCGGGACGCGACGTACGTCGCCCGGCCAGCTGGCTGTCATGGCGCGCCACGGGCTGAGTGTCGTCCGGCGGGTGTCTGTTCCGCCACTTCTGCCCCATGAAGAGGTGGGTGGATCCATTACGGAGTTGGGGGCGGCCGCCCCCCACCCCCA
>JBBPZY010000211.1:0-10572 GCA_038276315.1 Mycobacteriales bacterium
CTGCCACCACCGAGATCACCACTGACCATGACGCGAACACAAGATCACCACCAGCGGCCCACGTCCAACACCCAGCCCCCGAGCGGCGTGTCGCCGTGGAAACAGACACCCCTCCCAGCTACGGGATCACCGAATGCTTACGTTCTCCGACCCTAACCCGGTCCCGGCGGTGCGGGAGCTGACCCGCGATGGGGTGCTCGCTTCGGTGCCGCAGACGACACTATCCTCTGATGAGGTCGTCGACCCCGCATAGCCTGCTGCGGGCTGCGGACATCTGCTCACCGCTCCAGAGAATGCACCTGCAAGCGGCCTGCTCGTCCTCACCGCCCTCGATCAGCCGGCCGGACACCTGAGCCGGCCGGACACCTGAGCCGGCTCTACGTCCGCTCTGGAGCTCGTCGTGGCGGGACTGGCCTGAGCTCTTTCGACACCAGGGGTCCTGTCACTTTCAGTGAGGGCTGAGTAAGGACTGTCGCGGTGTGCGGCCCCTATGTAATGGACCCACCCACCTGTTCTTGGGACAGGAGTGGCGGAACGGAACGGACGGACCCCGAGGCGAAAACCGGCTACCTGTCGTTCCGCTGCATGGACGCGCCACGCCAATGTGTTGGGCGAGTGAACGACGACGGTAACACTGTTTTGGTGTCGCCCTTGGCCGCATCGAGCTGCGATTGGATGAGAAAGATACTGCCGGTGAGATCGGCGCCGGTGAGGTCAGCATCTCTGAAGTCAGCTCCGATAAGGTCGGCCATTCTCAGATCGGCACCCCTGAGATCAGCCCCGATGAGGTATGCCCCTCTCAAGTTGGCGCCTCTCAGATCGGCGCCGTTGAGGTTGGCGCCGATGAGGTCCGCTCTTCGGCGGTCCATCTTCGGGCGCCGGACGTCGGCTCGCACGAGTTCGCTCGTGCGCAGCAGCAGAGCATTGACGTCATGTCGGAGTGCTGCCACGTCCAGCTTCATCAGAGAGTCGGGACTGTGATGAGTGATGCGTTCGGTTTCGTACAGCGCGAGACCGAGTTCGCTGTGGAGCGGGCGGGCCCGGTTTAGGGTCAGCGCCTCGGTCAGGTACCAGAGCAGCTCATGGAGCTGTCGCATGATCGGGAACACCTCGAACATCTGCTTTGCGGTTCGCGGGGCACGCCGCCAGTCCTGCCCATCGAAGGTCACTTGGGAGACCTTCTGCCCCGCGCCGAAGCAGTCGTACACGGTGCAACCCGGAAAGCCCTCCTGCCGCAGGCGTAGGTGAACGCCGCAGCGAAAGTCCGATTGCAGATTGGGACAGGCATGACCAGCGTCTTTGTCGATCGCGAAGTCTGCAGAAGCTGAGAACGCCGGCACGACACAACAGAGCGCGAAGCAGTGCTGGCAGTCAGCGCGCAAGCTGAGGCGTTTATCGGACAACGTGCGCAGCTGTGAAGCGGTAGTGCCCGAACATTCTAGTCCTCCTGGACGGTTCGGATTTGGGCTGGCAAGCGAAAGTCGTCGACCACGCGAAGCTGTGCAGGATCAGTCTTGAGCCACCGGCCAAGAGCGCCTCGGATGCTCTCCCGCGCCTCGGCCACGCTCGGGCACAGGCAACGGATACGAGGCTCTTCGGCGATCTCCACTACCAAGCGTCGCCGTCTGGTTCATACACTGCGGTGTAGTTCTCGCTCACATCAACCAGCCCCTCCCGATGCACGGCACTAGGGCCAACCTCGAAAGCTGGACCAGCCAAGGTCCCGAGACTACTCGGTCGGCAACGCCGACCCAAGGCAGCAGCCGCACTTCCGCCGGCGGTAACACTGCGCCGACTGGGCGATTCACAGCCCGTACTCGGCACGCACCGTGACGGCCACGGTCGGTGGTGCGCACCTGCATGGTGTTAAACAGCGTAACAGGGACCGCCGAGAGTGCTGCTCTGGCGTCGCTGCCTGGGCGGCGGCGATGTCCGTTCAACTGTCCGGGTGACCACTGGGCGTGGCGAGCCGGGTACTCTGCGGCAACCCTGGCATGGTCTACTCACAACCCGCCGGGCGCCCGCTCGGCGCGCAACCATGATCAGACCCCCAGGGGGGTTGCGATGACTCCGTTGACCGTGGTCGCTCAGGCAGCCGAGCTGGGCACGCACAATCTGCGTGCCTGGATGTTGGACAACGTCGTGCCGCTGCTTCTGCTGGCGATAGCGGTGTTGCTGCTGTGGCTGGGCGGCGGTAAGGGAGACAACGCCGGGGTCATGCGACGGGTCGGAGGTGTGATCATCGCGTTGGGCGTCGTCGGGTTGGCGGTGTCCGGCGCAGGGGTAAACCTCGGAACGTGGATCGCCGGCTTGTTCGCCGGCTGAGCGGGGAGTGACGCGACGTTGCGGATCCGCACCGATGACGATGTTTACCGAGTAGACGCGGTATGGCTCGGCCCACCCAAGGCGACGTTCCCGTGGCGTGCACGGTACGTGGCCTGGGGCGTCGGGATGGTGACGTTTCTTGTTGTCCTCGGCCTCGAGCGTCAGGTGGGCATTGGCTTCAGCTTCTTCTCCACCGGCTGGGGATTGCTCATCACCATCCTGCTCACCCGGCTGATCGGCTCCCGGATCACCCACGAGCGGCCGCTGACCGCCGTTGCCGCGATGTGGGTCCGGGAGCTCACGGCCCCCCGGAAGGTGACCGCGGGTCGCGGTGGCGCCGCCAGCGCATCGCGCGTCCGGGTCGAACGCGACCGCCCTCGACCCGGCCAACGGCCGAGCCGTCGCTGGGGCGGCAGGAAGGAGCGCACAGGTGTTCGGGCTCCGACGTCCTCCCAGCAGCGGTGAAGGTGACCAGCACCAGGGCTCCAACCGGCGCGGCCACAAGCTTCCGGGCGAGGCTGCGGCCCCCACGTACGCCCCGTCCATCGCGTTGCGTTCCATTGACGGCCACCTGGTCCGTAACGGGCAGGAGGTTTACGCGTGGTATCGGCTCGCGTCGCAGCGCTGGTCGTTCCGCTCGGACTCGCAACGTCAGGACCTGATTCACGCCATCGCGGGCCAGTACGCGGAGTTGCAGGGTCGGTGGATGCACCTGCGGGTCACCGCTCGCCCGTACCCGATCCGGATGTGGGCCGAGGCCCATGTGCGCAACGCGGTAGGCAGGCTGCCCGACACCCCCGGTGCGCTGTCGTTCGACGACTACATGATCGGTGAGCAGCAGCAGCTACTCGGGCATTCGATGGCCGAGAAGGAGGTCTATCTCGGCGTGCAGGTGCAGACCCGGTCGATGGTCGACCGGGTCGTGGAGCGGGCCGCGCCGGTGCTACGGCGGGTGTTTCCCACCGCCGTCGACGCGGAGCTGGTCGCGATCGACGCCGAGGTCGAGCACCTCGACGGCGTGATCGGAGTGGCAGGGCTGGAGGGCCGGCCGGTGACCGCAGGGGAGATGTCCTGGCTGATGCACCGGTCGTGCTCGCTGGGACTGCCCGCGCCACGCAACCTGCCCGCGACGCCCGGCGCCACCTGGGAACCCGAGGATCTGGCCAGCTTCACCGATGCCGCGGACTTCCACACCGAGCCCTACGCGCCCACCCTCACCGTCCGCGGCCGCACCGGCTCGAACGCCGGCGTCGTGCGGCACGTCGTGGTGCTCACCGTGGGGCAGATGCACGGGTTACGGATCCCGGAGATCGACGATCCCTGGGTGCAGCGCTCGGACCGCCTGCCGGCCGGGGTCGAATGGTCGGCCCGTCTTTATGTGCGCCGCCCCGAGGAGGTGGCCGGCGAGCTGGCGCGGCAGATGAACAAGGTGCGTTCGCAGGTGCGGCACTACACCGACGAGCACGACCTCGAGCCGCCGCAAAGCCTGGTTCGCCAAGCCACCCGGGTGCTGGAGATCGACGACGAGATGACCTCGGGCTTCACCGCGCTGGGCACCCGGGTGCGGTCCTGGTGGCGGGTGGCGGTATCGGGAGCTACCGAGCGGGATGCGCTGCGATTGGCGCAGCAGCTTCTGGATCTCTACAAACCGAAGATCGCTATCGAGCATCCGGAGTCGCAGTACGCACTGGCCCGCGAGTTCATTCCAGGCGAGCCGCTGTCGTCGGGTGCCTACCTGCGCCGGGGCTCGGTGATCTGGGCAGCCTCCGCGGTGCCCACCGCCACCGCGGAGGTGGGAGACCGGCGCGGCATCCTGCTCGGCGAGACGTGCACCGCCACCCGGCGCCCGGTCGCCTGGGATCCCTGGATGGCTCAGGAGATCCGGGACTCCTCCGGACTGACCGCGTTGGTGGCCGGGCTCGGTGGCGGCAAGTCCTTCCTGGGCGGTGGCATCGTGTACAAGACGCTGCGGTCCGGCGCGTACTGGACCCTGCTGGACCCTTCCGGCCCGCTGGCCAAGCTGTGCGAGTTGCCCGAGCTGCGGCCCTACGCGCGGCCGATCAACCTGCTCAACGCACAGCCCGGCATCCTCAACCCGTACCGGGTGGTCGGTGAACCGGAGCTCTCGCATTTCCTCGATGAGGAGGACCCGGAGCGGGCTTGGCGACGGGAGAAGGCGCTGACCGCCGCGACCCGTCGCCGGCTGGTACTCGACGTCTTGACCGGGGTGCTCCCGTTCGAGGTTGCCCGGATGGCCAAAACCCGAATCGTGCTGCTCCGCGCGGTCCGAGCGGTGGGTGGGCGACCCGACGCGCACCCCGGGCAGGTGTTCGAGATGCTGCGCCGTGATCCCTCCGAGCACCACGAGCACGCCATCGTGGTCGCCGACTTCCTCGACGAGATGCGTGAACGCATGTCGTTGCTTATCCCGGACAAGGGCGCCGACCCCTACACCGAGGTACGCGACGACCGGCTCACCGTGCTCACCATGTCCGGCCTGACTCTGCCCAAGGACACCATCGGTCGTGAGCACTGGACCGACGCCGAGTCGCTCGGCGTGGAGCTGCTCAACCTCGCCGCGTGGCTGACCCAGCGGTCGATCTACGAGCGTCCCCGGGATCAGCGCAAGGGCGTCTGGATCGATGAGGCGTTTTTCCTGTCCGAGGTTCCCACCGGTCGGGTGCTGATGAATCGCTTCGCCCGGGACTCCCGCAAGTGGAACGTGCGGGTGCTGCTGTCGTCGCAGGTCCCGGCGGACTTCCTGAAAATTCAGGGTTTCGTGTCCCTGCTGGACTCTGTCTTCGTCGGGAGGTTGGACGACGGGCCCGCGCAGGCCGACGCGCTGCGCCTGCTGAAGGTTCCCATCGGGGTCGGATATGAGCAGGTGGTGGCCTCGCTGGGGCGTCGCCCAGGGGGTGACCGGATGGCCGCGGAACGAGACCGGGCACCCCGGCAGTTCATCTTCGGTGATGGCGCTGGCGGGGTGGAGCGGGTCCGGGTGGATCTTTCTGGTGCCCACTTGGAGCAT
Organism: Mycobacteriales bacterium; assembly: GCA_038276315.1. GTDB lineage: Bacteria > Actinomycetota > Actinomycetes > Mycobacteriales > Pseudonocardiaceae. The sequence continues at coordinate 5,354 of JBBPZY010000211.1, forward strand.
TTGTGCACCGCGCTGGACACCACTCCGGATGCGCTGCGCGGTGGCTTAACGGGTACGGAGCTGCCCAGCACGGCCGATCTTGCGCCTGAGGCGGGCCCTAGCCCGGCACGCAGCGGAATCGGTCCGGCGGCCGCAGCCAGGACACGAGCATGATCCTCCGGGTGCTGCACGGTAGGAGGATCGCGGCGTTGTTGGCGCTGCTGGGGCTGATGGCGGCCATCGCGCTGTTCAGCCCGTCGACCGCCTGGGGCTCGTCAACGCTGGCCCAGGTCCCGGGAACCGACGACTGCAAGCAGGCACCCAACCCGGAGCGGCCCGGCTCCGGCATGGTCGGTGCCCTCGATCCCACACCGTTGCAGGCCGGCGCGCCGAACAGCGCGTATCACGAGGTCGGTTACGCCGGATTGGTGTGGCACACCTATGACCTCGGCTGTGGTCCTTCGGGCCTGCGCAACCCGAACGCGGTGATCGACACCTGGACCGGCAACCTGCTGTTCGACATCGGTAAGGCGATCGTCGGCGCCACTAACGGCCTGCACTACGCGCTGTCCGATGGGGGCTTGCTGGCTCCGTTGAACGATCTGATCGTCTCGGGAACGGTCGCGCTGTATGACAGCGTGTACGCACCTTGGTTCGGGTTGGTCGCAGTATTGCTGGCGATCGTGCTGTTCCGATCGATTTGGCGCGGCGACCTCGCCGCGGTCAGTAAACGCGCGGCGTGGGCACTGGCCGGAATCTGGCTGGCGTCCGCGACCTACCTGACGCCGCTGCTGTACACCCAGGTGCTCGATGGCGTCCTGGTCCAGGGCAGTAATGACGTGCGCAGCGGTTTCCTGCACGAGGTCGGTATCGAGCAGCGCGATGCGCTACCGACCCTGCTGCACGACCAGATCATCTATCGCAATTGGCTACGAGGGGAATTCGGTTCTCCGGACGGTCCGCAGGCTGCGCAGCTGGGTCGTGACCTGCTTGGCGCGCAGGCTTACACCAAACAGGAGATCGCCGACGGCGCGGACGATCCGAAATCCGGTGTTGCGGATCGCAAGAAGCAGGAGTACAAGGCGATCGCCGAGCGGACGGGCAGCTCCTACGGCTACTTCCAGGGGGTGGACGGTAACCGGATCGGCGTCGGTTTCCTGGCTGCCCTGCAGGCGGTGATGTTCGGGCTGTTCCAACTGCTGGCGCAGGCGGCATTACTGCTGGCCCAGGTGCTGCTTCGAGTGGTGATCCTGCTGGGACCGATCATCGGCCTGATCGCGATCCTGTATCACGATCTGCTGCGTGGCGTCGGTCGCGCTGTCGGTGCCGCGATGCTCAACATCGTGGTGCTATCAGCGTTGGCCGCGCTGCACACGTTGGTGATGGTGTGGGTCTTCGACCCCACCCGCAACATGTCGGTGCTCGCTCAGATGCTGCTCGCCGGGATGATCACCGTGGTGTTGTTGCTGGTGGCGCGCCCGGTCCGGCGGATGTGGCAGATGACCGAGCTCGCGGTCGGCGCGGTGGGTGGTGCGCTACCCGCAGCGCCTCCGGGCGTGCTGGCCCGGCTGCGGCGTCGCAGCGCAGGTGTCGATGCCAGCCCATCGGAGCGGTTCTGGGAGGAGGCCCGCGGCACTGAGAGCGATCCGAGGGCACCGGCGGCAGACTCTGTGGCTGGCAGCCGGGTGCGTCCGGAGGCTGATGCACCGATGATTGTCATGGCCGGACGGACGGATCGCAGGGGAGGTGGCCCCGCGGCCACGCCGGCGCTCGGTGCGGGCCGTCGTACCGTCCTGGGCGGCCCTGGCCTGGGATACGGCGAAGCGGCGTTGACCGGGTCGAGCGAAAGCGTATTGCGGCCGGATGGGTTGGCTGCGGTGCCGACCGGATTCAGCGTGCCCGCAACCGGCCGCACCCGCGTCAGCGAGGATCCGGTCTACGTGCCCTCGGCGGTCAGCAACGTACGGGGTGCACCGCGGGAGGCCGGGCTGGACGAGGTGGCCGGGCGCCCGGTGTGGGTGGTGTACCGGCCGTCAGCCGGCTTGGAAGTCGGCTCGGATGCCGGGTCGGAAGCCAGGTTGACAAACACTGACGGCGGCAACGCCCGGATCGCGGACTGACCGGGGAGCGCGCCGTGCCGATCCGGACCCACCGCGGCCGCACAGCTGTCTATCGCAGCTTCTGGGGCTGGCCGGTGCGCTCTCCCAAGCACCTCGCTGGCACCGTGTTGGCGCTCGTCGCGATTGGTCTCGGGCTCGGGCGGGTGTTGCCTGATAACCAAGGTAGAGCGACTTCCGCAGCGGCGTCGATCAGCGCTGAGCGTAAGGCGGCAGCGAGCCCGTTCGGTACGGGGCCACGCTCGGCACTGGCCGACACCGGCATTGCCCGGCAGCCTCCCGCGCCGTCCCCGATCATCCCGGCCCCGGCCGCCGCGCTCACCGTTGCGCGCTCCTGGGTCAATGGATTTCTCACCGTCCCCAAGGGCATCACCGCTGCGCGTTGGGTTGAGCAGCTGCGGCCCTACAGCACTGATGACCTGTTTCCCCAACTTCAGTCGATTGATCCTGCGAACGTCCCCGCGGCGCAGATCATCGAAGCGCCGCGGACCGTCAGTGTGGGGGCGAGCTCGGCTGAGGTGGACGTGCCCACCACTGCGGTAGTGGTGCGGCTGCTGCTGGTGTCCACGCCCGCTGGCTGGCGGGTTGCCAGTTACGAACGGGTGGGTTGAGCCATGCGCCGGTGGCTCGTCGGACTCCTGGTGATCGGCGTGCTCGGTGGTCTCATCGGGCTGGCCGCGATCTCCACCCTGCTCGGTGGTGTCGGTTCCGGCGATTTCATGTTCGGGGCGCCGTGCGGCTCGGTGCTCGCGACAACCGACCCGCGAGAAGCGCCGCGAGTGGCCGTCCGGGTCAGCGACCTCGATGCTGAACAGCGCGCCATCGTCGAGCAGATCATTGCGATCGGCAAGCAGCGCCGGCTGCCGCCACGGGCTTGGCAGATCGCCATCCAAGCTGGGATGACCGAGTCCCGGCTGCATAACCTGCCCTACGGCGACCGGGATTCACTGGGCATCTTCCAGATGCGTCCCTCCCAAGGGTGGGGCAGCGTCGCCCAGGTCACCGATCCGGTCTACGAGATCAACAAGTTCTACGACAAGTTGCTGATGGTGCCCGGCTGGGAAAACCAGCGGCCCGGGGATTCGGCGCAGGACATCGAGAGGTCGGCTTTTCCGGAGCGCTACCACCAATGGGAACCGCTGGCCGTCAGCGTGATCGGCGCTGTGGGCGGGGACGTCACGGAGTTCGTCAAAGCCTCCTGTGCCACACCGCTCCCGGCGCCATCCGAGGTCGGCGGACGGGCAATTCAGTACGCGCTGGGCGAAGTCGGCAAACCCTACGTGTGGGGCGCCACCGGCCCTAACTCCTACGACTGCTCAGGCCTGATGCTGCGGGCCTACGCGTCGGTTGGAATCACGCTGCCCAGGGTCGCGGCGCAGCAGTACTGGGCCGGTGCGCAGCTGCCGGTGCGTCAGGCTCAACCCGGTGACCTGCTGTTCTGGGGGTATGACACGTCGAACCCGGATACCATCCACCACGTTGCGATGTATCTGGGTAATGGTCGCATTGTCGAGGCGGCGAACCAGACGGTGCCGCTGCGGCAGCGAGCGGTGAATTTTGATGAGCACGAACTGATGCCGCTCGCGGTCCGGCCTGGGGTGCCGGTCGCGAAGGCCTGAGATTCGGAGGTGTAGGTGTACGCGTCAGAACCGATCCCGCGGCCAACCCGTCGGCCGGCTTCGGCCACTCCGCTACGGGACCACCTCGAGGGGGCCAAGCTGGGTGTCGACGAGAGTTATGTGGTGTTGCCCCGGTCACTGGCCGAGGAGATGCCCTTGCCCTGGCAGCAGCAGATGGCCTATCTCATCGATGAGCTACATCGGACCTATGGCGATCTGGCGTGGCCCCTTTACCGGGTGGTGCCCAGCCGCGTCGAACGGTTGGTCGACCTGGATGAGGGCCAGCTGGCCGAAGCTGGTTACCTTCTCGAGATCGACACCACTGGAGAGCTGGTGTACCGGGACCGCAACGATGTCGTGGTGTCGGATCCGCAGTCCACGGAGGTCCTGGTGTCGTGCCTGGATCCGATACCTCGCCGTCCGCCGGCTATCAGCCCCTGACCCGGGCGGAGCTATCTCAGCTCACCATCGGGGTGCTCGGCGGCACTGGTCCGCAAGGCCGAGGCTTGGCTTACCGCTGGGCGCTCAGCGGCCTGTCGGTTGTGATCGGCTCCAGGGAGGCCGCCCGGGCGGAACAGGTTGCGACCGCGGTGGTTGAGCGTACCGGTTCGCATCGGGCACGCGGCATGGACAACGCCGGCTGTGCGGCAGAGTCGGACATGGTCGTCGTGGCAGTGCCCTTCGACGGCCACACCACGCTGCTTGCCTCGCTGCGCTCCGCGCTGGTCGGCACGATCGTGATCGACTGCGTGAACCCGCTCGGATTCGACAGCCATGGCCCGTACCCGCTGGTGGTGCCGGAGGGCAGCGCCGCCCAGCAGGCGCAGGCTCTGCTGCCGGAGTCGCGGGTGACTGCCGCGTTCCACCATGTCTCCGCGGTACTGCTCGAGGATCCGGCAGTGACGAGCTTGGACATCGACGTACTGGTGTTGGGCGACGACCGGGAGGCCACCGCTCTGGTGTGCGCGCTGGCCGACGCCCTACCCGGCGCGCGCGGCATCTACGGCGGGCGGCTACGCAATGCCGGGCAGGTAGAGGCGCTGACCGCCAACCTCATCGCGATCAACCGGCGATACCAGACGCACGCCGGAATCCGGATCACCAGTGTCTGACTGGGCCTACCGCCGTATCGACCACGCGCGGACGAGGCCCTCCGGCCATCGAGGCCGCGCAGACCTGCAACCGCACCGTGCACCATCGTGGCCGAGGTAGGCGGGGGATAGGCTGCTCACAGCAGATCGATCAGCCGTCGACTGACAGGACAGTGCCAGCGCGCAGCGCAGTAATGGCGATGAAGAAAACCGACACCGTTCCCGCGTTAACACAGGCAAATCCGTTGATATTTCCCAGATTACCGGGATGCCGTAGTGGATCCATGTTCGGGAACCGGTAGCACACGGTGTGCTGTAAGCATTCAGCCCCGGGCCGGATGGCAGGAGTGATCACCGGTGGGCCGGGTGGCTTCCGGTGATGTGCTGGACGGGTCAGGGCGTCAGGTAGGCGC
>JBBPZY010000212.1:0-15242 GCA_038276315.1 Mycobacteriales bacterium
CGTACTCGTTGTACCGGCCGACGGCAGCGAAACCGATGCGATCGTAGATCTCCGAGACCTTGTGCAGCGCGGTGGACAGGTTCTCGGCGACGAAGAGCACCCCGCGGGAGTAACTGAGCACGACGACACCACGACCTCGAGCGATGCCCTTGCGGGCGAGCTCCGAGCGGTCGCGCATGACCTGCTCGACCGAGGCGTAGAACGGCATCGTCACAGCGCGAACTCCTGGGTGAGGCGGATCGGAGTGGGAAGGGCGAGGCAGCGTCAGCCACCGGGTTTACGTTTGCGGGTTTCCACCACCAGATCGGCGACTTGACCGGCCTGCTCGTCGGGCATCCGGACGGCCCCGTCCGCCGCGGTCACCGTGACCACCACGGGGTAGATCCGGCGGACCGAATCCAGGCCGCCGGTGGCGCTGTCGTCGTCGGCGGCGTCGTAGAGAGCCTCCATGGCGACCCGGACGGCGGCGTCGACTTCCATCGTCGGATCATGCAGCTTTTTCATCGATGAGCGGGCGAACAACGAACCTGAGCCCACCGAGTGGTATCCGAGCGTTTCTTCGTACCGGCCGCCGACGACGTCGTAGGAGACGATGCGACCGGCCCGGTCCGGGTCGGTCGCATCAAGGTCGTAGCCGACGAACAGCGGCACCGCCGCCAGCCCCCGCATGGCACCTTCGAGATTGCCCCGAACCATGCCGGCCAGTCTGTTCGCTTTGCCGTCGAGGGTCAGCTGCACCCCTTCGATCTTCTCGTAGTGCTGCAGCTCGACGGCGAACAATCGCACCATCTCCACCGCGATGGCAGCCGTCCCGGCGATCCCCACTGCGGAGTAGTCATCGACGACGAACACTTTCTCCATGTCACGCTGGGCTATCAGGTTGCCGGCCGTTGCTCGGCGGTCCCCCGCGATGAGCACCCCGCCGCGGAAGACGGCCGCCACGATGGTCGTGCCGTGCCGGCTGACCACCGGTTCAGCGCCAGCCGGGACAGCGCCAACCGGCACGGGGCTCACCAGGCGTCCCGGTAACAGCTCAGGGGACGTCGCAGCAAGGAAATCGGTGAACGACGAGCTGCCCACCATGAAGTACGACGCCGGCAGGGCAGCCCCTGGATAGCGTCCGACCGAGGACTGGTCCATCGGCTGTGATCGTCTCCTAGCTCCCGTGCGCAGTCTGTCGTGTACCAGTCTGTCCTGTGCCAGTTACCCGCTGTAGAAGGACATGATGCCTGGACCGCTCGACCGGCCTGTCACTGGCCGCCCTTTTGGACATAAGCCCGGACGAAATCTTCGGCGTTCTCTTCGAGCACATCGTCGATCTCGTCAAGGATCGCGTCTACATCCTCGCCGAGCTTCTCTCGACGTTCCTGACCAGCTGGCGCACCGTCGGTCGTCTCGTCGTCGTCGCCGCCGCCTTGGCGCTGCACCTTCTCCTGGGACATTTCGCCTCCCGGACCGAGTTGTCTCTGCCCAAACAGTACCCAGCAACACCGACAACCAGTACCCACCAGCGCTGACAAACGCCGCCAGGTCAGTCGGCTGATCAGCCTCGGGTGAGCGCCGCCACCAGTTCCGCGGCCGTGCTCGAGGCGTCCAGCAGTGCGCCGACGTGCGCGCGGGTGCCCCGCAGCGGTTCCAGCGTCGGTATCCGCACCAGCGACTCGCGGCCGAGATCGAAGATCACCGAATCCCACGATGCGGCGGCCACCTCGGTGGCGTAGCGCTCCAAACACCGACCGCGGAAATACGCGCGGGTGTCCTCCGGTGGCCGGGTGATGGCTGCCCGCACCTCTTCCTCAGTAACCAGCCGTTTCATCGAGCCACGGGCCACCAGGCGGTTGTACAAACCCTTGTGCATCCGCACGTCGGAGTACTGCAGATCCACCAGTTGCAGCCGCGGTGACGCCCACCCCAGACCGTCTCGAGCTCGGTAGCCCTCGAGTAGTCGGAGCTTGGCCGGCCAGTCCAGCCGGTCGGCGCACTCCATCGGATCCCGCGCGAGCGCGTCGAGCACCTCACCCCAGGTAGTCAGCACCTGTTCGGCGATGTCGGCATCGTCATCTGTCGCGCTATCCGGGCCGCCGTTGCGCGCGAAGAAGCGCGCGACCCGCTCGTGGTAGGCGCGTTGCAGATCCAGGCCGGTGAGATGGCGACCACCGGCCACTTCCACCGTCGCCTTCAGCGACGGATCGTGGCTGATCGTGTGCACTGCACGCACCGCATCGACCAGGCGCAAATCGTCGAAACGTTCACCGGCTTCGATCAGATCCAACACCAGCGCTGTGGTACCGACCTTGAGGTAGGTGGAATATTCGGCGAGGTTGGCGTCACCGATGATGACGTGCAGCCGCCGGTACTTGTCGGCGTCGGCGTGCGGCTCGTCCCGGGTATTGATGATGCCGCGCTTGAGTGTCGTCTCCAGCCCGACCTCGACCTCGATGTAGTCCGCCCGCTGCGACAGCTGGAAGCCGGGCTGCTCCCCCGCCGGCCCAATACCTACCCGACCAGACCCGCAGAACACCTGGCGGGAAGCGAAGAATGGCGTCAACCCGGCGATGACCAGCGTGAACGGCGTGGAGCGTGACATCAGATAGTTCTCGTGGGTGCCGTAGGAGGCGCCTTTGCCATCGACGTTGTTCTTGTACAGCTGAAACGGCGGCTGGTCAGGCACGGTACGGGCGCGTAATGCGGCTTCTTCCATGATCCGTTCGCCGGCCTTGTCCCAGATCACCGCGTCCCGCGGGTTGGTGACCTCAGGACCGGAGAACTCCGGGTGGGCGTGGTCGACGTAGAGCCGGGCACCGTTGGTGAGGATGACGTTCGCCGCGCCCAGATCGTCTAGTTCCGGATCAGGCTGTGCGATTCCGGGCACGCCCAGGTCGAACCCGCGGGCGTCGCGCAGCGGGGACTCGACCTCGTAGTCCCACCGGGCTCGCTTGGCTCGTGGTACCTCGGCCGCCGCGGCGTAAGCCAACACAACCTGAGTCGAGGTCAGGACTGGGTTGGCAGTGCTGTCCCCGGGCACTGAGATGCCGTACTCCACCTCGGTCCCGATGATCCGGCGCATACCCGCAGCGTACGTCTCCGCAGCCGCGCAGGTCCGGTCCGACCGGGCGATCGATCGCCGAATACGGCAGCGAAGTGGGCTGCGTCACAGGACGGAAACACTTGAACGTTCAATTTGTTTATCCGGGTATGTCTTTCTCCCGCCACACCGCGGGGACACCACGACTACGAAGGGATCACCATGACCGCCTCTGTCACTGCCCTGATCGCCGGATATGTCGCCGGCACCTGGGACATCGACGCTGTGCACTCCAGCGTGTCCTTCTCCGTCCGCCACATGATGGTGAGCAAGGCGCGGGGCCGCTTCAATGGCGTCTCCGGCCGACTGGTCACCGGCACCGATCTGCTCGACTCGTCGGTGACCGCCGAGATCGACGTCAACAGCTTCGACACCGGCAACGCCCAGCGCGACGAGCACATCCGATCGGCTGACTTCCTGCACGCAACAGAGTTCCCCACCATGAGCTACCGGTCCACCGCCGTGCGCCGCGACGGGGACGACCTGGTGGTCGACGGTGAGCTGACCGTGCACGGCATCACTCGCCAGGTACCGCTTGCCGTCGAGCTCACCGGTTTCGGCCCCGACCCCTACGGCGGGACCCGGGTCGGCTTGTCCGCCACCACGAAGATCAACCGCAAGGACTTCGGCATCGACACCGAGCTGCCGCTGGACGGCGGCGGTGTGGTGATCGGCGACACCGTGCAGATCTCCCTAGACATCGAAGCCGTACTGGTGAGCTGAGGTGCTGGACCGCATTCTGGATGCAGAGCGCTGTCTACCGCGTCCCTTTTACCGCGTTCTGCATCCAGAACGGGCATAACGGGAGGCACTTGCCCAAGATCGAGTGTTGACCGCCCGCACCATGATCATCATTTGTGTACGTCTGACGACACCAGTTGTCGCCAGACGCACACAAATCGTGATCAACCTCTAAAGCGACCGGGTCGGGTCCTACAAGTACTGGCCGGTGTTGGTGGCGGTGTCGATGGCTCGGCCGGAGTCGGCATTCTTGCCGGTGACCAGGGTACGGATGTAGACGATCCGCTCGCCCTTTTTACCGGAGATTCGCGCCCAGTCGTCCGGGTTGGTGGTATTGGGTAGGTCCTCGTTCTCGGCGAACTCGTCGACGATCGAGTCGAGCAGGTGAGTCATCCGTAATCCCGGCTGAGCAGTCTCCAGCACCGCCTTGATGGCCTTCTTCTTCGCCCGGTCGACGATGTTCTGGATCATCGCGCCGGAGTTGAAGTCCCGGAAGTAGAGGACTTCTTTATCCCCGTTGGCATAGGTGACCTCCAGGAAACGGTTCTCCTCGCTCTCGGCGTACATCCGTTCGACGGTGCCCTGGATCATCGCCTGGATGCAGGCCTTGCGGTCCAGGCCGAATTCGGCTAGGTCGTCGGCGTGCAGCGGTAGCGTCAGTGTCAGGTACTTGGAGAAGACGTCCCTGGCGGCCTCGGCGTCCGGCCGCTCGATCTTGATCTTGACGACGAGCCGTCCCGGGCGCAGGATGGCTGGATCGATCATGGCCTAACGGTTGGAGGCACCGATGACGATGACATTCTCTAATCCCTCCACACCATCGATTTCACTGAGCAACTGCGGCACGATCGTGGTCTCGACGTCGGAGGACACTCCCGAGCCGCGGGTGCGGAATATCGAGTCCATCTCGTCGAAGAACACGATGACCGGCGTGCCCTCCGACGCCTTCTCCCGGGCCCGCTGAAAGATCAGCCGGATATGCCGCTCGGTCTCCCCGACGTACTTGTTGAGCAGCTCGGGACCCTTGATGTTGAGAAAGTAACTCTTGGCATCGGTGTCCCCGCGAACCTGGGCCACTTTCTTGGCCAATGAGTTGGCCACCGCCTTGGCGATCAGAGTCTTACCGCATCCAGGAGGGCCGTAGAGCAGCACGCCTTTGGGCGGGCGCAGCTCGTATTCGCGGAACAGGTCGGCATGGAGGAACGGCAGCTCGACGGCATCGCGGATCTGCTCGATTTGGCTGGCCAGACCGCCGATGTCCTCGTACCCGACGTCGGGAACCTCCTCCAGCACGAGGTCCTCGACTTCCGCCTTGGGCACCCGCTCGTAGGCGTAGGCGGCCTTGGTGTCCACCAGCAGCGAGTCCCCGGGCTTCAGCGGCACGGCCTCGGGGTTGTCCGGGCCCATCAGCAGCGGGTCGGCCAGCCACACCACACGTTCTTCGTCGGCGTGCCCGACGACCAGCGCCCGCAAACCGCAGTCGAGCACTTCGCGCAGCGCGCAGACCTCACCGGTCGACTCGAAGGTGCCTGCCTCCACCACGGTCAACGCCTCATTGAGCCGCACGCTCTGCCCGCGGCGCAGCTGCGGGATCTCGACCGCGGGCGACACTGCCACCCGCATCCGGCGGCCGGAGGTGAACACGTCTACCGAGCCGTCGTCGAAACAGGCCAGGAACACGCCGTAGCCACTGGGCGGCTGAGCCAGCCGATCGACCTCTTCGCGCAGCGCGAGGAGCTGGCCGCGAGCCTCCCGCAGCGTCTCCACCAGTTTGGTGTTGCGCTCAGTGAGCTGGCTCACCGACGCGGAGGCCTCGGCGAGGCGCTCCTCGAGCAAACGGAAATGCCGGGGTGACTCGGTCAGCCGGCGACGCAGCAGCGTCACCTCATCCTCGAGGACCCTGATCTGGGCGGCCAGCGCTGGGTCGATGCGTTCTCGACCGTCAGCGGCTCGGTCGCCGGAATAGTCGTGCGGCACGAGGCACCTCCTCCCGCATGGTTCCGGAGACCACTTACGGTACGGGACGACGCGGTAGAACCGGGAGTTAACGGCCCACCAACTCCAGGCACTTCGCGCCTACAGACGCCGATTGGACCGGCTGGGCCGGCGCTGCGGGGTGGGCGCCACGGCGCCTTGGGCCAGCCGCCGAGCGGTGAGCAGGAACGCGGTGTGCGCGACCATCCGGTGTTCCGGTCGAACCGCGAGCCCGACGACGTGCCAGGGCCGCAGCAGCGTCTCCCACGACTGCGGCTCGGTGTAGCAGCCGGCTTCCCGCAGCGCCTCGGCACTGCGGGACAGCTGCGTGGTGGTGGCCACGTAGACGGTGAGCACGCCACCTGCAACCAGCGCCGCGGACACCGCGGGCAGTGGCTCGCACGGGTGCAGCATGTCGAGCACCACGCGGTCCACTGGTTGATCGGCGGGGTGGGTAGCCACGTCGGCCACCCTGAGCTGCCAGTTCGGCACCACCGCGCCGAAGAAGCGCTCGACGTTACGCGCGGCATACTCGGCGTGGTCAGCACGCGTCTCGTAGGAGATCACGCTGCCGCGCTCCCCGACCGCCCGGAGTAGCGAGCAGGTCAACGCCCCCGAGCCGGCGCCGGCCTCGAGCACCCGCGCGCCGGGGAAGATGTCGCCCCACATCAGGATCTGCGCCGCATCCTTGGGGTAGATCACCTGCGCGCCGCGCGGCATCGACAGCACGTAGTCGGCCAGCAGCGGGCGCAACGCGAGATAGCGCGTCCCGGCGGCGGAGGTGACGACGCTGCCCTCGGGAAGCCCGATCAGGTCGTCGTGGGCGACCGCACCGCGGTGGGTGTGGAACTGGGTGCCGGGCTCCAGCACCACCGTGTGCCGGCGTCCCTTGGGGTCGGTGAGCTGCACCCGATCGCCGGGTTGGAACGGTCCGCTGGCTCGAGTCACAGAACCTCATGGTGGCAGACCGGTGCTCAGGCGGCTGCACTGCGCTGTCGGGGGGATCGCCTACCCTGCGAGCCATGACGGAGATCCTGGCCCGCGTCGCGCCCGCTACCAGCTCCGGCGCGCGCAGGCGCCCGGCGCTGTCCCCGTCGCGGGCGGCGGATTTCAAGCAGTGCCCGCTGCTGTACCGGTTCCGGGCGGTCGACCGGCTGCCCGAGACACCGAGCCGGTTGCAGGTCCGCGGCACCGTGGTGCACACCGTGCTGGAGCGGCTCTTCACGCTGTCCCCCTCCCAGCGAGATCCCGAAGCCGGGCGGGATCTGGTCGATCCCGCCTGGCGTGACGTGCTGGCCGCCAGCCCGGAGCTGGGCGAGCTGTTCGCCGGTCCCGGGGATCCGGAGCTCGGCCAGTGGCTCGATTCGGCGCGTGCGCTCGTCGATGCCTACTTCGCGCTGGAGGATCCACGGCTGGTCGCGCCCGAGGCGTGCGAGCTGCTAGTGGAGGCGGAGCTGGTTGCCAGTGATGCCGGGGATGGCGAGCCACTGCTGTTGCGGGGTTACATCGACCGGCTCGACGTCGCGACCACCGGTGAGATCCGCGTGGTGGATTACAAGTCCGGTGCCGCACCGCGGGAGCTCTTCGAGGCCAAGGCGCTGTTCCAGATGAAGTTCTACGCGCTGGTTCTGCTGCGTATCCGCGGGGTGGTGCCGCGCCAGCTGCGGCTGCTGTACCTGGCTGACCGGCAGGCGTTGAGCTACACCCCTGATGAGGCGGAGCTGGTCCGCTTCGAGGGCACCCTCGTCGCGATCTGGTCAGCGATCCGCAGGGCCGCCCGCAGCGGTGACTTCCGCCCGAACCCCAGCCGGCTGTGTGACTGGTGCGATCATAAGTCACGGTGCCCGGCGTTCGGCGGACTGCCGCCCACCTATCCGGGCTGGCCAGACCCGGTCGGCGCGGGCGCCGAGACCGCGCGCGACCGGGCGGAGTAGGCAGTCACAACCGGCAGGAGCGGATGTCGCTGGCCAGGATCGCTTTGGCGCCGTGGGCGGAGAGCTCGTCCATGATCCGGTTGGCATCTCGGCGGGGCACCATCGCCCGAACCGCGACCCAGGCAGGATCGGCCAGCGGAGCCAGCGTCGGTGACTCCAGCCCGGGCGTGATGGCGATCGCCTCGTCCAGCAGGGTGCGTGGGCAGTCGTAGTCGAGGATCAGGTATTGCTGAGCGAATACCACGCCCTGCAGGCGCGCGACGAGCTGCGCCCGTTCCGGTGATGGCGCCGCGCCAGCCCGTTCCACGAGCACCGCCTCCGAGGAACAGATCGGGTCACCGAAAGCCGCCAGACCGTGCTGGCGCAGGGTGCGTCCGGACCCGACGACATCGGCGATCGCATCCGCCACGCCGAGCTGCACCGAGATCTCCACCGCGCCGTCGAGCTGGATCAGGCTGACGCGGACTCCGTGGCGCGACAGGTCCGCGTTGACCAGCCGGGGGTAGGCGGTGGCGACCCGCAGACCCGCCAGGTCATCGACCTTCCAGTCCCGGCCGACCGGGGCGGCGTAGCGAAAGGTGGACCCGCCGAAGCCGAGCGTGAGCCGCTCGATGACCGGAGCCTCGGAGTCCAGCACCAGATCCCGACCGGTGATCCCGAGATCCAGCTCGCCGGAACCCACGTAGACCGAGATGTCCCGGGGTCGGAGGAAGAAGAACTCCACGTCGTTGGCGGCGTCGATGACGGCCAAATCCTTGGCGTCGTGCCGTTGCCGGTAGCCCGCCTCGACCAGCATCTCCGAGGCGGGGCCCGCCAGCGTCCCCTTGCTGGGCAAGGCGACGCGCAGCATCCCGTCATCTCCGTTCATCGGCACCTCACAGGTAGCGGTAGACGTCGGTGGTGCTGATCCCCCGGCCGAGCATGAGCACCTGCACGCGGTAGAGCAGTTGCGAGATCTCCTCCGCCAGCCGTTCGTCGGACTCGTGCTCGGCGGCGATCCACACCTCGCCGGCCTCCTCGAGCACCTTCTTGCCCTGGGCGTGCACCCCGTCGTCCAACGCCGCCACCGTGCCCGAGCTAGCCGGCCGCGTCCGGGCCCGGTCGGTGAGCTCGGCGAACAGCTCGTCGAAGGTCTTCACGAGCACTCAGGCATTGAAGTATTTCGCTTCTGGGTGGTGGGCGACGATGGCGTCGGTGGACTGCTCAGGGTGCAGCTGGAACTCTTCAGACAACGTCACACCGATCCGCTCCGGCCGCAGCAGCGCAACGATTTTCCCACGATCCTCCAGCTCCGGGCAGGCCCCGTAGCCCAGCGAGTAGCGGGCACCCCGGTAGCCGAGCTTGAAGAACTCCTCCACCTCAGCGGGATCCTCCTCGGCGACCACCGCACCCGAGGCGAACCGAAGCTCCTCCCGGATCCGCTGGTGCCAGTACTCAGCCAACGCCTCGGTCAGCTGCACGCCCAGACCGTGCACTTCCAGGTAGTCGCGGTAGGCGTCCTTGGCGAACAGCTCGGCCGCATAGTCGGCGATCGCCTGCCCCATCGTGACCAGGTTCAACGGCAGCACGTCGACCTCGCCGGCGAGCTGTGCGGCCTGCCGGGGCCGGTAGAAGTCCGCCAGGCACAGCCGGCGGTCGCGGCGCTGGCGGGGGAAGGTGAAGCGGAACCGTTCGGCCGCGTCCGGCCGGGGCTCGGTCAGCACGATCAGCGCGTCGCCCTCGGCGACCGCCGGGAAGTACCCGTAGACCACCGCGGCATGCGCGAGCACCCCCTCGGTGGTCAGCCGGTCCAGCCAGTAGCGCAGCCGGGGGCGCCCCTCGGTCTCCACCAGGTCCTCATAAGACGGCCCGTCCTTGCTCCGGGACCCGCGCAGGCCCCACTGACCCAGGAAGGTGGCGCGCTCATCGAGCATCGCGGTGAACTCAGCCGCATGAATCCCCCTGACCACCCGCGAGCCCCAGAACGGGGGGATCGGGATTGGTACGTCGGTGGCCACCGCCGAGCGTGCTGGTACCGGCGCCTCCGTGCCGGTGTCGCGGTCTCGACGGACCTGCGCGATGCGCAGCGACCGCTGCCGGCGGGCCTTGCGCTCGGCCGCCTTGGCCTCCTCCTTCGGGTCGGCGGCCACCGCGCCGCCCCGCTTCCGAGTCATGATCGAGTCCATCAGTCGCAGGCCCTCGAAGGCGTCCCGGGCGTAGCGGACCTCACCCGGATACAGTTCTGCGAGATCGTCCTCCACGTAGGCCCTGGTCAGCGCCGCTCCACCGAGCAGCACCGGTGTGTCGGACAACCCCCGGGAGTTCATCTCCTCCAGGTTCTCCTTCATGATCACTGTCGACTTGACCAGCAGCCCGGACATTCCGATGGCGTCGGCGTGGTGCTCCACGGCGGCCTGCAGGATCGCGTTGATGGGCTGCTTGATGCCGAGGTTGACGACCTCATAGCCGTTGTTCGACAGGATGATGTCCACCAGGTTCTTGCCGATGTCGTGCACGTCACCTTTGACGGTGGCCAGCACCAGGCGGCCCTTGCCGCTGTCATCCTCGGATCGTTCCATATGCGGTTCGAGGTGCGCGACGGACGCCTTCATCACTTCGGCCGACTGCAGCACGAACGGCAGTTGCATCTGACCTGATCCGAACAGCTCACCGACCGTCCGCATCCCGGACAGCAGGGTGTCATTGATGATCTGCAGCGCGGGCCGCTGCTCCAGCGCGGCGTCGAGGTCCTGGGCCAGTCCATTGCGGTCCCCGTCGACGATCCGTCGCTCGAGGCGCTCGAACAGCGGCAGCGCAGCGAGCTCCGCCGCCCGGGATTCCTTCGACGACGAGGCAGTGACTCCCTCGAACAGTGCCATCAGCGCCTGCAGCGGGTCGTAATCATCGCGCCGCCGGTCGTAGACAAGATCCAGCGCGACGGCCCGCTGCTCGTCCGGGATCCGAGCCATCGGGATGATCTTCGACGCATGCACGATGGCGGTGTCCAGCCCGGCTTGGACACATTCGTGCAGGAACACCGAGTTGAGCACCTGCCGGGCCGCCGGGTTCAGGCCGAATGAGACGTTGGACACACCGAGCGTGGTCTGCACCTCGGGATAGCGACGCTTGACCTCCCGGATCGCCCCGATCGTCTCCAGCGCGTCGCGACGCGTCTCCTCCTGCCCAGTGGAGACGGGGAAGGTGAGGCAGTCGATGATGATGTCGCAGGTATGCATGCCCCAGCTGGAGGTCAGGTCATCGATCAGCCGCGACGCCACCTGGACCTTCCACTCGGCGGTGCGGGCTTGGCCCTCCTCGTCGATGCACAACGCCACCACCGCGGCACCATGCTCCCTGATCAGCGTCATGGCGCGCTGGTACCGTGAACCGGGCCCGTCGCCATCCTCGAAGTTCACCGAGTTCACCACACATCGACCGCCGAGGCGCTCCAAGCCGGCCAGGAGGACCTCGGGCTCGGTGGAGTCCAGCATGACCGGCAGCGTCGACGCGGTCCCCAGCCGTCCGGCCAGTTCGGCCATGTCGGCGGCGCCGTCGCGGCCGACGTAGTCCATGTTGAGGTCGATCAGGTGCGCGCCATCGCGGGTCTGCGCGCGAGCGATCTCGACGCAGTCATCCCACCGCTCGGCGAGCATGGCGTCGCGGAACGCCCGGGACCCGTTGGCGTTGGTCCGCTCACCGATCATCAACACGCTGGCGTCCTGGCGAAACGGCACCGCGGTGTAGAGCGAGGAGACCCCGGGCTCGGGGCGGGGTCTCCGTGGGCGGGGTTGTAGGTCGGCGACCGCCTGGGCCACCGCTGAAATGTGCTCCCTGGTCGTGCCGCAGCAACCACCGACCAGCCGGACACCGAACTCGGTGACGAAGCCGCTCAGGGCGCTGGCCAGCTCATCGGGATTCAGCGGGTACACCGCACCGCCCCTGCGGAGCTGGGGCAGCCCGGCATTGGGCATCACCGACAGCGGAATCCGGGAATGCTTGGCCAGCTGACGCAGGTGCTCGCTCATCTCAGCCGGGCCGGTGGCGCAGTTCAACCCGATCAGATCGATGCCCAGCGGTTCCAACGCGGTGAGTGCCGCCCCGATCTCGGTACCCAGCAGCATCGTCCCGGTGGTCTCTAGGGTCACCTGGGTGATGATCGGCACATGCCGGCCCTCGGCCACCATCGCGCGGCGCGCGGCAACGATCGCGGCCTTGCACTGCAGCAGATCCTGGCTGGTCTCGATGAGGACCGCGTCCACTCCGCCGGTGAGCAGGCCGCGGACCTGCTCGACGTAGGCGTCGCGCAGCTGCGCGAAGGAGATGTGGCCCAAGGTGGGCAGCTTCGTGCCAGGGCCGACCGAGCCGAGCACAAACCGCCGCCGGTCGGCTTCGGCGAACTCGTCGGCCACCTCGCGGGCCAGCCTGGCGCCGGCCTCAGCCAGCTCCCGGACCCGTTCGGCGATGCCGTACTCGGCGAGGTTGGCCAGATTGGCGCCGAAGGTGTTGGATTCCACCGCGTCGGCACCCGCCTCGAGATATCCCCGGTGCACGGTGCGCACGACATCCGGGCGGGTGACGTTGAGAATCTCGTTGCAGCCCTCCAACCCGGCGAAGTCATCCAAGCTCAGCGCAACCGACTGCAACATCGTGCCCATCGCCCCATCTGCGACCACGACACGTTGCGCCAGGACGTCGAGCAGCGATAACACAGCCATGAGACGCAGCCTACGGCAGCGATATCGGGCCTTCGTGGCATCGCGTGGCGGCCAGCGCGACCCAAGAGCCGTAGGCTAGCGCGGTGACCTATCCGGACACCCCCGGCAGCGACTCGGACTCGCCGCTGCCCCAGCTCACCTCACCGGTGCTGGTAGCCGCGTTCGAGGGCTGGAACGACGCCGGGGACGCCGCCAGCACTGCGATCGAGCACCTGCAGCTGAGCTGGGACGCGACGCCGCTGGCCGAGCTCGATCCCGAGGACTATTACGACTTCCAGGTCACCAGGCCGACCACCAAACTGGTCGAGGGGATCACCCGGCGCGTTGAGTGGCCCACCACCCGACTGTCGGTGTGCCGCCCACCTGGGGCCGACTACGACGTGGTGCTGGTGCACGGTATCGAGCCGAACATGCGCTGGCGATCGTTCTGCGACGAGCTGCTGCGCTATGTCACCGACCTGGAGATCACCACTGTGGTGACGTTGGGCGCGCTGCTCGCCGACACCCCGCACACCCGGCCAGTACCCGTCACCGGCACGGCCTACGACGCCGCCTCCGCCGCCCGGTTCAAGCTGGAGCGTTCCAAGTACGAGGGCCCGACCGGCATCGTGGGGATCTTCCAGGACGCCTGTGTGCAGGCCGGAGTGCCAGCCATCTCGTTCTGGGCTGCCGTGCCCCACTACGTCTCCGCCCCGCCCTCTCCGAAGGCCACCCTGGCGCTGCTGCACAGGGTGGAGGAGGTGCTCGATCTCGAAGTCCCGCTCGGCGCGCTGCCGGAGGAGTCCGAGGAGTGGGAGGCGACAGTCAGCGAGATGGCCGAGGAGGACGACGAGGTGGCCAGCTACGTGCGGGCGCTGGAGGAGCGCGGCGACACCGAGCTGACGTTGCACGAGGCCAGCGGTGACGCCATCGCCGCCGACTTCGAGCGCTACCTGCGCCGCCGCCGGCCCGGTGGTGCCGCAGGCCCCCGAGGACCTCGCGACAGCCGTTAGACGTGGCTGCGCCCCGTGAGTGGCAACACGAGCTCTCACCCGCATCGCCACTCACGAGCACGCAGTGCTGGATGGCCCGTGATCATCGTTTGGGTGCCTCCAGCGACATCTGGTGTCGCTCAACGCACACAAACGACGATCACCCTCCGGGTGGGCGCTGGCTGCGCGAAGCGAAGTCCTTGCCCCTGCGGCGCGGTGGGGTGTCGGCCGTGGCCGGGTGCGGGACAATCCTGCTCGTGGTGACACCGCTGGAGGGGCTGGAGCGGCTGCGGGTGGCGGCCGACATCGACCGCCGCTGTCATGCAGCGGCTCGACACGGACTGGCTGCGGCAGCTCGGCCTGGAGCTGCTGGCCGGATGACGCCACGCCGACTCGACCCCTGCCATGGTCACCCAGCGGCTACCGGAGATCCAACTGCTCCTCGCCGATCTGGCCGAGCTAGGCAACATTGACGCAGAACGTCTCCGCCGCGAGCGACCGACACGGCACATCGTTGAGCGAGTCCTCAGCCAGATCGTCGAGCTTGCCGGATCGATCAACATCCACATCGTGACCTCGGTGTTGGGTCGGTCGCCAGACAGCTATACCGCGTCGTTTGATGACGTGGCGCGCCGGCTGAGAGCTGCGGCAGTCAGTCTGGGCGGTACACCAGCAGGGGTACCAGCTGTTCGTCGTTGGTGAGCGAACCGTGGTGACCGATCAGCGCGCTCAGCCTGGGAGTGACGCGGGACTGTACGACGGCGAAGTCGGTGCGTGCGGCGACGACCAGGTCACCGATGCGGTCGCGGATGTGGGGCTCGACGACCGGGCCGAACCATCCTGCCGTGATGGCCTCGTCGCGGGTGCGGATCCACGCTCGATCTCCGATCAGCTCACACCAGGCCGCGCGCACATCGTCGGTGGCGCCCGGCTCGGTATAGACGTACCGGGCGCGCGGGTCACCGCCCAGCAAGCGCACCCCGGCTTGCAGCGACGGCTCGGTGTCGAAGTCGAGTCGGCCCTGTTCGGTCACCGTGACCATGCCGTGGTCGGCGATCACCACGAGCGCAGCGCCCGGCGGTAATCCGTCGGCGATCGCAGCGGCCAGCTTGTCGATCTGGGCGAGTTGCAGCCGCCACGGCAGCGATCCGACGCCGTAGACGTGCCCGAGCAGGTCCAAATCGCCGTGGTAGGCGTAGCACAAGCTCGGCTGGCTGCCCGACACCGCTGCCAGCGCGCCGGCGGCCAGGTCTCCCAGGGCGTGCACGCCCTGGAAGTCGGCGCCGCGCAGCACCGCACGGTTCAGACCCGTGTCCCGATGTGCATGGGGAACCGCCAGGGTGACCCGGACTCCGGCCGCGACGGCGCGTTGCAATGCCGTGAGCCGCGGCTGGATGTCCTCCGGGACGAACCGCTCCCGGAGATCCACTTGACTGCCACCGCCGTGGGTGTGCCAGCTCAACGCGTTGATCAGATCACCGTCGGGGGTGGCGAAGGTGTAGCCGACGATTCCGTGCTCGCCCACCGGCGAACCAGTTGCGATGGTGGCCACGCTGGCCGCAGTCGTCGCGGGAAACCCGGCCGTGATCGGCTCGCTGCCCTCGGTCAACGACGTGAGGAAGGGCGCGTCCTGTGGATGGTCCCGTAGCGAGTGCCACCCGAGCCCGTCGACAAGCAGCAGGCACACCGCCCGCGCCGGATTCAGCCCCAAGCGGTCGGCGAACCCAGCGACTCCCAGACCAGCGAGCAGCGAGGGCACCACGTCTGCAAGCGAGGGGTGCGCCTGCGGCGCCCGTGAGTGGGGGTGCGGGGGTGGGGCCCCCGGGCCCCACACGGGGGTGAG
>JBBPZY010000213.1:0-3420 GCA_038276315.1 Mycobacteriales bacterium
CAATGACAGCGACTGATTCGGAGCATCAGGTCGGTAGGACCGTGACGGGAATACTGGGCACCAAGCTCGGGATGACTCAGGTCTTCGACGACAACAACAGGATCGTGCCGGTCACCGTGGTGGCCGCCGGACCATGCGTAGTTATCGGGATCCGTACCCTCGAAAAGGACGGCTATCCCGCGGTGCAGTTGGCCTACGGCGCCATCGACCCGCGCAAGGTCACCAAGCCGGTGGCCGGGCAGTACGCTGCGGCGAGTGTCACACCGCGCCGGCACCTGGTGGAGCTGCGCACCGTCGACGCGGCGGAGTATCAGATCGGCCAGGAAGTGACCGCCGAGGTGTTCGCCGCTGGGACCGTCGTCGACGTGGTCGGCACCAGCAAGGGCAAGGGCACCGCTGGAGTGATGAAGCGGCACGGTTTCAAGGGTCTCGGAGCCAGTCACGGCACCCAGCGCAAGCACCGCTCGCCGGGTTCGATCGGCGGCTGCGCCACCCCGAGCCGGGTGTTCAAGGGAACCCGGATGGCCGGCCGGATGGGCCACGTCCGCGTGACCACCCAGAACCTCACCGTGCACCGAGTCGATGCGGAGTCGGGACTGCTGCTGATCAAGGGCGCGGTGCCGGGTCCCAAGGGCGGCTTGGTCCTGGTCAAGTCGGCAGCGAAGGGTGGTGTGCAGGAGTGAGCCCAGAAGTGAGAACGGTCGATGTGCGAACCCCGGACGGTGCCACCGCGGGCACCGCTGAGCTGCCCGCCGAGATCTTCGATGTACCGGCGAACATTCCGTTGATGCATCAGGTGGTGGTCGCTCAGCTGGCGGCGGCGCGGCAGGGCACGCACAGCACCAAGACCCGCGGCGAGGTCAGCGGTGGTGGCACCAAGCCCTACCGGCAGAAGGGCACCGGACGCGCCCGCCAGGGTTCGATCCGCGCGCCGCAGTTCACCGGTGGTGGCATCGTGCACGGTCCACAGCCGCGCGACTACAGCCAACGGACCCCGAAGAAGATGAAGGCGGCCGCGCTTCGCGGCGCACTGTCAGACCGGGCCCGCGACGGACGGGTGCACGTGATCTCCGCACTCGTCACCGGTGAAGCGCCGTCTACCAAGACGGCTCGCACGGTTCTCGATGCGCTGGCCGGACGGAGCACCAAGCTGCTGGTGGTGATCACCCGCGCCGACGAGGTAAGCCGCCGCAGCGTGCGCAACCTGCCTTCGGTGCACGTCCTGACCTCCGATCAGCTCAACACCTACGACGTGCTGAGTAACGACGAGGTGGTGTTCACCGCGGACGGTTTGCAGGCATTCCTGGCCGGCCGCGGCGGGCGCACCACGGCTGCGGACAACGCAGTGCAGGAGGCAGGTCGATGATCCCCGATCCCCGTGACGTGATCCGCAGACCGGTCATCTCAGAAAAGAGCTACAGCCTCCTGGACCAGCACAAGTACACCTTTCTGGTAGCTCCGCACGCCAACAAGACCGAGATCAAGATTGCGATTGAGAAGGTTTTCGGTGTGCGGGTGCTCAGCGTCAACACGCTCAATCGTCCGGGCAAGCGCAAGCGCACCAAGTTCGGGTACGGCAAGCGCAAGGACACCAAGCGGGCGATCGTGACGCTGTCGCCGGAGAGTAAGCCGATCGAGATCTTCGGCGGACCGGCCGCGTGAGCGAGAACGGATAGACATGGGCATCCGCAAGTACAAGCCGACGACCGCCGGCCGTCGCGGCTCCAGCGTCGCTGACTTCGCCGAGATCACCCGGGACCACCCGGAGAAGTCGTTGGTCCGGCCGCTGCACAGCAAGGGTGGTCGAAACTCCTACGGCAGGATCACGACCCGGCACCAGGGTGGCGGGCACAAGCGTGCGTATCGCCTGATCGATTTCCGGCGCGCGGATAAAGACGGCGTGCCGGCGAAGGTCGCGCACATCGAGTACGACCCGAACCGCACCGCCCGCATCGCCCTGCTGCACTACGCCGACGGCGAGAAGCGCTACATCATCGCGCCGGAGAAGCTGCGTCAGGGCGATACCGTGGAGAACGGTCCGAAGGCTGACATCAAGCCGGGCAACAGCTTGCCGCTGCGCAATATCCCGGTCGGCACGGTGGTGCACGCGATCGAGCTCCGGCCCGGCGGTGGGGCGAAGATCGCCCGCTCGGCCGGAGCGCGAGTCCAGCTGGTGGCCAAGGATGGTCCCTATGGCCAGCTGCGGATGCCCTCAGGGGAGATCCGTAACGTCGACGTCCGGTGCCGCGCCACGGTAGGTGAGGTAGGCAACTCCGAGCAGGGCAATATCAACTGGGGCAAGGCCGGCCGGATGCGCTGGAAGGGTAAGCGTCCGACGGTTCGCGGGGTCGTGATGAACCCGGTTGACCACCCGCACGGCGGTGGTGAGGGCAAGACCTCTGGTGGGCGTCACCCGGTGAACCCAGCCGGTAAGCCCGAAGGTCGCACCCGGCGTCACAAGGCCAGCGACTCGCTGATCGTCCGCCGCCGCCGTACCGGCAAGAAGCGCTGAGCAGGAGGGGTGCAAGCATGCCACGTAGCCTGAAGAAGGGCCCGTTCGTCGATGACCACCTGCTCAAGAAGGTGGATGCGCATAACGAGGCGGGCAGCAAGCAGGTCATCAGAACCTGGTCGCGCCGCTCCACGATCATTCCCGACATGATCGGCCATACCATCGCGGTACACGACGGGCGCAAACACGTCCCGATCTTCATCAGCGAGGCAATGGTCGGCCACAAGCTTGGCGAGTTCGCCCCCACCCGCACCTTCCGGGGTCATATCAAAGACGACCGCCGGGCGCGGCGGCGCTGAGCCGGTGAGCGGCCCGAAATGCCGGATGACCAAGCAGCCCGAAGAGACGAAGAGGTAGCAGCGCATGGACGCCCGTAACCAGGCCGGCGCGACGGCCGCGCAGGAGCCATCCCGCGCGGTGGCGCGGGCTCGGTATGTCCGCGTGACGCCCATGAAGGCGCGCCGGGTGGTCGAGCTCATCCAGGGCCGCAGCGCGCAGGAGGCGCTCGCAGTGCTCGAGTTCGCACCGCAGGCCGCCTCCGCCCTGGTGTCGAAGGTGCTGGCCAGCGCAATGGCCAACGCGCAGAATAACCTCCAGCTCAATCCCGACACGCTGGTGGTTTACAGGGCCTTCGTCGATGAGGGGCCGACGCTCAAGCGGTTCCGACCCCGTGCGCAGGGTCGTGCCTACCGGATTCGTAAGCGCACCAGCCACATCACGGTGGAAGTCGAGTCGGTGCCGGAGCGCCGTGTCGGCGGCCGGTCCCGTGGCGGACAGGCCGGTACCGGTAAGAAGGCCACCCAGACAAGGAGTGCCCGCTAGTGGGTCAGAAGATCAACCCGCACGGCTTTCGGCTCGGCATCTCGACCGACTGGAAGTCCCGCTGGTACGCGGACAAGCAGTACGCC
>JBBPZY010000214.1:0-2827 GCA_038276315.1 Mycobacteriales bacterium
ACACCCAGGAAGAACTTGATAAGGTAGCAACGGAACTGAATGGCAGACCACGCAAGACGCTAGGCTGGCGGAAACCGGTCGAAGTCTTCGAAGCGCTGATCGCGGAACATTGTGTCGCCATGACCGATTGAAACCGCCCTCGCTATAACCGATCTGGTGCGGATGGTTCAACCACGGTTCCAAACTTGCCAGCAGACCACCGAGACCCATCCTGGCCTGAACGGTGGCCCATTGTCGTTCATTCTCCGACAGTTCCGGGTGGAACTCGAAATTCGCCGGTCGCCGATAGTAGACCCCGGACACGGTCGACAAATCCAGGCAGCGCTGCGTAGTCCGCGGCTGACCTGGCCATTGACCGTCGGTCAGCTCGGCTCCCACGGAGAGCCTTTCGGGGAACTCGCTGGTATTCACTCGAAACAACGGAACACCGCGACCGTTCAGTTCTTCCACGACCTTGTCGACCGTGGGATCGAACTGGTGCGTAAAGATCATTACGGATCGCGCTGAATTCACGGGTCAGTCTTCTCGGTGATCGGTGTCCGAGTCGCGCCCGCCGTGGCCGTCCGCATCCGTCAGCGTGCTTGTCGAGCCGTCGCTGTGCTTCGACAAGGGCACCATCTCCTTCCCGCCCTCGCGGATAAGGCCGATTTTCCGGACATCGTCATGTCCCAGCTCGGCCGGGTCCAGTCGGACGCTCGTCGCAGGCTGGACCGCCAGCGTGAGGCCGAACGGACGAAGGTCTGACGCTGGGGCGGGTGTGGCGTCGATACGGCCGTAAGCCCGACCGAGCGGGAAGTGATCCGACGTAGGACAC
Organism: Mycobacteriales bacterium; assembly: GCA_038276315.1. GTDB lineage: Bacteria > Actinomycetota > Actinomycetes > Mycobacteriales > Pseudonocardiaceae. The sequence continues at coordinate 815 of JBBPZY010000214.1, forward strand.
AGCACTGCACCGGTCGGATGTTCGCGCGATTTCATGTGATGCGCCTTCCGTTGAGTACCCGCAGCGTCCACCACGCCGGGGACGGGATCAACCCACTTTGGGTTTGGCCGGGCCGCGCGGGGGGAGGGCGCTACGGGGGTCGGGCTCAGCCTCACAGCGCGGACCCGGCCGGGTATTCACTTTTGGGTTGGACCGATCCCGGCCGCCGGAGTCGGCTCTGCTGGCGGCCGGGCCGGGGATCTAGGGGCCGCTCACTCCAACCACTGCCCGATGGCGTCGAAGCAATTCGGTGGCGACCTTCTCATCGAGAACGATCACGCATGGACCGGTGACGTGCGGGCCCATCTCAATGAGGCCATCGCGTTTGGTGACCACCAAATTGGAATCCTCGCGGCCCGCCGTGGGTCATGCAGTACACATCGATGACCCGGCGGTTCGGGTCGCGCTTACCGCGCGGGGCGGCACCCAGGCTGGTCGGCGTTCACCGCTGCACCCCGGTTGCGCAGGTACTGAACAGCGCCACGTGAATGCGACAGCACACGGTGCACGGCCGCCGGCGGCGGCGCCACCACCGTTTCGGGCACGCGGGACACCGCCCAAACCGGGGCGGTTGGTGCGGCAGCAATACCGCACGGAGCGCGTCCACGACGGCCGAGTCGTTGCCGGCGCATTCCAGCTCACCGAGACGGGACCACACTGCACCAGCCGGGTCACCGTGCCGGGGCAAACCCGCTAGGAACTGTTGCGTCGTCTCCGGCGGACCGGCGCCCCGTTCCCGGGCGGTTGTCATCGCCCAATGGGATTGGCTAGCACCTGAACCTCACGCCGTCGTCTCAGCAGCTCCTCAACGAAGAGATCATTTTCCGCGTTGCGGCCCCGATCGGCGTTGGTCATGAACAACTCGACCAGCGCCTGTGCAGGGGTGAGGACACGGTCAGCGGTGGAGGTCGTCGCGGGTACGTGGTTAGTGCCGTTGGTCACGGTTGACGAGACCGAATGCGATCAAGCCCAGGGTGTCCCTGACCAGAGACAGCACCGGATAACCACCCGGATGGATTACACGGGCAGACCCGCCCGGAACGCCATTCCCCTCAGGTCGCGGCCTACGGCATCCCGGCGCGCACGCGCCACAAGCTCCGCGAGGACCTCGCGGACGTAGGGGTTGCGCAACGTGTGCAGCGGGAGACCGCCTCAGCGCGGCGCAACGCCATCACGGTGTCTTCCTGCCGTCCCCGCAGCCGGGCCAACGAACGGCCGTAGTCGATCTAGTACGCGGCCTGACGGGACCGGTTGGGATGCACCTGCGGGTCGATTCCTTCCGCGATGGTGACGGCCCGCTCATAATCCCCGGCCTCCAACACTGCGGCCATGCGCCACAGCGCCACGTTCGTCGGCCCGAATCAACAAGTAGGCGTTACCGTCCCCGGTGCGCTGCGCTAGCTCGCCAGCGTAATCGAGGGCTGCGTCTACGTCCGCCGGACGCTTGTCTGCAGCGGCGACCAGCGATCGGCACAGCGCGAGCAGGCCCGCGAGTTGCATCGATTCGGGGTTGCCCGTGGGCACGGTCACCGAGTCCAGCTCATCGCGCGCCAGCTCAAAATCACCCGCAGCGAGCATCAGCAACCCATCACCCCACACGGCAAGACCCATCGTGGTCGGGTCGTCGCGGTCCTCGGCTGCCCGACGGTCCACCAGCGCAGCCAGTAAACGCAGGTCCAACCCCGCCCCCATAACCGCAGCCACGCATGACTACCCTGGGTATGCAGCACGACCGCTAGATCGAGCAGCTCAGCCACGTCACGCCCGGCCTCGATCGAGGTGTGCAAATCCCGAATCAACGCGGGCAGCGCCGACGTCGGCCTGCCTGCACTGACCTAGATCATTCACGCTGATCGACAGTTTCATGATCACCGAGTTTTGGGTCGTGATCGACTGCGTATACTGATCTTGGGTATGGCGACGGTCCCGATGCTGCTCGGGTGGGCGCCGGTTTCCACGGTTCGGCCGGGTGGT
>JBBPZY010000215.1:0-2464 GCA_038276315.1 Mycobacteriales bacterium
GCAGAACAACAGCGCCCATCCCAGGGCCACCAGGACCCACCTCACCAGTCAGAACCACCCCGGCCGGCCCCGGAGCCCACAAGACCCCTCCGCCCAACACAGAGCGCTCCCGCGTAAGCCGCTTCACACCAGCCACCTAGGGCCTGCTTCGACACCCGGCCAGGGCTTGTCGTGGGAGCTGGCCGGTCAAGGGTGGCCGCAGGCCATCGCGCAGCGACGGTTCCGTGCGGGGGGGCGGCCGCAGGCCGCAGGGGTCCCCGCACGGGTTCGCCCTTTACCGGCCGGCGACCGCGCAAGACCATCAGCCGGCTGGCGAGGCTGGACCAACACACCGCCGCCCCGACCAAAGACGTGACGCTCAGTGAGAGTCCCGACGACGCTGGTGCGACCGGGAAGACCCGCCTGGCACCACCGTGCCACCACAAGAAAGATCAACAACAAGCTACTTGACATCCGAGCACATGGGATGTCTCCCCAAGGGCTACCACAGCGCGTCAAGGGGGCGAGTCCGCAGGCCACCTGCCCGATCCCATGGCACGCGCCCCCTTGACACGCCGTGGTTGGGGGAGAAGGCATCGGCTCGGCTTTGTCGGCGCGGTGCCTACGGCGAGGGTGGTTCTTGTGATGCTGAGCGCGATCGCGTGCCACTAGTCTATGTTTTGAGAGGCTGAGACACCAGCCAGCCCGAAATCGGGACCGCCGCCAAGCCGGGATACCGAGATGACGATGTTCACCCCGTTCACCCCGCCCGCACGGGCCAGCTGGCTGCCCAGGCTGTGGGCGCGTCCTGCCGCCATTGCCGGCACCTCATGGCGCGGACTGTTGCCGCGGTGAAGCGGACGGGCCTTCCGGAGGAGCGGGTCCGCGAGCTGGGAGAGCGGGTCCTGGCAACGCTGGGGCGTCAGCACTGGCTGGATCGTCCGAGTTATCGGCTCGAGCACACCCTCGGGTTTGTACTGGCCGGCTGCGGTGGTGCTGGTGAGCGCATCAGCAATCTGGTGTACGGCACGTGGCTGGGGCATCCGCTGCACCCGCTGGTGACCTCGCTGCCGACCGGGGCGGTGGCGACAACGGTGGCGTTAGACGTGGCCGGTGTACTACCCGGCCGTGGCTCGGGACTGCGCGATGCGTCGCGGTTCACCCTGGGCGTCGGGATCGCCGGGAGTCTGGGTGCGGTGGTGACCGGCCTGAACGACTGGCAGCACACCCAGGAGCAATCCCGCCGGGTCGGGCTGGTGCATGGCGCGTTGAACGCCTTCGCGACGGGGCTCTACGTCGTGTCGTGGTGGGACCGTCGTCGCGGCCGGCACTTTCGTGGGGTGGTGGGTAGTGCGCTGGGCTATGGCATCACGATCGCCAGCGGTTATCTCGGCGCCGCTCTGGTGTACCGCTCGGGCACCGGCGTGGACCGCTCCGGTGCGCGGCTGGGCATCCAGGAGTGGACTCCGGTGTTGCCCTCGACGGCGCTGAAGGTGGGGGAGCCGCAGCGGGTCGAGGTCGCGGGGGTCGGGCTGGTGCTGTTCCGCAGCGGTGATGAGGTTTTGGCGGTGGGGCAGCACTGCCCGCATCTGGGTGCGCCGATGTCTGACGGCTGGATCGACCGAGGCCGAATCGTGTGCCCGTGGCACGGCTCGCGGTTCCAACCCGTGTCGGGACAGGTGCTGCGGGGGCCGGCCACGGCTCCGTTGCCCTGCTACCTGACGCGGGTCCGCGAGGGAATGATCGAGCTGCGCGACGGCGCGCGCCGAACGCCGTCGGTGTAGGGACAGGGGTGGCGGGGTGAAGGCCGACCAGGTGCTGATCGAGCACCACAACCTCCTGCGCGCGCTGTGCAAGAAGATCACTGCGACGCCGGCCGAGGCAGCCGAACGTCAGGATCGCGTCGATGAGCTGATGGTCGAGCTGGATATCCACATGCGCATCGAGGACGAGCTGTTCTACCCGGCTGTGTCGGCGGCCAGCGAACTGGTCGCCATCGCGCACACCGAGCATCGCCAGGTCTCTGACCAGCTCGCGGTGTTCCTCCGTACCGCGCCGGCGGCACCCGAGTACGAGGGCGAATGGCAAGCCTTCGTCACCGTCCTGGACGCGCACGCCGAAGAAGAGGAACGAGATCTGTTCCCCCCGCCGGTGGAGATGACCGACGACGCGCTCGACGCGCTCGGCAACCAGATGCTCACCCGCATCGACCAGTTGCGTAACTCCACGATCGAGAAGCTCCGAGTGAAGGCCAGAGGGACCGCGCTCCGCGCGCTGTAAGACATACCGGAGTGCTTGGTAGAAGGCCGGGAGTGCTTGTAGAAGGCATTGACGGTCGCCTTGGTGCCGGAACCGAGGGTGCCTAAGAGGCAGCTGGTCACGGTAGTCAGGCTCGTCGCGACGCCGACAACAGACATCTCCACCAGAGCCATTCCCGGCCTCCCCCTCACCGTCCACACAGGACAGCATCAGGAAAGCCGATCAA
>JBBPZY010000216.1:0-37357 GCA_038276315.1 Mycobacteriales bacterium
CACGAGGGTGCCGACGTCGTCGTGCACTACCTGCACGACTCCAACGGCGCCGAGGACACCTGCAAAGAGATCGAGGCGGTCGAGCGCGAGCTGGGGGCCGGTGGGCTGATCCGCCGCTGGCCTGATGATCCCAGCGGCTTCCTTATCTGCACCTACTGGTTGGTCGAGTGTCTGGCGCTGGGCGGCGCCACCGAGCGGGCCACCTCGTGGTTCCGAAGTGCCACCGCGTACGCCAACGATCTGGGGCTGCTCTCCGAGGAGGCCGATCCCGGCAGCGGCGAGCTGCTGGGCAACTTCCCGCAGACGTTCTCCCACGTCGGGCTGATCAACGCCGCCTGGTGTCTCGCACACCCGTCGACGCGAAGCAGTTCCTGGTCGCCGCAGGATCTGCGCCCCCAACCTGAGGAGCACCAGCCATGAGTCAGACCGTCGCCGACTACCTGCTGGAGCGCCTGCGGGCCTGGGAGGTGGAGAAGGTCTTCGCCTACGCCGGCGACGGGATCAACGGGATCCTGGCGGCGTTCGGCCGGGCCGACAACAAGCCGCAGTTCATCCAGTCCCGGCACGAGGAGATGTCCGCCTTCGAGGCGGTGGGTTACGCGAAGTTCAGCGGCGATCCACCTGCTCAACGGCCTCTACGACGCATTGCTCGACCACGTGCCGGTGGTGGCGATCGTCGGGCAGACCACCCGGTCGGCGATGGGCGGGTCCTACCAGCAGGAGGTCGACCTGCTGTCGCTGTTCAAGGATGTCGCGCACCACTACGTGCAGATGGCGACGGTGCCCGAGCAGCTACCCAACCTCATCGACCGGGCCATCCGGGTCGCGCTGACCCACCGCGCCCCGACCTGCATCATCATCCCCGCCGACGTGCAGGACCTCGAATACAGTCCGCCCGGGCACGTGTTCAAGCAAGTGCCGTCCAGCCTCGGCATCAGCTGGCCGACGTCGACCCCCGACGATGCCGGCGTCGCCCGGGGCGGAGATCCTCAACGCCGGGGAGAAGGTCGCGATCCTCGTCGGGCAGGGCGCCCGGGGGGCCCGCGACGAGGTGCTCGAAGTGGCCGACCTGCTCGGTGCCGGAGTGGCGAAAGCGCTGCTCGGTAAGGACGTGCTGCCCGACGACCTGCCGTTCGTCACCGGGTCGATCGGCCTGCTCGGCACCCGGGCGAGTTATCAGCTGATGCAAGGTTGCGACACGCTGCTCACCGTCGGGTCGAGCTTCCCGTATACCCAGTTCCTGCCCGACCTCGACCAGGCCCGGGCGGTACAGATCGACATCGACGGGGGCCTGGTCGGCCTGCGCTACCCCAACGAGGTCAACCTCGTCGCCGACGCCGCCACCACGCTACGGGCGCTGCTGCCCGCGCTGACCCGCAAGACCGACCGGTCCTGGCGCGAGCAGGTGGAGAAGTGGGTCGCGCACTGGTGGGGGGTGGTCGAGCGGCAGTCCCTGACCGAGGCCGACCCGGTCAACCCGATGCGGCTGGTCTGGGAGCTCAACGGGCGCATCCCCGACGATGCGATCGTCACCTCGGACTCGGGATCATCGGCCAACTGGTACGCACGCTGCCTGAAGATGCGCGGCACCATGCGCGGATCCCCGTCGGGCAACCTGGCCAGACACCCGCCGGGCGACACCCAGCCCGTGGCGCGCCATGACAGCCAGCTACCGGGCGACGTCGTCGCGTCCCGCCTCTGACCGCCAGCCCGGGACCGGGCGAGATGCAACTATCGAAACGTCGTACGCGATCTTGAAACAGCCCTGCAGTCTCAGGGATTAGCCAGAGCTGCCGACTCCACCGTCGGGGACCCATGTGTCGGTCTCTAGCGCGGGAGGCACCATCGAGACCGACACCGGGTGCTCACCGAGATGAGCGGCGGCCCTAAGGCTTTACCGTCACGCACGTCGACTCGAGGTACCCCAGCAAGGTCTGGGTCGCGTTGTCGACGTTGTGTGCGTCCTTGAGGTGTTGGGCCACCTGGGTCATCAGTTCATCCTTGTTGGCCGCGGTGTACTCGCTTCCGCACTCCTCGTGTCCGCACTGGAACTGGTGCATTTCTGTACTCCGTCCATTCGGCATTCGGTGGCAACCGCAGTGATCGCAACCGCCTCTACCCATCTTACGTTCGGATGGCGGCGGCGCTCGGTTCATTTCACCGCCATCCGAACCTGAAAGATCACAGACCGAGCTGGGCGGCAGCGCTTGCCGCGGGTGGCGCTGCGTGGTGCGCTAGATCGCGCGGCCATCCTGTGATGGTGCACAATCCTGACTCCTGGTGGCTGGAACGCACAAGCCGCCGAGGAGATCCGGCTGCTTCAAGAAGCGGGCGTGCTGGATCGGACCTGAACTCGGGAGAACCAGCCGACGTCGTCTACAGCCGCTACGCGCTGCATCACCTCCCGGACTTCTGGAAGGTGATCGCGCTGCGTCGGATGGCTGACATGCTGCGGCCGGGAGGCGCGCTGCGCCTGTGGGACATCGTCTACAACTTCGAGCCGGCCGATGCCGAGCGTCGGATCGACGCGTGGATTACCGAGACGATGACTGTCGACGTCGAGCGCGGCTGGACACGGGCTGCGCCTGCAGAACACGTTCGCGAGGAGCAGTCGACGTTCACGTGGCTGCTCGAGCCGATGATTGAGCGTGCGGAATTCGATATGATCGACGCAACCTACAGCGCGTCGGGCGTGTTCGCCCGATACTTGTGTAGCAAGCGGTGAGCACCGCAAACGATACGCAAAAACTCATCTTTTCCTGCGGAGCAGACGCTGTAGCACCAACAACACCCCTACTGCGACCGCCGCCGCGACCAGCGGCTGTTGCTTCGCCGCCAGCACCAGCGGCTCGATGCGCGCAGCCACCGGCGGCGGCAGTTTCTCCAGTATCTGGTAAATAAGGCGCTCGGCTTCCTGCGCCACCTCGGCCGCCTTGGCTTGGAGTACTGCGGTGCCCTCAAGTACCTGCAGCGTGACCTCTTCAGCCTTGACCTGCACGGTTTCCTTGGTGTCGTGCATCTTGTCCTTGACCCGGGCGGACACGTCGACCTTGTGCGCTAATGCTTCCACGGTGTCACCGAGTTGCGCGCGGGTGCGTTCAATGTCCTCGCGTAACTCTTCCTCTCGTGGCGAGCCAGTCATCGGTGCATCCCTTCCTTGATGGCCTTGATGTCGGTTCTGACGCTGACCGCTGCCTTCTCGGGCACCAGCGGCCCGACGCGCTGGACTTGTTGCTTTCCGACAAAGGCGAGTACACCCGCTATGCCCAACACGACCACCCCGACGATCAGCGCCGCCAGCCACAGCACGAGCTGGGTGGCCAACCCCACGATCATGGCAGCCACCAACGCCGCACCGCCGTAGAAGGCCAGCACACCCGCGCCCCCGAGCAGGCCAGCGCCGACGCCGAGACGCTTACCCTTCTGCTGAAGTTCGACGACGGCCAACCGCATCTCGTCGCGCACCAGCCGGGTGATTTGCTCGGATACCTCACTGACCAACTGCCCGATCGGCCGGTCCTGGTGGCGCTGCGGTGGTAATCCACCGGCATCGTCGGACATGATCAATCTCTCCCCTTCGCCCATTTCTCCTGTACCGGCGCGCAACGGCCGCCTCGCCGACCGCACCGGTTCCCCACCCCACGAAAGCTCCAACAGGCACCGACGATGATGGTAGCGACTCGGCCGCCGGATTTCGCACGATCAGGGCCGGTTCGGCAGAACTAGAAACCGCGGGTGGGCGCGCTGGCGCCGTGGGAGAAGGAGCTGGATTCGGTGCCTCGTTGTGGGTTGGGTTGCCGGTCCAGCCGGGGCAGTTCGGTGCGCAGGTCGGCGAGCAGCAGGTCGGCGAGGTCGTGGGTGAATCCGTTGCGGACCACGATGCGCAGCACCGCCAGGTCGGTGCGGTGTTCGGGGAAGGTGTAGGCGGGAACCAGCCAGCCGTGCTCGCGCAGCCCGGCGGAGACGTCGAAGGCGGAGTAGCCGCTGACGTGCTCGCTCAGCGCGAAGGCGAACACGGGGAGTTCGTCGCCACGGGTCAGCAGCCGGAACGGCCCCAGCTCGCCGATCTTGTCCGCCAGTGCGGTGGCCACTTCCCGGCAGGTTTGCTGGACGCGCCGGTAACCGTCGAAACCTAACCGGAGGAAGTTGTAGTACTGGGCGATGACTTGGGCGCCCGGGCGGGAGAAGTTCAACGCGAAGGTGGGCATGTTCCCGCCCAGGTAGTTGACCCGGAACACCAGGTCTTCGGGAAGCGCGGCGGCGTCGCGCCACAGCACCCACCCCACCCCGGGGTAGACCAGCCCGTACTTGTGGCCGGAGGTGTTGATCGACGCGACCCGGGGCAGGGTGAAGTCCCACACCAATTCGGGGTCACAGAATGGGGCGATCATCGCGCCCGACGCGCCGTCGACATGCACCGGGATGTCGCATCCGGTGCTCGCCTGCAGCTCGTCGAGGGCTGCACAGATCTCGGCGACCGGCTCGTAGCTGCCGTCGAAGGTCGAGCCCAGGACGGCGACCACGCCGATGGTGTTCTCATCGCAGTGCGCCACCGCTTCCGCCGCGGACAGGTGGAAACGGTCGCCGTCCATGGGGATCAGCCGGGGCTCGACCTCCCAGTAGTTGGCGAACTTGTCCCAGCAGATCTGCACATTGACGCCCATGACGATGTTCGGCCGGTCGACCGGTTTGCCGGCCGCCCTGCGGGCGTGTTGCCAGCGGCGTTTCAGGGCCAGCCCGGCCAGCATGCAGGCCTCGCTGGAGCCGGTGGTCGAGCAGCCGGTGGCATCGGGTGCGGGCGGGGCGTGCCACAGCTGCGCGAGCATCCGCACGCATCGCAGCTCCAGGTCAGCGGTCCGCGGGTACTCATCTTTGTCGATCATGTTCTTGTCGAAACACTCCGTCATCAACCGGGTGGCTTGGGGATCCATCCAGGTGGTGACAAAGGTGGCTAGATTCAGCCGGGCGTTGCCGTCGAGCATCAGCTCGTCGTGGACCACTTGGTAGGCGGTGTCTGGATCAAGCTCCGCTGGTGGCAATGCGTTGCGCGGCAGCTGCACCGGTTCACGGGTGAACACCGGGTTGATCGAAATCTCTTGCTGGCCGGAACCCTGCTGGTAAGCCGGATGCGACAGTGCCATGCCGGCCACGCTAAAGCCCGCCGGCGCGGCGGCTGCTAGAGGGTGCCGCGGGCGCGATCCGGCGTGCTGCTGCCACGATCTGGGCATGACCCGAATCGAGGACTACGCGATGCTCGGCGACCTGCACACCGCGGCGTTGGTGAGCACCACCGGGTCGGTGGACTGGCTGTGCTTCCCGCGGTTCGACTCCCCGGCCTGCTTCGCTGCCCTGGTGGACACCCCCGACGCCGGCCGATGGTTGCTCGCCCCCGCCGCGGGAGGTACCTGCAGCAGCCGCCGCTACCGCGACGACACCCTCGTGCTGGAAACGGAGTGGACCACCCCGGAAGGTCGCGTCCGTGTCGTGGACTTCATGCCTCCGCGGGGCCACGCCGCGGACCTGATCCGGATCGTGGAAGGCATCAGCGGGGCGGTCCCGATGTGCGGTGAACTGCGCCTGCGTTTCGACTACGGCCGGGTGATGCCCTGGGTGCGTCGCCGCGGCCGTCGGATCGAGGCGATCGCCGGACCCGACGCCGTATGGCTGACCACCCCCGCCCCCACCGAAGGACGGGAATGGTCCACGGTGTCGGAGTTCACCATTCGCGCCGGTGACCGGGTGCCCTTCGTGCTGACCTGGACACCGAGCCATCATCCGGCACCGGCGACGGTCGACGCCGAGCACGCGCTGCTGGACACCATAAGTTTCTGGGAGTCGTGGTCCGCGAGCGGCACACCGCTCACCGGGCGCTACGCCGAGCCGGTGCGACGCTCACTGATCACGCTGAAAGCCCTGACCTACGCCCCTACCGGAGGCATCGTCGCCGCCCCCACGACGTCGTTACCCGAGCAGATCGGCGGCCCTCGGAACTGGGACTACCGATACTGCTGGCTCCGCGACGCCTCTTACACGCTGCAGGCACTCCTGGCCGCAGGATATGTGGCCGAAGCGAAAGCTTGGCGTGAATGGCTGCTTCGCGCGGTGGCGGGTGACCCCGCCACCCTGCAGATCATGTACGGGGTCGACGGCACCCGCCGCCTCCCCGAGCTGGAACTGCCCTGGTTGAGCGGCTATGAGAAATCTACGCCGGTGCGCACCGGCAACGCCGCAGCCGACCAACTGCAGCTCGACGTATGGGGCGAGGTCCTCGATGCGCTGCACCTGGCCCGCAACGCCTCGATCAGCTCCCAAGACAGCGCCTGGCAACTACAGCAGGCGCTGTTGGCCTATCTCCAGGGCCATTGGCAGGATCCCGACAACGGGCTTTGGGAGATGCGCGGGGCGCGGCGACACTTCACCCACTCCAAGGTCATGGCATGGGTGGCCGCCGACCGAATGATCCGCGGCGCGCGCACCCACCACCTGCCCGGTCCGGTCGATCAATGGGAGCAGCTCCGGGACGCGATCCACGCGGAGGTCCTCGCCAACGGCTACAACGACCAGCTCGGCACTTTCGTGCAGTCCTATGGCAGCACCGCCCTGGACGCGAGCCTGCTGCTCATCCCCCGGGTCGGCTTCCTCGCCGCCGACGATCCCCGGGTGATCGGCACCATCGACGCCATCCAGCGCGAACTCACCCAAGACGGCTTCGTGCAGCGCTACCACACGCAGTCCTCCGACGACGGCCTGCCCGCCGGCGAAGGAGTGTTCCTCGCCTGCTCCTTCTGGCTCGTCGACGCCCTTCACGGCGCCGGACGGCAAACCGAAGCAACCGCGCTGTTCGACCGTCTCCTTGCCCTGCGCAACGACGTCGGACTGCTCAGCGAGGAATGGGACCCCGCCACCGGACGACAACTCGGCAACACCCCCCAAGCATTCAGCCATTTCCCGCTCGTCGTCAGCGCATTACAGCTACACACCGGCCAATCTCACCGCAGCGACCAACCCATCCGCCCGCCACAACACCCACGATGACCCCACGGGCACCGCTCCCCGCGCAAAGCTTCACTTGCCCGGTTGGGCTACCTGCAGCCAAGCCGACGCGGTCCGCCCTGAGGTCAGCCCCGTGACGGTGATGGTGTAATGCCCCGGCGGGTCCTTCTCCAGGATGCCGCCATGAGTCGTGTCGCCATCCAAGTCGGCGGAGAAAACGTCCATTACGCCCTTGGTCGGGCCAGTCCAGGAGAACCGCACTCCCTCCCTCGGCGAAAACCCCGAGGCGGTAGCCGAGTAGCTATTGCCGATCTTGACCTCGGAAGTTGACAGCATCAAGCGGGGGCGCGGCTGATTTTGTAGCACAAATCCCGTGACAGCTGTCGCGGTGATTAGTGCAGTGGCGGTGGCGAGCATTAACCAGCGTCGCCGTCGGCGACGATCAGTGGTAGACGCGCGGTCCTCTGGCGCTCGGTGCATCGGTTCGAGTATGAGGGAAGGTGCTGACGGCGCCCAGCGACAGCGGGAGCGCTTCTCTCCTTTTCTCATGCGTGGGGTTTACGGACAGTGAAAGGGGGTAACCGACTGCAACCGTGGTGTGTTGCTTTCGGACCGCTCATTGCCCCCGAAGAGACGATCTTGAACCGACTAGCGTCAGGTCTGGCGGTGCTGCTGGCGCTGGCCGGCTGTAGCACCGCCCCAACCGCCGACGTCTCGCCGGTGGCCGCAAGCGCCACGCCGACGCGGTTGCTCAGGGCGGTACCCACTGTGTTGGCGGCCGAGCCGTGCCGGGTGGTCGACGCGCGCGCAGATGCGCGTTGCACACCGGGTGTCCTCAACCCGAATGTCACCCAGGCCACCATCTACACCACGATCTGCGCGCCGGGGTGGACGGACACGGTGCGCCCACCCGCCAGCTACACCGCCGCGCTCAAGCTCCAACAGATGCGTGACTTCGGCGAGCCAGGTTCTCCGCTGAGCTACAAAGAAGATCACCTGGTGCCGCTGTCCATCGGCGGCGCGCCCAGCGATCCACATAACCTGTTTCCGCAACCCACAGCAAAGGCCACCGAGCAGGAAGAACTCGAAGATCACCTACACCAGGCGGTCTGCTCGGGCCAGCTGGCATTGACGGCTGCACAAGCAACGATGCGACACAACTGGACTCATTGAGCCGGCCCCGGGCACTGCCGGCGACGTCCGCTCATTGCCGGATCTCCAGAGTGCAGCACTTCGCCCCGCCGCCGGCCTTGAGCAGCTCGGACAGGTCGACGCCGATCGGCTGGTAGCCGCGCTCGCGCAGCTGCGCCGTCAGCCCGGTGGCCTGCTCGGCGAGTACCACGTGCCGGCCGTCGGAGACCGCGTTGAGCCCCAGCACGGCGGCGTCGCGCGCGTCGGCCAGCAGCGCGTCCGGGAACAGCCTGCGCAGCACCTTGCGGCTGCCCGGGCTGAAAGCCTCCGGGTAGTAGGCCACGGTGTGCTCGTCGAGCACCGCTAGCGCGGTGTCCAGGTGATAGAAGCGCGGGTCGACCAGCCGCAGCGACACGACCGGACGGCCGAACAGCTCCTGAACCTCGGCGTGTGCGGCGGGCGCGGTGCGGAACCCGGCGCCGGCCAGCACGATGCCGGGCGAGCCGGCGACCAGCAAGAAGTCACCCTCGCCCTCGTTGACGTGCTCGGCTTCGGTCGCCGAGCGCAGCCCAGCGGAGCGTAGCCAGGCCAGGTAGGCGGGGCCTTCGGCGGCCCTTTCGGGATGGGCGAACCGGGCGCTCAGCGCGTTTCCGTCGATGACCAGCCCACCGTTGGCGGCGAAGACCATGTCGGGCAGACCGGGGACCGGCGCGATGACCTGCACGGTGTGCCCCAGATCCAAATAGGTCCGGCGCAGCGTCTCCCACTGCCGCCAGGCCAGTGTGCGGTCGATGGGGCGGCCGAGGTCCATCCACGGGTTGATCGCGTAGGCGATGGTGAAGTACTCGGGCGGACACATCAGGTACCGGCGCGGCCGCGCGTCCGGACCGTAGACGGTATGGGGTGTCGGGGACTCCAGCAGGACGGTCACATCGAAACGGTATGCGACCCTCGTTGCGCAAGCAATACGCGAATATTGCATACAGACGCCGTGTTCGTTGCGTATCTAAGTGAATTAACATGGGTTTCTTGCGGTTCTTCCCCGCCGTGACGGAGGAGTGAGTGCATCATGGATGCCATCGACCACCGGGTGGTCGGCTGCCTGTTGCGGGACGGCCGTGCCACCTATGCCGAGATCGGCGCCGAGGTGGGCCTGTCCGCGCCGGCCGCGAAGCGTCGGGTGGACCGGCTGCGAGCCAGCGGCGCGATCCGGGGATTCACCGCCGTGGTCGACCCCTCGGCGCTGGGCTGGACCACCGAGGCCTACGTGGAGGTCTACTGCCAGGGCACGGTCTCCCCACAGGACCTGCGGCGCAGTCTGGAGCGGGTGCCGGAGGTGGTCGGTGCGTGCACCGTCTCAGGCGCGGCCGACGCCTTACTCCACATGCTGGCCGCCGACATCAGACACCTCGAGCAGGCCATGGAGCGGGTCCGCGACGAGCCGAACGTCGACCACACCGAGAGCGTCATCGTGCTGTCCCGGCTGATCGATCGAGGTCGCGGCTGACCCTGCACGCTCAGCCGTACGCCCTCGGTGCCCACCGCGCCACCCGTGACTGAGGACGCAGTTACGTCCTGGAGACAGCGGGGAAAGGACTGCAACTCCGTAACAGATCCTTCCGCCTCTTCCGTGGGACGGCACGCCGAGCCCAATTCGCGCCAGGAGTAACACGAGGTCACCAACGACGGACCAGGGACCGAAATCCCGCAGCCCGGGTCAAGGGGCTTGACGGTCAGACCATGGTTCGGCCACGTTGGACCGATGGCCTCACCACCACAAGACGTCCCGCACGGCACGCTCCGCGGCTGGCAGTCGGGATGCCGCTGCCCCCACCGTATCGCTTGAAGACATCCGACGAGCATTAACCGATGCGGCCCACAAGCCCGCGCCGGATAGGCCTGGGGGGTCCTAGCGCGAAGCACCCCCAGATCAGCGGGTATCGGGACGGAACTGGTGCCGCGGTGATCGGATGGAATCGCTAGACGGTGGTAGGGGTTCGTGCCGTGGGGTTATCGAACCGCACTGCGCATTCCAGAGCCGAGACGTCGGCGGCGTGGCTGAGGAACTCCCGGCGTGCCGGTGGGACGCACCCTGGGATGTCCACGAGGATCTGCTGGAAGTAGTCCAGTGGCCATGTGATGAGTACACCGTGGCGGGCGAGGTACAACCCGACGTTGCGGATCCCGTAGAGGTCGGCGGTGCTGTCCAGCCACGCGTAGCCGAGCAGCTGGTAGAGCCACCGGGCGATCCGGTCGCGGTCCCGTAGGGTGATCACGGTTTTGACGTCGAGCAGGGTATCGCCGACGATGACGTCCCCGTCAGCCCAGTGCGGCACGAACACCGGTTGCGTGACACCGAGTGCCGCGCCGGCCGGTGGGTTGCCGGCCAGCGCCCGGAGCTGGTCGAGGCAGCCGCTGCCGCGGAGCCGGCCGGCGAGGCTGACCAACTCCTGGGTGAGTTCTACCGGTGTTTTCAACAGCAGCAGGTCCACCGCCGCCCGAGTACTCTCAGCGTCGTCCTGAACCGGCGTCCACGGCAGTTCCTCGTGCGCGCGGGCCATCGCTGGGAGTAGGGCCCCGCTGCGGTAGGCGGCTTGCCACCCGGTCAAGACCCAGCACGCCCGGGCGAGGATCTCCTCGGCCCGGCGGGTGGTGGCGATCGTTCCGGGAGGGGCATGCTCGGCGAGGTACTCGATCAACTGGTCGGTGAAGCTGGCAATCAGGGCATCGGACGTGCCTGGCTGGTCGTCGAGTGGGTGAGCACCGAGGTCGGAGAAGTCGGGCCAGCGGGTGAACACGCGTTGCAGCGTGGGACCGCCGAGCAGCCCGGCGTTCGCTGCGCCCAGGTACGCGGCGTGGGGCGGTTGGTGGGCGACGGCGAAGGCGAGACGGTGCCGGAACGCACCACCGATAATCGCCCAATGGGCGCGGTCGACGACGTCGCCAGGTGGTCGCACCGGTGAGTGCCCAACAGTCGCGGCCTGGACCTGGTCGACGAGCGTGGCGGTCCCGGCCAGCGATGCCGCACACCACCCGCCGAGCGCACCGTAGTGCAGTTGCGAGGCCAGCGACACGTCTGCCACCTCCGGATCTTGCACACACGGTACCGCGCGTATCTCCGTCAGAAACGACTGTGTTTTCTACCGAGGAGGGCTCGGACGTTCCCAACCAGCGGCGCCCTGACGAGAGGTTTCAGCTACACCACCGGGCTAAGCGCACACCACGTTAGGATCCCGCCGTGACCGGCACCTCCACTGCACGCGATCAGCAGGTCGCTGTCCCTGTGCCGGGACAGCTAGTCACGGTGCGCAACCGTCAGTGGGTGGTGGCGGATGTGTCGCGCGGCGAGGTGGCCAGCAGCGACCCGCACGTACTCACTGGCCGCGCGCCGCACCTGGTGAGCCTGGCCAGCATCGAGGACGACGCTCGCGACGAGGAGCTGAGCGTGGTCTGGGAGCTGGAGCCCAGCACCGTGGTTCACGACGTCGCCGTGCTACCGAGTCCCGAACACGGCTTCGACGAACCGTCTGAGCTCGCGGCGTTCCTGCACGCGGTGCGCTGGGGCGCGATCGCCTCAGCCGACACCACCGCGCTGCAAGCACCGTTTCGCTCCGGTATCCAGATCGAGGATTACCAGCTGGACCCCGTGGTGCGGGCGCTGTCCATGCCGAGAACCAAGCTGTTGATCGCTGATGACGTCGGTCTGGGCAAGACCATCGAAGCCGGGCTGGTGATGCAGGAGCTGATGCTGCGGCACCGGGCGCGCACGATGTTGATCGTCTGTCCGGCCGGGCTGACCCTGCAGTGGCGCGATGAGATGCGAGAGAAGTTCGGGCTGGACTTCCGCATCGTGGACACTGAGCTGCTCGGGCAGCTGCGCCGGCGGCGCGGGCTCTACGTCAACCCGTGGACGCACTACCCGAGGCTGATCGTCAGCGTGGACTGGCTCAAGCGCGAACGTCCGATACGGCTGCTGCGTGAGGTGCTGCCTGCGGTGCCGCGCTACCCGCGGGCATTCGACCTGCTGGTGGTGGACGAGGTGCACAGTTGCGCACCGTCCGGTCGCGGTCGCTATGCGGTGGACTCGCTGCGTACCAAGGCGATCCGGGCGCTGGCTCCGCACTGCGAGCACCGGCTGTTCCTCTCCGCCACCCCGCACAACGGCTACTTGGAGTCGTTCACCGCGCTGCTGGAGCTGCTGGACGACCAGCGCTTCGCTCGCGGTGTTCCACCGTCCGAGGACCAGCTGGCCAGGGTCATGGTGCGCCGGCTGAAGAGGTCGCTGCCACCACGCTGGGACGGCACGCCCCGGTTCCCGCGGCGCAACCTTGATTACCTGGAGGTCAACTATTCCGAGCCGGAGCGCCGCGCACACGAGTTGCTGAACCGCTACGCGGCCAGTCGCCGGTCCGGCGCCGCGGACAAGCCGGCCAGGGCCGCCGCCGATTTCGTCACGACGTTGCTCAAGCGCCGGATGTTCTCCTGCCCCCAGGCGTTCGCCAAGACACTCGACGTGCACCTCACGACGATGGCCGATCGGGAGCCATCTCGCACCGCGCTGGCCAGCGAGCGAGTGCTGCGGCCGCTGGTCGAACAGCTCGATGAGGCCATCGACGATCCGGCGGATAGCGCCGCCTACGCTCAGGTCGAGCGCGACGCGCTGACTGTGGCCCGCCGCTGCGCGCCTGCGCTGTCCAGCGCGGAACAGGCGATGCTGGCTGAGCTGGAGACCTGGGCGCGCGGCGCGCAGGATCGACCGGATGCCAAATTCACCGCGCTGCGCGATTGGCTGGATCCCATTGTCCCACCCACCGGTGACTCCACCGAACGTGTGATCATCTTCACCGAGTACCGGGACACCCAGCGCTGGCTCTACGAGCGGCTGCTCGCCGCCGGCTACCCGCCAGGGCGGTTGGCGCTGCTCTACGGCGGTCAAGACGAGCAGGACCGGGAGCACGTGAAGAACGTGTTCACCGCCGACCCCGAGCTCGACGACGTGCGCGTGCTGATCGCCACCGACGCCGCTAGCGAAGGCATCAACCTGCAATGGCACTGCCACCGGGTGCTGCACTGGGAGATCCCGTGGAACCCCAACCGGCTGGAGCAGCGCAACGGCCGGGTGGACCGGCACGGCCAGCGCGCACCCGAGGTACAGGTGCGGCATTTCGTCCCGGCCGGCTGGCAGACAGCGTCGTTCGATCCAGGGGGGTTCACTACCGGGTCGCTGGAGGACGAACTGGACTTCCTGCGGATCGCGGTGGAGAAGGTGGATCGCATCCGCGAAGACCTCGGCAGCGCGGGCGAGGTGATCTCCGCGCAGGTAGAACGCAAGATGCTGGGCCGCCAAGCCGAGTGGCTCACCGCCGACGCGGAGATCGACCGCCGCGCCAAGCGGGCCCGGCTGAAGGTCGAACGTGACCTGGCGCGCGACCTGGATCGGCTGACCGAGACGCTGGCCGCCAGCCGGGCCGAACTCGATCTCACACCATCCACTGTGGAGCAGGTGGTGCGGACCGCGCTGCGACTGGCGCACCGCAGGGAGTTGGCACCGGTGCAGCCGCCCGACGGGCTCGACGCGCCGGTGTTCCGGCTGCCCGAGCTGCCCGGCGCGTGGGCCACCGCGCGCAACGCGGGCCTGCACCACCCGGTGACCGGCGCGGAACGCCTCGTCACCTTCGACCACAACGCGGTCGCCGGCCGCAGCGACGTCGTGCTGTTGCACCTCGGGCACCAGCTGGTGCAGATGTGTCTGCGCCTGCTGCGCGCCGAGCTGTGGGCGCAGGCACGGAACGCGGGTGGTGCCGCGAAGCTGCGCCGGGTGACCGCGCGGGTAGTGCCCGGCGACCTGCTGCGAGTACCTGCGGTGGTGGCGCACGGCCGGGTGGTGGTCACCGGGGCCGAGGGCACCCGGCTGCACGAGGAGGTCATGACCGCGGGAGGGCTGATCGAGCAGGGTCAGCTGGCCCGTGCCACCACCGATGAGGTCACTGCGTGGTTGGCTGCGGCGTCTGATCAACCGGTTCCCGCGGACGTGGGGGATCGGCTACGGGAGCTGTGGCCGCAGCTCTGCGACCCGCTGGGCAGGTTGCTGGCCCGCCGCGCCGCCGACCGCACCCGCAGCATGCAGGCCCTGCTCCGGAACCGTTGCGAGGAGGAGGTGACGGTGGTCGCCACGATCCTCGACGAGCTGGAACGGTCGATCCGCCCCGCCCTGGGCGATACCGGGCGCTGGGAGCAACACAGCCTCTTCGAGATCGACGACGAGCGCGACCAGCTACACGCTGACCACGAGGCCCTGCTCGCCCGGCTGGACGCGCTGCCCGATCAGCGGCTGGACGAGACCGCCGCGTTGCGCCGCCGCTATGCCGACCCCACCGCGCGCTGGTTCCCGGCCGCGGTCGAGTTCCTGGTGCCGGTCGCGATCGCGCGGGCGGGACGCTGATGCCGGCGGCGCGCAAGGCGGCGGGGCGCCTGCCAGCGGGGCGCCGGTCTGCGGTGCCGTCTACGGCTGAGCAGCACGCCGAGTGGCTGAGCCTGCTGCGCCCAGAGGGTCCATTCCTGGCGTTGCCGGTGCTCACCGCCGCGCTACCGCAGGGCCTCGACGTCGTGCCGAACGACATCCGCGCTCGGATCCGTCAGGCCTGGGCGGAGGTATCCCAGGAGCCGGACCTGCTCTGCCCCAGCTGGCAGGAACTGATCATCAGCGAGCTACTGCGATTCCCGGCAGCGATGCTGCGCGACGGTGTCGCGTTATCCAGCGAGTTCCGCGGCTTGCGGCCGGATTCGGTGGTCGCCGGGCCCGAGGGGTCGGCGTCCCGGTTGCACGTCTACCGCCGGGGCTTCGACGAGCCGCTGACCGGCTCGGTGCACGGGGTGCCGGCGCTGGCCGAGCGGGCGGCGCAGCTGTGCCGGGACACCCGGGTGCCGCTGGCGCTGCTGACCAACGGCCGGTTCTGGGTGCTGGTGCATGCCCGGCCAGGTGAGGCGACCAGCACCGCGGTGTTCGACGCCGACCTGTGGCTGGAGGAGCCGGCGCTGCTGCGCGCGTTCGCGTCGCTGTGTTGCGCCTCCCGCGTGCTGCCCCCGCCGACCACAGCCGGCGGTGCGCCATCCACCAGCCTGGCGGGCCTGTTCGCCCGCAGCGCCGACGAGCACGCGCACGTCACGACGACGCTGGGCCACCAGGTGCGCCGGGCGGTCGAGCTGTTCGTCGCCGAGCTGGCCCGGCTGGACCGCGAGGCGGGCGGCGCGCTGCTGACCCCAGTATCCGAACGGGACCTCTACCGGGGCGCGCTGACCACGTTGCTGCGCCTGGTGTTCCTGTTGTTCGCCGAGGAGCAACGGCTGCTGCCGGTGACCGACCCGATCTACGCGAACGGCTACGCGGTGTCCACGCTCTACGAGCAGCTGGAAGCAGACCGCAACCTGTATGGCGACGAGGTGGCTGATCGGCGGGCGGCGGCGTGGCCCCGGTTAATCGCCCTGTTCGGCGCCATCCATGGCGGTTGCGAGCACCCGGACCTGCGGCTGCCGGCCTACGGCGGCTCGCTGTTCGACCCGGCCGGCCACCCGTGGCTGGTGGATGCCGCGGTCACCGACCGGGTGGTCCGGGAGATGCTGGACGCGCTGCTCGTGCTGCGGCACAAGGGCAAAGCCGCCGAGCGGCTGAGCTACGCCCGGCTCGGGGTGGAACAGATCGGGCACGTGTACGAAGGTTTGCTGGAGTTCTCCTGC
This sequence comes from Mycobacteriales bacterium, assembly GCA_038276315.1. Lineage (GTDB taxonomy): Bacteria > Actinomycetota > Actinomycetes > Mycobacteriales > Pseudonocardiaceae. The sequence goes on from JBBPZY010000216.1 coordinate 15,859, forward strand.
CGCAAAGTGCGCGAGCCCTTCGTCGGTTTGGCTGGCAAGGCCGAACCCGAAGTGGCACTGGCCGAGCTGGAATCCATTGCCGCCCACGGCGAACTCCCGCAGTGGTTGCGGACTTGCTGCGACGCCACCGAGAAGCAGGTGGACAAGTGGTTGGCGGCCTGCCCATCACCGCACCAGCGGGCGGTGCTGCACGCCGCGTGCGACAACGATGCCGCGCTGGCGCAGCGGATGCTGCCCTTCTGGGGTCTGTTGCGCACCGACCTGCGCGGCCTGCCGACGGTGTTCCCCGCCGGATCGGTGCTGTTCACCCAGGTCGGCGACCGCCGGTCGACTGGCACCCATTACACCCCGCGGGAACTGGCCGAGGAGGTGGTGGAGCACACCCTGGCTCCGTTGTGCTTCGCGCCCGGCCCGGCCCAGGGCGCGCAGCGCGGTGTCTGGCGGGCCAAGACGGCCGGTGAGCTGCTGGCCTTGAAGGTCGTGGACCCGGCGATGGGGTCCGGCGCGTTCCTGGTGTCGGCATGTCGCTACCTGGCCGATCGCCTGGTGGATGCCTGGAATCGAGACGGCGTGCCCGACGAGGTCGCCGAGCTGGTCGGCACGGAAGGCGACCGGGACGAACTGCTGCTGGTTGCGCGCCGCCTGGTCGCCGCCCGGTGCCTGTACGGCGTGGACCGCGACGACATGGCGGTGGAGCTGGCCAAGCTGTCGTTGTGGCTGGTCACCCTGGCCAAGAACAGGCCGTTCGGGTTCCTCGATCACGCGCTGCGCTGCGGCGACTCGCTGGTGGGTTTGGTTTCCGAGCGCCAGGTGGCCGCATTCCACCTCGACGTCGACCGTGGCTGGTCGGTCGGCACTGATCTGTTCCGCACCCTGAACGAGCGGATCGGCGCTGTGCTCACCGACGTCGCGGAGCTGCGGGAAGAGATCGAGTCGACCGTCGTGCGGGACGCCCGGCACGCCGCGGAGAAGGCGGACCTGCTCCATGATGCCGAGTGGCGGACCCGCAAGCTCCGACTGGCCGCCGATGCCGTGGTCGGCGCCGCATTGAGCACCGCGGTCCGGCACGCGCCGTGGCATGAGAAAGATGACGACGAGGAGGATCTCGACGACCGGTTGACCGCCATCGCCGACGATGTCGACCTGTTCATGCAGGACGGCGATGACCCTTCCCTGGAGGAACGGTTGCGGGAGACGGTCGACACCTGGCTGCGCGGCGGACGCGTTGAGCCAATCCGGCCCCTGCATTGGCCGCTGGAGTTCCCCGAAGTCATGCGCCGAGGCGGCTTCGACGCCGTGGTCGGCAATCCCCCCTTCATCGGTGGCCAGCGCCTGACCGGCGCGATCGGCAAGGACGTCCGCGAATACCTGGTTGAGCATCTGAGCAAGGGCAAGCGCGGCAGCGCCGATCTGTGCTCCTACTTCCTGCTGCGCAATCTCGACATTTCCTGGCGCGGCCGAGTCGGAATCATCGCTACCAACACCATCGCCCAGGGCGACACCCGCGAGGTCGGACTCGACCAGGCAGTCGGCAACGGCGTCAGCGTTTACCGCGCCGTGAAGTCCCAACCCTGGCCCGGCACGGCCTCGTTGGAGGTCTCCCTGGTGTGGGTCGGCCACGCATACGACGGCGAACCCCGCATGCTCGACGGCCGCCAGGTCCGAGCTATCACCCCGTCGCTGGACCCCGAGTCCCGAGTCTCCGGCAATCCACACCGACTTGCAGCCAACGCCGACCAGTCGTTCCAAGGATCCAATATCCTTGGCCTCGGCTTCACCGTGACACCCGCCGCCGCCCAGGCGCTGATCTCGAAGGACCCCCGCAACAGGGACGTACTCTTCCCCTACCTCATCGGAGAGGACCTCAATTCACGTCCTGATTGTTCCGCCAGCCGATGGGTCATCAACTTCCACGACTGGCCAATCGAGCAGGCTCAACAGTACGAAGACTGCTTCAAGCTGGTCGAGCAGAAGGTCAAGCCGGAGCGCGTCAAGAATACGTATAGCAAGACCGCTCGTGAACGCTGGTGGGGGTACGAACGTAGTCGACCCGAGCTGTACGAGGCCATCGACGGCCTTGATTTGGTGATAGTGTTTGCACAGACCAGTCGAACTCAGATACCGGTACTTGTTTCGGCGAAACAGGTGCTTTCTCACATGCTGGTAGTTATTGCCGCCAACAGTGCGTCACGGCTCGGATTTCATTCTAGCGAGATTCAGTATTTATGGACTGCGAAATATTCGGCGAGCATGAAGTCGGATCTTCGGTTCATCCCGACAGACTGTTATGAAAATCTCCCGCAGCCTGAGCTGACCGAACGGCTGGACCGGGCGGGAAAGGAGCTGCACTCGTTCCGGCGGTCGGTGATGCTGGGTCGGCCGCTGGGACTCGGACTGACCAAGCTGTACAACCTGGTGCACGATCCGGCTGTCACTGACGAGGAGATCCAGCGGCTGCGGGAGATCCACACCGAGATCGACCATGCCACCGCCGAGGCGTACAGCTGGCACGATCTCGACCTCGGGCACGGGTTTCACAGCACCCGCCAGGGTCGCCGGTTCACCATCGCGTCGGACGTTCAGGTAGAAGTGTTGGATCGGCTCCTGCAACTCAACCACGAGCGCTACGCCGAGGAGGTCCGCCAGGGCCTGCACACTAAGAAGAAGCCCAAACGCACCAGCAACAATGCCCAGCGGCCCCGAATCGACGGGCCTGCCGAGCCTGAAGGTTCCCTATTCTGACGCTGCCACAAGGAGATCTGCTGCTGTGGACGCCAAACCCAATCGCACGCCGCGGCCAAGCTCTCTGCGCCGCAGTCGCCACCATCCGGCCAAGGCCGTGAACACCCCGAGGCGCCCGCTTGCCGTTGCGTGATCTGCGCAGTGAACCCATCCTCGCTCGGCGCCGTGGCTAGCGGGGCCCGATATTCGGATGGGAATCAGCCGAGCAGCTCCCGGAATTCGCCAGACTTGATCCCAGCTTGCCGCAGAATTGATGCAAGGGTGCCGCGCTTGACGGTGCCATGTTGCGGGATGACCACGGCCCGCCCATCCGGGTGCCGGTACACGGCGTGGCTGCCTTGGTGCGAACGTAGGCGAAACCCAGTGACTCGATGACGCGGACGACCTTGCGGATCGGCAGGTCGGACAGAGCTGGGCTCACGCGGCGCCGAATATTTGGAACGAGGTGACCAGGGGGGTGGCGGCCACGTGTTGCTGAGAGTCGTCGACTTCTTCCAAGTACAGCTCGACCGCCTCGGCGAGATTGCTCAACGCTTCGGGGATCGCCTGGCCTTGGCTGGCCACGTCGACCTCGAGACACTGTGCCACGTACCAGTCTTCTTCCTGGTGGACTGCGGCGGTGAAGTTCCGAGGCGTACCCATGGTCCCCATTGTGGCATGTCGCAGGGTCGGCGGTGTGCCCGTTGTGTCGGTCGGGGCGGCTACGGCACCCGCGTGTCGGCTTGGCGGGCGCGGATGCGGCGCAGCAGCTCGGCGATGAGCTCGTCGTTGGCGGCGTGGTCGCCGCGGTCGGCGTTGGTCAGGAAGTGATCGCATATCGCCTGGGCAGCCACAGCTGGGCTCATGATCACTGGACTTGTGATCACTGGGCTGGGATCCGGCTGGCCGCCAGGAGTTTCGGGGGTGCTCGACCGGCGGCCAGCCGGAAGTGTCGAAAACAACGCAGTCTTGGTGGGCAACTCGGGGCCGGGCACCTGCGGCGCGGCCGGCCCCTGCGTCGCGGTCGGCCCCTGGGTGGCGGGGTCGCGATCCGGCGTCATCTGGGCGCACCTCCCGAGACCAGCCAGCCATCAGGCACGGCACCGAGGTCGAGGGCGTCGGCGAGGTGCCGAGGCGCCGCAACCGCATCGGGTTGGCACAGCAGCCAGTAGCTCGCCCTGAGGTGGATCCGGCAGGGTCGGCGCCGCGGCCCGATCAACGCGCCGGAGCGCCGGCAGCACCGGCAGCGGCCCCGCCGGTCGAGGGGATGGTCGAGCAGCAGGGTGTACAACACGGCAGCGGCCCGGTAGCGGATCGAGTCGATTCCGCTGGCGGTGCTGGGCCCGGCCGCCACGGCCTGGCGCAGTGCGTCACAGACGAGCCGATAACTGGTTTGCTCGATGGTCCGCCCCTTCCCGGTCACCACTGCCACCCGCTCACCCGACGACGTCACAGGCGGGGCAGGCGGTGAAGAGTCTCCGCGTTAGCATCAGCAGGTTCCTCCCGGTAGACACGGCGTCGCATCATCTGAAATGTTTCACGCAAAGTGGAATGTATCTCAAGAAGACGCAGAGTGTCCAGCTGGGGTGACGTCGATTCAGATCATCACTGGGTCCGGCAAGGAGTTGCGGAGATGGCAGGTGGCCCGACCGTCCGGGCGCGGCGGTTGCGCCGGGAGCTCAAGCGGCTGCGCAACATCGCCGGGCTGAACGTGGACGACGCCGGTCGGCGAGCCGGGCTGTCCGGGCCGACGATCAGCCGCATCGAGAGCGGCAAGCGCGGCATGACCGTCGATGAGGTGGAGAAACTGCTCGACACCTACCAGGTGCCGGTGCCCCAGCAGCGGGAGTACCTGGAGATGGCCGAGCGTGCCGCCGAGCGGGGCTGGTGGCAGGCCTACGGTTCGGCGCTGACCGACGCCACCCAGACCCAGATCGCGCTGGAGGAAGACGCCACCACGATCACCAACTTCGAGCCCGTCGTCGTGCCGGGCCTGCTGCAGACCGCCGCCTACGCGCGGGCCGTCATCAGCACCGTCGGGCTGGACGTCACGCCGAGGCAGGTCGAGGCCAAGGTCGCCGCTCGGATGGCCCGGCAGGCGATCCTCACCAAGCCCGACCCGCCGCAGCTGATCACCATCCTGGACGAGGGGGTGCTGCACCGCGAGGTCGGGGGGCGCGCGGTGATGGCCCGCCAGCTACGGCAGCTGATCGAGGCCGCCACCACCCAGCCCAATGTGACGGTCCAGGTGATCCCGTTCACCGCTGGCGCCCACGCCGCGGTCGAAGGCTCGTTCGCGATCATCGAGTTCGGGGTGGAACCGGGTGCGGTGCTGCTGGAGGGCAAGACCGCCGACCTGTTCCTGGAGGAGCCGGAAGAGATCGCCGCCTACCAGGACACCGCGAGTAGACTCCAGCGATCGGCCCTCGGGGCCGACGATACGGTCGCACTGATCGAGCAGATGCTCAGGGAGATGACATGAACCGCGACACACGCCCGGGCCCGGGCGTGGACCCCGCGCCGGCCGGTTGGCGCAAGAGCAGCCGCAGCGCCGCCAACGCCAACTGCGTCGAGATCAACCTCACCCACCCCGACCTCGTCCTCATCCGGGACAGCAAGGACCGCGGGACCGGCCCGACGATCGCCGTGACCCACCGCCAATGGGCCACGCTCCTCGGCCAGATCACCTCCAGCACGGCATAACGATATCGGGACCACCCGCCACGGCCACGGCGTAATGCACACATGTCGCAAAGTTATGCGACAATCCGCACTGCTGTACGGCCTGTCGTAATACCTGCGCGCGCCAGACCCACGGGAGCTTGTGACGCGGCATCCCGACCGGTGACTACACTGTAGTCATGACGTCACCCAGGTCCGTGCGGTTCGAGGGCGAGGTGCTCCGGCGTCTCGACGGCTACGTTCGCAGCCATCCCGGGACCTCGGTGTCTGCGGTGACCAACCTCTTCGTGGATGAGGCGCTACGCGCCGAGGAGCACCCTGGCATCACCTTCCGCCCAGGACCGACTGGCCGGCGTGCTGGACTGGTCGGTGGTCCGGACGTGTGGGAGGTCATCGACACTTTGCTGATCGTGCGGGAGGTTGAATCGGGCCTCGCTGATGACGCGCTCGTTGCCGCGACGGCCGAAGCGATGGGATTGGCAGAACGCAAGGTCAGGACCGCGGTGCGGTACTACGCCGCATACCGGACGGACATCGACGATCGGATCTCGGCGAACCACGAGGCCACACAGGAGGCCGAGGCCGCGTGGCGTTCCGAGCAGGACCTGCTGCGCGGAAATGATCGCGCCTCGTGACTGCTCGACTCCTACTGGACGAGATGTACCCACCCATGCCCGCCTACGCCCTGCACGACAAGGGACACGATGTGATCGCGGTCGCTGCGTCGGCCGAACTCCTAGGCAGCGATGACGCCACCGTCCTGGACGCGGCGACTGGCGATGGTCGATGTCTGGTCACCGAGAACGTACGGGACTTCGCGATGCTGGTGCGGCACACCAGCCATGCCGGCGTTCTCTTCGTTCACGCCAGGCGATGGCCACGGACCAGGGCGAGTTTGCCCACCCTTGCGGAAGCTCTGCACAACGCCATCTCCGAAGGCCGCGTGCCCGGTCCTGGCGACATCCGCTGGCTCGCCTGAGCTGCGGGCAGGCTGTCGCGATAGTGAGCTGATCGCGCACTTCGATGGATCCAGGTGGCGGATCAGCGTCGAAAGATTTCATCGAGCGTGATCGACCTATCGTCGCGGGTGGCTTCGTGATCGTCCGCTCCGACGATGGCGACCATCTCCCGTAACAGCCAGAGCAACCGCAGCGATCCATGCACGAGCGCAACGATGCCCAGTTCGAAGAGCCACGGAGCTGCGATGCGACCCGACGTGGTTTGTGTGATCGCGGCCAGGATACCGAGCAGCGTGCCGGCAAAGGGCTCGGCGATGATCACCGTCCAGGTTTTGCGCAGCGGCTTGCCGGCCGCGTCTCGGAAGCTACGCAGACGCGGGCTGGACGACCCTATGACGAACACGAGAATGACGCCGGCCAAGCCAGCGACGATGGCTGCTGCGCCAGCGGTCCCCAGGTAGATCGTCACGGCTAGGTTGATCATGTCTTTGTCGTCAGCTTGCAGCGACTTGAATGGGTTGAGCCAGTGATAGGGCCAGGTCAGCAAGCCGTGACCCGCCACGGCCAACACGAGACTGACCGAGACGAGCGCAGGTCGATCTTGCGCGAACGTCTTGACCACGTCCAACACACGGCCAAGCCATCGGCCCTCGTCAGAGGTACGGACACGGCGGGCAGAGCGACCGGACACCCGTCACCTCCGGCATGGTCTGCGGTGGGACGGCGCCGGGCGCCGAGCTCATCGCATCTGTCGGCTGAACTCTTCGATCGCGTCTGTGATACCACCTATGACCGACGATTCAGAGCAGTGTTGATCGTCCGGTGCCTCGAATTGCGCGCGGATGGTGAACCGATCCTTGATCAAATTGTAGTGTTCGCGGTGGGAATCACCGGCATCGTCGGTGACGTCCAAGCTCACCTCCGCCGACTTCGCCCATGAGTCGTCGATCCACCGCGCCGCTTCCAGGAGACCGGAGGTGGTGTCACGCTTCCCCTTCCGGTTGGCGAGACTCCACTTCAAGGTCAGGTCAGTCTCGGTTGAGACCTGCCTGGCCTCACGAGCCGCGCGACCGATCTGACCACCACCGTCCGGGATCGTCTTCATCGGCTCGACCACCACCGTCAGAGACGTCGCGCCGTTCGCACGACTCAGGCGCTCCATCACGTACGGGTTCAGGATCGGAATGAGCGAGATCTGAAGATCCTTGAGTTGCATCTCCGACTGCACAGTCAGCCACTCCTCCAAGGCAGCCATGCTGGGCGAGGTCCGTGACATGCTCATGATCGCCACTCGATTGCGGTCACCAAAGGGCACGACGTAGCTAGGTTCGAGGAGGACGGTGCCCTGCTGGCTGGGTTCGAGAAGGCCGACCACGCCGCTGCCGTTGTCGAGCAGGGTGTCAGGCCACTCCGAGCGATTCCGAACCCGTCCGATGTAGAAGTACGGCCGGGCCGGCTGCACCGAGACACGATGCTCGCCGAAGATCCTCCGGCCCCTGATCACCTCTTCACGGTGCTCCGGTTCTCGACCTTCGACGGTCTCCGCCAGCAGCTTCCAGAAGCCTGGCTCCACTTCCTGACCGCGCAGCTCGTCGTCCCGCAGTATGCGAAGATCATAGAATCGCACTACTCTACTGCTCACGCTGCACCTACTCGGTGATGATCGGCATACAACACTGGCCGAGCCTGTCAGCGGAGAGTAGTCGAAATCCCCAACCGGTCGTTACCCGGGTGGGCTTGCCCGCTACTGCCGACCGGTCCGGGCCGCACCGACCGACGCGACCACCACCAACGTGATCGCCGCCCACTGCGCCGGCCGCAGATCCTGGCCGAGCACCAGCAGGCCAGCTACCGCGGCCACTGCGGGTTCCAGGCTCATCAGTACCCCGAACACCCGAGCCGGCAGGCGCCGCAACGCCTCCAGTTCCAGCGAATACGGCAGCACCGAGGACAGCAGCGCCACGCCGAGCCCGGCGACCAGCGCGGTCGGGCTGGCCAGCGCCGAGCCGGCGTCCACCACACCGAACGGCACCGCCACGATCGAGGCGACCAGCATCGCCAGGGCCAGACCACCGCCACCGCTGGTGTGCTGGCCGAGTCTCGCGGCCAGCAGGATGTAACCCGCCCAGCAGATGGCGGCGCCGAGCACGAACAGCACCCCGACCCACGCGCCGCCGCCCTCGGTCAACAGCGCCACACCTGCGGCGGCCAGCAGCGCCCACAGCACGTCCAGCCAACGGCGCGAGCCCACCAGCGCGATCGCCAGCGGCCCCAGGAACTCGATGGTAACCGCGACGCCGAGCGGAATCCGGGCGATGCCCTCGTAGAACAGCATGTTCATCGTGGCCAGCACCACGCCATAGCCGATGATCACCGGCAGGGCACGCCGGCCGACCCGGAAGGAGGGTCGCCAGGCAACCAGCAGTATCACCGCGGCGAAGCCGACCCGCATCGCCACGGCGCCCAGCGGGCCGGTGACCGCGAACAGCTGCTTGGCCAACGCCGCGCCGAGCTGCACACTGACGATCCCGGCAAGCGCCAACGCCGGGGGCGGCACGCTGCCAAGGCCATCGGCGGCCAGTCGCGCCAGCACGGCCGGACGCGGCCATCCGCCGGGTGGCGTGCGCTGCACATGCGCCGTGACCATCGACGCTCCTCTCCCGTTCCCGCAGACCGGCTCTACTGAGCCTTCTTAAGGTCGTCCGATAGTGCTGACTCTTGGTGGGTGGCGGGCGTCGGCGACGCCGCACTCACGGAAACCGGTGATAAGGACTGTTGCAGCGCGCGGACGTGCCCCTGACGGCAACTTTTCACCCAAAGTTGCCACCTCTGGCACCTCCGTAACAGGTCCACCCCTTCTCCGTGGGACAGGAGGGACTGAAGGGACGAGTCGCAGGGATGCCGCCCCGCGTAGACCAGCCCAGACAGATCTACCGGACACGCCGGAGGTTCCGGCTGGTCGCCGGTGGCCGGCCCGGCTCGGCATACTGGGCTGTCCACCAGTCGTTGCCCACCGAGAGCGCCGAGGACCTGCCATGGCCATGCCGCTGCGCCGTTCCGGGTCGTTGATGACCCTGGATGAGTGGGCCGCGTTACCGGAGGACAACACCTGCCGGTACGAACTCCAGGAAGGTGTCCTGCTGGTGTCCCCGCGACCCGGCCGTCGCAATCAACTCGCCGCCCAGCGCCTATCGCAACAACTGGACGAGCAGTTACCTGTCGACTGGGAGAGCGTCCTTGACCTGGAAGTGGTGGTGCGCGCCGAGCATCCGCCGATCGTGCGGGTGCCGGATGTGGTGGTCACCCGGGTCGGCGGGCCGGAGGACCGGCTGCTGGCGGCGGATGTCCTGCTCGCGGTCGAGATCGTGTCGCCGGGTTCCCGAAACGTCGACCTCCACCTCAAGCCGTTTGAGTATGCGGACGCGGGGATCCCGCATTATTGGGTCGTCGACCTCGATCCGCCGGCCCCTTCAATCACCGTCTTCCATCTGGGCGCACCGGGCGCCGGTTATGTCCAGAGCCCGGCGGCTGATGGGCGGCCCGACACGAGCGGGCCATTCGAGCTACGCATCGACATTCTCTCGCTCCTCGCCCCGCGAGGCGCCTAACTCACAGTGGCCTAGGCGTTCGCACCACATTTGATTCCACGCAGATCATCAGCGCGGAACCATTTCTCGCCGGCGAGGGTTGCGATCCCCTGCCGGCACCGTGTTGGCGGGGTTGTCGAGCCATACCACCTGGTCTTGGGAAGTGACTGTCAGACCGAAACGGGTGTGTTCGGGGTTGCCCGCGTCGCGCCACCAGCGGTAGGCGGCTTCGACTTCATCCCACAGCCCACGAGGTCCGCGTTGGCAGACCTCGTGGGAACTGCTGCCTATGTCGACCACGACCCGAGCTAGGGAACTCCCGTCGCATAACCACACCGCGTGCTGGCCCTCTGCTGTGTCTTCGTCGATGTGTACGCGACAGTCCGACACATGCAATCCAACCGCGAACGAGCCATCGAAACTAACGACGGCTTGACCGATCTCGACTGAACTCAACGTCGTTGTACTGGTCTTGGCATCATCGAGGGTGTCGTTGTCCACCCAGATGGGTCCGCACTGGGCGCGGAGGCGCATGAACGCCAGGTTCCCCCCAAACCGACCCACCGCCATATCGTCGTCGATAACACGGAGACGCAGCAATGTGCCATTGTGATATGACGTGCCCCACGGGGTCACGATCAGCCCGCCGGGCCGGGTCTGCTCCACCCATGCGCGTGGAACCTGCCAGCGCACCGCCGCGGTGGATATGATCCGATCAAATGGCGCGCTCGACGGGTGGCCTGCGGCGCCATCAGTAATGATCACTAAAGCAGGAAAGCCCTTACGCTGAAGCACGGCACGCGCCGTGCCAGCCAGCTCGGCATCGATCTCGACGCTCACCACCCGGCCCCGTGCGCCGACCTGCTGGCACAGCAGCGCCGCGTTCCAGCCCGTGCCAGTACCTACCTCCAACACCGCGTGCCCGGGATGGACGTCGAGCGCGCGGAGCATGTCGGCGACGATCGAGGGCTTGCTGCAAGAACTGGACGGGCAGCGGCCCACCGAGCCGGGGAGTGTGTGACCGTCGTCGACCTGGGTCACCACCGGCTCGTCGGCGGCGACGAGTTTCCCCCACTGCCCGGGATCCTCCGGCTTGGATACGGCAACATATCCGCCCACCCGATTTTCCTCTACCCAGATGGTCTCTGGAATGAACAGCTCACGAGGCACCAGGGGGTACGTCTGCTCCGAGTCGGTGTCCGCTTTCATGGTTGTCTAGTTCTTCGGGATGGTCTTGTCTGGGTCGTTCTTCTCATGCTTCCCGCCACCGTCGTCCTTGGGCTTCTCCGAACGGCAGGTCATCAACAGCGCAGGGCTCACGCGGTCTGGTGCACCGCAGCGAAGTTTGGAGGCGTACCCATGGTCCCTAGTGTGGCATCTTCTTCGGTCCGTCGTCTGCCTGCTGGTCTTGTCGGCCGAGGCGGCTACCGTACGGCGCGTCACCCAACGACCTGTGCTCGACCTGCCGCGGGAACAGGAGATCCGGGACGAGCTGCAGCGGCTCGTGCTGGCGGATCTGCACGGCCCGCTCGGGGGTGACGACGAGGAGTTCACTGGCGAGGAGAACCCCATCGACCGCTACCCGTTGGGGCGCCTGGCGCCCAGGGGGGTGGTGCTGGAGCCCGATACCCACGACGAGCTGGCCGCCGCCGACGCGGGCGATCCGAGCGAGGCCGACCCGGAGCCCAGCGCCCCAAACGTGCCCAGCCTCAACCCGTCGGCGGTCGGTTTCACCGCTCACATCGATGGCCGGGTATCCGAGCTCCACCTCACCGCCAAGTGGGCGCGCTACGAACGAGCCCGTTCCGAACGGGAGGAAACGCTCGGTCGGCTGCTGTGGCGGCGCGTGCAGCAGGGCGGAACTGTCCGAGTGCAGCTCGCCGAAGGACTGCTTCTGCCGCTGGCCCCGGATCCGGATCAGCCGGACGTCGTCGTGCGCGGTCGCGCCCGCCGGCACAACGGGAACTGGCTGGTGTCGGTGTTCTTGGAGAACGGCCAGAGCCAGCCCAACCGCTCCCGGCACCCACCGTCATGGATCTTTCAAGTGCAGCTGTCCGCAACTGGCCCCGACGACGTGGCGGTGTTCCTGCCGCGCCCGGATCGTCCGAATGGCGGCGATTCCGATGACCTCGCCGAGCAGCAGCGGCTGGCGATGGCCTACCGGTTCCATCCAGAGTTCGCCTCCGGCAGCGGAGCCGCGGTGCATGCCGTCATCGACGAGCACAACCCGCTGCGGGCCAAGCAGATCCACATCCGCACGGTGCCCGACTACGAGATCCCGGCGACCGACGTGCCGAGCGCGGACACCGATCCCGATCTGGCTGAGCTTGCGGACCTTGAACTGGAGATGAAGCGGCTGGCCGAGCTCGCCGAGAACTCGGCCGACGAGCTGGCCGCAGCACTGCGCCCGCTGGTGCTCGGTTACCGCGCCTGGATCACACGCAAGGCCGCGGACATCGACGAGCCCAGCGAGCAACTTGCCGACCACGCCGCCGCCGCACGTGACAACCTGACGGCCGCCACCCGCGCCGCCGATCGCATCGAAGCCGGCATCGACCTGCTGGTCCGCGACGACATCGCACGGCGAGCTTTCGGCTTCGCCAACCGGGCGATGTACCTGCAGCGCGTGCACACCCAGGTCGCCGCGAAACGCAGGGAGGATCCCCAACGCGGCGTGGTCGACACCGTGGCCGACATCGACGCAGCAGGAAGGCAGCGCTGGCGGCCCTTCCAGCTCGCCTTCGTGCTGCTGAACTTGGCGGCACTGGCCGATCCCCGGCATCCCGAGCGCTCCGAGGACAGCAAGCAGGCGATCGCCGACCTGTTGTGGTTCCCCACCGGCGGCGGCAAGACCGAGGCGTATCTCGGACTGACCGCGTTCACCATCGCGGTCCGCCGGCTACATCCCCGCTACGGCGACCTGGACGCTGCCGCCGGGATCGCGGTGGTGATGCGCTACACCTTGCGGTTGCTCACCATCCAACAGTTCGAACGCGCCACCACCCTGATCTGCGCCGCCGAGCTGCTACGCCGCGCGGATGCGTCCACCTGGGGCGATCTGCCCTTCCGCATCGGGATGTGGGTCGGCGCGCGGGTCACCCCTAATACAACCGACAAGGCCGAGGACTGGCTCAAGCAGCGCAGGCGCGCCCGAGGCCCGGTGGTCCGGGGGCAGGGTTCGCCGCATCAGCTGTCCAGCTGCCCATGGTGCGGCAGCAAGATCGACGCCGGCCGGGACATAGTGGTGCACAAGGCGTACCGGCGCACGCTGGTGCTGTGCCCGGACGTCTCGTGCCCCTTCGGGACGGTCTTGTTCGCGGACAACGGCCCGGACGCCGAGGAACGCCGGGGCCTGCCGGTACTCGTCGTGGACGAGGAGATCTACCGGCACCCCCCGTCGCTGCTGATCGGCACCGTGGACAAGTTCGCTCAGCTGCCCTGGCAGGGCGAGACCGCCACGCTGTTCGGCCGCGTCACCAGACGGTGTGAACGCCACGGCTTCGTCACCGACGATCTGATGGCCAAGGACTGGGAGCACGAACGTCACCAGCCCACCCCCGACGCACCAGCCGCCCGGATCGTCGGGGTGCCGATGCTGCGTCCGCCCGACTTGATCATCCAGGATGAGCTGCACTTGATCGCCGGCCCGCTGGGCTCGCTGGTCGGGCTCTATGAGGCAGCCGTCGACAAGCTCGCCACCTGGCGGGAGACAGAGACCGCTCGCAACGTGCGGCCCAAGGTCATCGCCTCGACGGCCACCGTCCGGCGCGCCAATCAGCAGATCGGGTCACTGTTCAATCGCACCACCGAAGTATTCCCGCCGCCCGGTCTGTCCGTGGACGACAATTTCTTCGCTCGGCAGCGAGACACCGCCAGCACACCGGGCCGGCGGTACGTCGGCATTTGCGCGCACGGTACCCGGATCAAGTCGACCTTGATCCGGGTATACGTCTCGGTGCTCGGCGCGGCCCAGCAACTGCACGAGCGCTACGGCCGTAATCGGGTTACTGATCCCTATATGACACTGGTCGGGTACTTCAACAGCTTGCGTGATCTCGGCGGGATGCGCCGCCTTGCCGAGGACGACGTCAGCACGCGGCTGACTCGAGCCGATGAACGCGGCCTGGCCAAGCGGTTCGACCCCGAGATCAAGGAACTGACTTCACGGCTGTCCTCCGATCAGATCCGGCCGCTGCTTGACCTGCTGGCGGTGCCGTTCCCCCGTAGCCCGGGCCGGGATTCCCCATGTCCGATCGACGTGCTGCTGGCCACCAACATGATCGCGGTCGGTGTCGACGTGTCCCGGTTGGGTGTCATGGTGGTGTGTAATCAACCCAAGTCCACTGCGGAATACATCCAAGCCACCAGCCGTGTCGGGCGCGCGGCGCCGGGCCTGGTGTTCACCGTGTACAACTGGGCCAGGCCCCGGGACCTGTCGCACTACGAAAGCTTTGAGCACTTCCACGCCACGGTCTACCGCCACGTCGAGGCGCTGTCAGTGACTCCGTTCGCGGAGCGGGCGGTCGATCGCGGCCTCACCGGTGTGCTGGTCTCCCTGGTCCGCGAATTGGAGCCGGCTTACAACGGCAATTACCGGGCCCAGGAATTCAACAAGAACTCCCAGCTTGCTGATCACGTGGTCCGGTACCTCAAGCGGCGCGCCGAGGAGATCAGCGGTCGCGACATCGGCCGCCGGGTCGAGGACGAGCTGGCGGAACGGTTGGTCAACTGGGACCGGCAGCGCTCGACGGCAGGCCGCCGGCTGGCCTACTCCCAGCCGTTGCGGGCCGACGACGTCGCTGGTTTGCTGCACCGCCCTACCGAAGGGCCATGGCGGCAGACGACCTGCCCGACCTCACTTCGCGATGTCGAGCCCGGTATTCCGCTGCTGCTGCAACCTGCCGGCGGCTACCTCTCCGCTGAACCGCCGTTCCGTCCGGCGGTTGGTCCGGACGCCACTGCGGAAGGGGACGCGCGATGACCGCCGCGGCAGAATTGCATCCGCTACGGGTCGGCGCGCTGCGACCGAACCAACTGCTGCACACCTACGGCGTCGGCGCGATGGCCGACCTGCCGAACCTTTCGGTGGTGATGCTGGGATTGGACTTCTGGAACCTCGAGCGGTCCAGGACCGTGCCGGAGGAACGGCTGCTCGCCGCGGTGCGACTGAAGTTGGGTCATCAGGTCGACTCGCTGCGCCTGCCGCCTTATCTACCTGAGACGTCGGACCCGTTTGCCGAGTGGACGAGGGTGGGTGTGCCGGTCGGACTTTTCCCCAGCTGGGTGCGGTGCTCGCAGTGCAATCGCCTTGGTCGAGCTGATGGCGGTTTATTCGAGCTGCTGAAGGATTCGGTCCAGCCGGACAGGATCCGCTATGTGCATCCGTGCTCGGGTCGCGGCGGCACCCGACCGGTTGCGGTACCCGCCCGGTTCGTACTGGCGTGCGACGAGGGGCACCTGGACGACTTTCCCTGGCTGTACTACGCCCACCGCGGTCAAGAACCGGAATCCGGGCACTCACTCAAGATGACCGAACGGGGCAGCACCGGGGAGGCCGCGAACGTGTTCGTCTCCTGCGACGAATGCGGCATACGCAAGAGCAGGCCGATGTCGGACGCTTTCGGCGAGGCCGCGCAGCGGAGCCTGCCCGCTTGCCGTGGCCGGCATCCGCACCTCGGCACCTTCGAGCCGTGCGACCGGGCGACTCGCACTCTGGTGCTCGGCTCGACCAACAGCTGGTTTCCCTTGCAGTTGCGGGCCTTCACCCTGCCTCATGACCGCAACCCGCTCGACCACGTGATCGTCGAGTTCTGGCGGCAGCTGGAACCGTTGGCGACCCTGCCGGAAGCGACCGCGAAGCAGCTCATGCCGACCCAGACGTGCTGGCCACAACTGGAGGCGTACGGACCGGATCGCGTGTGGCACGCGATCCGGCGCGTGCCACGGACGGGGTACAGCACCAGCAGCAGTCGGATGGGCTCGATCTGCTCGGACCCGAGTGGGCCGCTCTGGCCAGCGACAATCCGGTGAACCTGCCCGACTTCACTACCCACCACGAGCCGGTTCCCGCCAGTGCCCGCTCCTGGCTGGACCGGGTGGTGTTGGTATCACGGCTGCGCGAGGTCGCCGCGCTTTACGGCTTCACCCGCATCGACGCTCCCGAGTGGGAGGTGCAGGACACCCAGGACAACCGGCGAGCTCCACTATCAGCCACCGAGCCGACCTGGGTGCCCTGTGCCGAGATGCGGGGCGAGGGGGTCTTCCTGCGCTTCACCGAAGAGTCGGTTGCCCGGTGGGAGCGCAGTGCCGCGGCCCTGCACCGGGAGCGGGACGTGCTGCTCCCGGCTCATCGATCCTGGTGCGAGCAGCGACGCCTGGACGCCACCCGCTGGCCTGGTCTTCGGTATGTCCTGCTGCACACTTTCGCCCACATGCTCATCCGGGAACTGGCGTTGGACTCCGGATACAGCGCCTCCGGGATCGGCGAACGGATCTATGCCCGTGGTGGCGACGCGCCGATGGCCGGGGTGCTGCTCTACACGGCGGCTCCAGACAGTGAGGGCACCCTCGGCGGACTCGTCGCGCTCGGCCATAGTGGCCGGCTCGGAAGGCTTATCGACCGCGCGCTGGAGGCCGCCCGGCTGTGCAGCTCTGATCCACTCTGCGCCGAGCACGATCCGGGTGTGCACGGACGGCTGTACGGCGCTGCCTGTCACGCCTGCTTGTTCGCCGCGGAGACGTCCTGCGAGCGCGGCAATCAGTACCTGGATCGGACGCTGCTCGTCGACACGCTGGCGACCACCGGCTGCGGGTTCTTCGCCTGAGCAGCGAATCAACGCGCCGTGCTTCAACTAGGTGGCGGGACGATCTCGACGCTGGACACTCGGCTGATCTCGAACTGGCGTCCGGTGTGCCGTAGCTCGCCGACCACCCGCAGCGGACGTTGGTCGCGGTGCGCGGAGACCGCAATGTCGTAGTCCCGGGGTGCCAGCCGCATGGTCACCCGCCCTTCGTGCCGCTGGCCCGCTTCATCCACCCCACCCTCGACCTGCACCCTGCCCAGCCGGTCCATCGGGGTGCGGTGCAGGTCCACCACCCGCCCGGTGACGGTCGCCGTCTCGGTGACGGGCAGTTTGCGCAAGAACTTGGCCCCGGCCTTGAGCGCCGCGATCACCGGTCGATCGAATCGCACCGCAGGGGTCTTCAGCTGCACCGGCGACGCCGGAGCCCAGGAAAATCGGATGTCGAAAGCGTTCTGGCGCTGACCGCCGATATCCACCAACGCGTCACACAGGTTCGCTGAGACACCGTCACCAACCCGCTCAACAAACGGCGTCAAGTCGTCGTTCTGACTGCTGCGAGCGGCGGCGGCGTGGGCAGCGCTCGTCGCCTGATAGAGATGCAACAACACCGCGCGGGACGACACCGGCTGCTCGAACAATTCAAGCGGCAACGGGGTCTCCACCCTTAGCACGTAGCTCCCCCTGCTGGTCTGACCCAGCCGCACCTGATCGACAAAACCGCGTGCCCGTGGCGGTTTCTGGCTGGGCAGCACCGTTGGCCGTTCCGATGACACCGCGGACGTGGCAGCAGCCAGGAACAGGTCGTGCACCCCTTTGACCGCGAGGTAGCCCTCGTGCAGCGGCGTCGATCCGCTCGGGCCGTCCGGCATCATCCGGATGTACTGCACGTCGAGCCGTGACGAACGCAGATCTTGCAGGACCTCAGACACCGGCCGCCGCTCGACCGTCGAAAGCGTGTCAACCAGCTCCGCCAGTCGGGCCGGATAGTCGCGCAGCTCCCCGCTGACCGGCACGAGTACCTCGGCCTCGGCGCCGTCCACGAGCCGCGTCCAGATCGCCGCCTGGCCGTAACTGCCCGCCTCGCACCAGCCGGATGCCTGCAAGTAGGCGACGATTCCGGCGGGGTCGATCCCGGCCATCGCGTCGGTTGTGATCCCCGTCGACATCAGGCCCCCACCCGTGCTGAGGCAGTCGGCGCCATCAGCATGCGCAAGGCGTCCACGGTCAGCAGGTTGTCGACTGGGACATCCACGGCGACCTTCGCGTCCGGCGCACCGTTCACGGGCTGGCGATCCTGCAGCGACAGCCAGTAAGCACCGTGTTTCAGCTCCACCACGTCGTGGCGAGTTGTCGCGTAGTCAGCGCAGTCGTCAGGCACGATGACCAGCACCAGGAAGCGGGGCAGCGCGAAGTCCGTTCCGGCCAACTCGTTGAAGTGCCTGCCGTGCATCCGGTACTTCCAGTGCCCGTCTCTGCAGATCGGCCGGGACCAGGACTTGACCTGTACGTCGATCTTGGGGTGGCGGGTCGCGCCGAACACACCCTTGTGGCTGATCGTGAAGTCGCAGCCGTCCACATCCAGTTCGGCTCTGGATACGATCAACCCAGCCGCCGACGCCAGCACTCGGACGAACGACTCGCCGAACAATCCCTGGTGCTGATTCGGGTCCAATCCCATAACTCACCACTTCGGTTCCGGTACGGGTCAGACCGTATGGGATCGTCGCGCGGCGGCCGGCATCGACCCGCCGCTGCGACCGCAAGGTCATGATCTACGCCTGCTCAGCGACTCCACGGGTAGCGAGGCCGCGGGTCAACGGAACGCACTCGGACGCGACGCGTGAACTGCCTGGTAGCGGGTATGGCATCAAGACGTCGTCTGACCGAGTTTGGAGAGCCGATGGCCCCCGCCGCAGCCACTAGCGATACGCAAATTCTTACTCCTGCGCTGCCCGCAGCCCGTGGACCGCTGTCGGCCACCCGTATGGCGAGGATTTGGCACTGGCCCTCTACACCTGCTACGAGTTGCATTATCGAGGTTTCGACGGCGTCGATCCACTGTGGGAATGGGAGCCGGAGCTGCTCCGACTGCGGGCGGCGATGGAGCGCGCCTTCCTCACCGCGCTGCGCTCGGACACCGACGGTGGCGATGACGTCACCGCCGCCCTGGACGTGTTGCTGGTAGAGCCGGTGCCCGGCAACGGGGTCTCACACTACCTTCGGGACAGTGCCCAGTGGTGGCACCTGCGCGAGTACATCGCGCACCGTTCGGTGTATCACCTAGCACCGAGGGGCTGGTGGTGCTGAGCAGGCCGGCGCACGCCTGGAGCACCGCCGGGTCGACCAGCTCGCCCTGCAGGTGGAACACCGAGCCCTGCTGTAGGCCGCTGCCCATCTTGTGCACGCTCGTGACGGAAACGTCCGCGCCGACGTCCATTGCCCAGACCGGTAGGTCGGGGTGGAACGGCAAGTGCGCGCCCCATGCCTCGTCCACGATCAACGGCCGCCCGCGTTCGTGGCACACTCGGGAGAGTGCGGCGAGATCTGCACAGGTGCCGTACGGGGTTGGTGAGATGACGAGCGCTCCCCGGGCGTCCGGGTGCTGATCGAACGCCGCCGCGTACGCCTCTGGCGCCGGTGGATGGGCCAGGTGCAGGTCCGGGTCCCACTGCGGCTCCACCCAGATCGGTTGCGCCCCGGACAGGATCAGTCCGGACACCACCGACTTGTGCGCGTCCCGACCCACCAGCAGCTTCTCGTGCGGTCCGGCAACCGACAGCATGGCGCTCTTGACCGATAGCGAACTGCCACAGGTGCTGAAGAACGTGTGTTCCGCCCCGACCGCGTCGGCCATCAACTCCTGGGCATGTTCCAGGACCCCGTTCGAGGACTGCAGGTCGTCCAGCCCGGGGGTGAACCTGCTCGCCCGCTTCCCCGGGCTGCGGCTCGCGGTGCCCGCCGAGCAACTGACCTGGCGACCAGGCGTCCTGATCAACGGCCTGGACGCGCTCCCCGTGAACCTGCGCTGAACGTGGCTGCTAGTACCGCGCGCGTCTCCGTCAGAAACGATTGTGTTTTCTGCCGGGGCGCCGGCTCAGACGTTCCCTATGGCGTCAGGGGACCGTCGGCGTGCGCCTCCGTGAAGGATCCAGACGGCAACATCATCGGCTTAATCCAGTCGGCCTGACGGCACGCGCCCGTTAGTAACCACACATGGGGAAAAGCCCCGTGATGCTGCCGGGTCGGGGGTCCAACAGCATCACGGGGCTCTACCCGTCCTATCGCTGGTGCCTACGGCGATGTTGCAGACCTTCCCACGATTCACTAATCAGAGGGACGCATCCTTCCCGTGGCTACGCAGAGCAACACGTTGGTAGAGCAGCGGCCAGTCTGCTCAAGCACTATCCGCGGATGAACTATCTGCGGATGAACAGGGCAGATGGGTGAGGCACGCCGATGCACCAGGTGCACGGCTCGGTGCAACAACGATGAAGCCTGCCACGTCTGGCAGCGTCAGCGGGGAACTCTCGCGCCCCCTACACACTCACTTTGGACGATTCACGTTCACCCGAACCGCTGCGCACTCACCAGCTCGACCAGCACCGGCGCTACGCTGCACCGAAGCCCGCCAGTCCGCCCCCGACCTGGCGGGCCTTCCCTAGCTCAGGGCTGCTCTGCCGAGTTGTACTCATCGCCGCAGCCGCGCTTGTAATCTCCGCGTGCTTCACTCGAAATTGCACGGGCCGTGTTGTCGGGTAGCACCGGCATCGCACCTCCGTTTCCGCGCCACCGGATACGGCAGGCGCGGCGGTTGCCCTTCCGGCGATCTGCACAAGCGGATCCGCGCTGAAGCAGGTGTGGCGCTGTGCTGCTCACTGACGGGACGGTCGTGCTCGCCCGGCCACGTACCCTCGGGTCATGAGCGTCGCCGCCCAATCGCTGCTGGAGTTCGACCACTCCTACGCCCGCGAACTGCCCCGCTTGTCCGTGCCGTGGACGGCGGCATCGATGCCGGCGCCCGCCCTGCTGATGCTTAACGAGGAACTGGCCACCGAGCTGGGTGCCGACGCCGAGGCGTTGCGGGAGCCGGCCGGCGTCGCGTTGCTCGTCGGCAACGCGGTCCCGGACGGGGTGCAACCAGTCGCGCAGGCCTATGCCGGCCATCAGTTCGGCGGCTACGTGCCCCGGCTGGGAGACGGCCGGGCGCTGCTGCTCGGCGAGCTGGTCGACGGTGCAGGGCGCCGCCGCGACCTGCACCTGAAGGGCTCCGGTCGTACCCCGTTTGCCCGGGGTGGGGACGGGAAAGCGGCCGTCGGGCCGATGCTGCGGGAGTACGTGATGGGGGAGGCGATGCACGCGCTCGGCATCCCCACCAGCCGAGCGCTTGCGGTGGTGACCACCGGCGAGCAGGTCGTGCGGGAGACGATGCTGCCCGGTGCGGTGCTCGCGCGGGTCGCGGCGAGCCATCTGCGCGTCGGCACGTTCCAGTACGCCGCCGCGTCCGGCGACCCGGCGCTCGTCCGGAGGCTGACCGACTACGCGATCGCGCGCCACCATCCCGACGCGGCCGAGGCGGAGAACCCCTACCTGGAGTTCTATCGGCGCATCGTCGACGCGCAGGCATCGCTCGTCGCCCGCTGGATGCTCGTCGGGTTCGTGCACGGCGTCATGAACACCGACAACATGACGATCTCCGGGGAGACCATCGACTACGGCCCCTGCGCATTCATGGACAACTTCGACCCCG
>JBBPZY010000217.1:0-4716 GCA_038276315.1 Mycobacteriales bacterium
CCAGCGCACCGCCAGCACGATGACCTCACGGGGGAAGCGGAACCCAGCGAAACCCGACTCCGGCGGAGGTACTCGACGGTAGCGACGACACATCAGCACAGCCTGCCCCCCAACCGGTCATCCACCAACGCAACAGTGCCCGGCCATGTCCGCGGCGGCGAGCGCCGCAGCAAACGCGCTGACAGTCCATGTCCCCGACGCAAAGGAGGTTGCCACCTAGCAATGACGAACCGACAGACGCCCCAACCCTTGGTCAATCTGGAGGCCGTACAAAGCCGCTTTCACCGGGCATGCCGCACCCGTCACCCGGTCGAACTCTGGCATGCCGTAGCGGACATTCCGGTCCTGCTCGCCGAGCTGTCCCGCATCCGATCCCTGCTGGCGCTCGTCCGCATGACACACGCGAACCTGCTCGCCGCCGCTCGCGCCACCATTGCCGCCGCCCGAGACGGAGAAGCAGACCCGCTGTTCTACCTGGTCGACGAACTCGGCGCGCGGCATGAACTACCACCGAACGACCGGCCCGCCACCGAGCTGCCCACCGAGCCACTCCCAGACCCCGAGCTCGATGCCGACCCGACCGAGGAAGAGGAGGACCGATGAACCAGAACCACGACGTCGAGTTGATCGAGTCCGATCCATACCCGGTAGCTGTCGGAGACCAGCACCCGAGGTCCGAGGCACCCCAGGCAACCGTTCTGGATACCACGGTCGGCACCGTTGATCTGCCGCCGCGCCCATTCGACCGGCGCCCGATCCTGCCCGTGTGGGTCCGCGACTCCGGACAGCGCAGGGCGTTCGGGCGCTGGCTGGCTGCCTATATGTGGCACACCGCCGCCTTCCACACGGTTCGCGTCCCGAAGTACTTGGCGCGCACCGTGTTATACGCGCCGCGCGGCGTCGGACGCGCGATCGTCGCATTGTTTCGGTGGGTGAGCGATGCTGAGGGCCGGCCGCTGCGGTTGTACGCGATCGAGCGCGGCGATGTCACCGGCTATATGTCGCTGTCGCGGCAGCGCAACAACCGGGTCCGCCTCCGGTTGACCACGGTGGCCAGCCTGACCGCCTGCACCGCCTCCGCCCTGACCATCGCAGCCGTGCTCTGGCCCCGCTCTCCGTGGCCAGTCCTCGCCCTGGCGGTGGCGCTCGCTGGGTGGCACGGGCGGCGGGAGGACCGGCCATTCTTGGACCCGGCTGTCGTCGTGCCGCGCGCCCGCAAGCTCACCCCCGACCTTGTGATGCGCGCGTTCCAGGCGGCCGGGCTGTGCAAAGACGACAACCCGATTACCTTCCCGCGGCCGATCTGCCGCGACGGGGACGGCTGGCTCGCCCTGGTCGACCTGCCGTACGGCAAGAAGGCCGCAGACGCGCTGAAAAAGCACCAGGACATCGCCGCCGCGCTGGACATCGACGAGGTCCAGGTCTTCCTGGACCGCATCCGCGGCGAAGGCGGGTCCGCCCGGCGGGTCGCGCTGTGGGTGGCCGACGTCGACGTGTTCGCCCAGAAGCCACCCGTCACCGCGCTGGCCAAGGCCGAATCAGTCGACTTCTGGCAGGGCTTCCGGTTCGGCCAGGACGCCCGCAGGCGCGCGGTGCAACTGGTCATGGTCTGGTCTTCGCTGCTGGTCGGCGCCATCCCCCGGATGGGCAAGACCTTCGCCGCCCGGCTCCCGGCCGCGGCCGCCGCGCTCGATCCGTGGGTGCAGTTGTTCATCTTCGACGGCAAGGGAGGCAAGGACTGGCAGCCCTTCGAGCTAGTCGCGCACCGCTACGGCACCGGCGCCCGCGCGGCCGTGGTCGAGCACCTGACCCACGTGCTGCGCGAGCTGGTCGACGACATGAACGACCGCTACGAGCGGCTGCGCGAACTGCCCAACGACCTGTGCCCAGAAGGCAAGCTCACCCCGGCCATCGCGCGCAGCAAGCGCCTGGGGATGCCGCTGCGGCTGGTCTGTATCGACGAGGTCCAGCGCTACCTGGAGCACCCCGAGCACGGCAAGACGATCCTGGAGCTGCTCACGGACCTGGTGAAGGTCGGGCCGGCCGTTGGGATCATGCTCGTGCTCGCCACGCAGAAGCCGGACTCGAGGGTGATGCCGGACAGCCTGCGCGGTCAGCTCGGCATCCGGTTCGCGATGAAGGTGATGAACTGGCAGTCCTCGGACACCATCCTCGGCGCCGGCGCCTACCCCGACCTGGACGCATCCAAACTACTGCGCGCGCACAAGGGCGTGGGCATTTTGCTCGGCTCCGACGACGGCGCACTAGCCGAGTCCGGTGGGCAGATCATCCGCACCGACCTAATGGACCTGCCCACCCTGCAGAAAATCTGCGAGCGCGGCCGGGAACTACGCATCACCGCCGGCACCCTGTCCGGGGTCGCCGACGGCGCCGAGTACATCGTCGAACATCCCGCACCCCGGTTGCTCGACGACGTACTGACCGTGTTCACCGGCGACGAAGCCCGACTGTGGTCCGAGACCGTCATCGTCCGGCTCGCCGAGGCCAACCCGAACGCCTATGACGGGTGGACGCCGACCGATCTGGCCACCTGCCTCAAGCCCTACGGCGTGATCACCGGCCAGGTGTGGGGTCAGACGCCCGAGGGCCAGGGCGCCAACCGGCGCGGCATCACCCGCGACGCCGTGCTCGAAGCACTCGCCCACATCCTCGACCGACCACCGCACACTCGCTAGCGCCCCGCTAGACCTAGCGCCCACCCCGCTAGGTCTAGCGGCCCTGCTAGGCCGCTGACCAGCGCACTATCGACCTAGCACCCGTCCACCCGACCCCAACGGAACGGAGGTATCACCAGTCCGATGAGCCAGCCGCAACCGATCCCGCACAACCTCAAGGAGGCAGCCCAGCTATCAGACGAGCCACCCTACGACCAGCCCACTCCTCGAGAAGGTGATCACTTTCAGGCATACACAGTCGAGCAAGTCGCCAAGATGCTCCACATCGGCCGGGACAAGATCTACTACCTGCTCCGCACCGGCCAGCTCCGCAGCATCAAGATCGGCAAGCTGCGCCGGATCACCAGCCAGCACCTGGCCCAGTTCGTCGCCACCCTGGAGGACAGAACATAGTGTATTGCACCGCATTGCGATGTGTTGCATACTGGCGGGACGGCGCCGACGTCCGAACCAGGATGGAGCCCCATGCCACCAACCCAGACCTACAGCCTGCGCCTCGACACGGACCGCCGAGACAAGCTCGAAGAGATCGCACGGCGACAGGATCGTGACCTCTCCTACGTGATCAGGAAGGCCATCGATGAGTACATCGAGCGCCACCAGTACGACCCCGACGGCGACTGACACAACGCAGCGCCAGCCCTGGCCACCACGATCCAGGTGGTACGCCTCGAACGCGGGCCAGGGCACGCCAGGCCCAACCCATCACCTGGCAGGAACGGAGGTTCGATGTCCACGCTGTTGATCGGCAAGTACCAGGCCACCATCTACCCGGAGGACAACGGGTACATCGGGGCGATCAGCCTCGGCTTCGATGGCAGGGGCAACCGCAAGCGCATCAAGCGCAGGGGCAGGACCAAAACGGCCGTCACGGACAAGCTGAGGAAGGCCGTTGACGCCCTCGCGACTGGCATCGATGCCAGTGGCTCCTACACCGTGGGGGACGCGGTCCGCGACTGGCTCGCCAGGGGGCTCAAGGACCGCGACGCGCACACCATCGCGGTCAACCGCATCCTCGCCGAAGGGCACGTGATACCGCTCATCGGCGCGATCAAGCTCAAGGAACTGACCGCCGACCAGGTGGACGAGTGGCTGGATGGGCTGACCGGCACGCTCGCGACGAGGAGCCTGCAAGGGGTCCACGCGATCCTCAAGCGGGCCACCCGGCAGGCGCAGGCGCGAGACAAGGTGCTGCGCAACGTCGCTGCACTCGTGACGACACCCAAAGGGAAGCAGGGACGGCCCAGCAAGGCCATGACGCTGGAACAGGCTACGGCCTTGCTCGAGCACGCCCAGGCGACGCGGCTTTATGCCTACGTCGTGGTGAGCCTGCTCACTGGCATCCGCACCGAAGAGGCCCGCGCGCTGCGCTGGTCCCACGTGGTCGCCTGGGTAGCGGATGGCGCGGCATGGGTACCGGTCACCGAAGCCGGGTTCGATCACCAGCGGTTCGCGATCTACGTCTGGCGCTCGGTGCGTGCCAACGGTGACACCAAGACCGAGAAGTCACGCCGGACACTGGAACTGCCCACGCAGGCCGCTGAGGCGCTCCGCACCCACCACGTACGGCAGGCGAGGCAGCGGCTGGCGACGGGCAAGCGCTGGCGGGATCACGGCCTCGTCTTCGCCAGCCAGGCGGGGACACCGCTGGACGCATCCCACGTTCGCCGGGCCTTCAAAGCGATCACCAAGAAGGCCGGTCTCGGCGAGAACTGGACGCCACGGGAGCTGCGCCACTCGTTCGTATCCCTGATGAGCGACAACGGCGTTCCCCTCGAAACCATCGCTGATCTCGTCGGGCACGCCAGCACAGCGGTAACCGAGGAGGTCTACCGGCACCAGCTCAAGCCGGTGATCACCCGAGGCGCCGAAGCCATGAACACCACTTGGGCTCAAACGGTCGTAGCGACAGACCATTATCTTAGCAGATTTTGCTTCTGCTAAGGTACCGCCTTTCCGGGGATCTTCTGGGGGGATGATGGATGAGTGGGGCCGAGCCTTTGTGCGCCCAAGAACGGGA
>JBBPZY010000218.1:0-23590 GCA_038276315.1 Mycobacteriales bacterium
GATTTCGGTGCAGGCACGCGACGCGATCGGCCGTAGCTGGCAGCTGTCGACCATCCAGGTGGACATGATGCTGCCGGAGCGTTTCGACATGACCTACACCGAGGCTGACGGATCCCGGCAGCGGCCAGTGATGATCCACCGAGCGCTGTTCGGGTCGATCGAACGGTTCTTCGGTGTGCTCACCGAGCACTACGCGGGCGCATTCCCGGCCTGGTTGGCGCCGGTGCAGGTGGTCGGGATCCCTATCGCCGACGAGCACGTCGAGCACCTGCAGCAGGTCGCCAAGGCGTTGCGGACTCGGGGGATTCGGGTGGAGGTGGACGCCTCCGACGAGCGGATGCAGAAGAAGATCCGGACTCATACCACGCAGAAGGTGCCTTTCCTGCTGCTCGCCGGGGGCAAGGACGTCGAGGCCGGCGCGGTGTCCTTCCGGTTCCGCGACGGCACCCAGATCAACGGTGTCGGAGTCGAAGACGCGGTCGGGGCCATCACCGGGTGGGTGGCACGACGCGAGAACCGCTCGCCGACCGCCGCAGAGCTGCCGATAGGACAGCCGTGACCGCGGTGGCGGCATGATGACCGCCGAGGCTCAGGATGGGGTTGGAGCACCGGATGCGCTGCAGCGGCTGTGGACCCCACACCGGATGGCCTATATCAAAAGAGAGGGCGAGTCCGGACCTGAGGCCGGCGCAGCACAGTGCCCGTTCTGCCGGATCAGCGAAATGGCCGACGCGGAAGGTCTGATCATTGCCCGGGGTGCAACGGTGTATGCGGTGCTCAACCTCTATCCTTACAACCCCGGTCACCTGATGGTGGTGCCCTACCGGCACGTCGCCGATTACCCTGACCTGACTATCCAGGAGGCCACCGAACTGGCCACCTTCACCCAGCGGGCGATGCTCGCGTGCCGGCGCGCGGCCGCCCCGCACGGCTTCAACATCGGGATCAATCAGGGCTCTGTCGGTGGCGCTGGCATCGCTGCGCACCTGCACCAGCACGTGGTGCCCCGGTGGGGCGGCGACGCGAACTTCATGCCGGTCGTCGCCGGGACGAAGGTGTTGCCGCAACTGCTGACCGAGACCCACACGCTGCTGGTCAACGCATGGGAAGAGCTGTCCTGAACGCGAGCATGCTCCTGCTGCTAGGACCGGTGACGTGCCCCGATCCCCGTCATACCTTGCCTGTTCCCGGATAGCTCCGCGATGCTCAACATCTTCGCCCGCGCGTCGATCTCCCGGTTCGTGGATCCGGTGGGTGGCTGGCTGGTCCGCGTAGGGATCGGGCCGGACGCCATCACGCTCACCGGCACGGCCGGGACGGTGGCCTCGTCGCTGTGGTTCTTCCCCCGTGGTCAGCTCGTGGCCGGGACCATTGCGGTGACGGTGTTTGTGCTGCTAGACGTGCTCGACGGGGCGGTCGCCAGGGCTCGCGGATCCGGCACTCCGTGGGGAACCGTGCTGGACGCCACCTGCGATCGAATCGCCGACGGTGCGCTGTTCGCCGGGCTGACCTGGTGGTGCTTCGTAGTCGCCAATGACCGACTGCTGGCCGCGGCAGCGCTGTTGTGCCTGGTGAGTGCTCAGGTCATCTCCTACATCAAGGCCCGGGCCGCAGCCAGCGGCCTGTCCGGGGATGGCGGGATGGCCGAACGCGCGGAGCGCTACATCATCACCCTGGTGGGAGCCGGCTTGACCGGCCTCGGCGTGCCCTACGCGCTTGAGGTCGCGTTGTGGTTACTGGCGGGGCTGCAACTGGTGACGGTGAGTCAACGGATGGTCTCTGTACGGCGCAGCGCCTCGGAGCGCGAGGCTAAATGAGCAGGCTCGCTGGCCTCGGGTACGCGGCCGGATGGCGGTTGCTGCGCTTCGCACCCGGGGGCATGGCCGTCCGGGCGTTCCGAGCCGGTGCCGACCTAGCCGCGCATCGCAAGGGCCCCGGAGCCTGCCAGCTACGCCGAAACCTGGCCCGAGTGGTTCCCCATGCCACCGCGGCGGAGCTCGACGTGTTGGTCCGCGACGGGCTGCGCTCCTACGGCCGGTACTGGCAGGAGGTCTTCACGCTGCCATGGGCCGACCATGCCGCGTTGGTCGAGCGGCTGGACAGCACGATGCAGGGGGTCGAGCACCTCAACGACGCGCTGGCCAGGGGCCGAGGGGTGGTGGTAGCACTGCCGCATAGCGGCAATTGGGATATGGCCGGGTTGTGGTTCGTCGGGCGGCACGGAGCATTCAGCACCGTTGTCGAGCGCTTGACGCCCGAGGCGCTCTACCACCGCTTTGTGGCTTATCGTGGCTCGCTGGGATTCGACATCGTTCCGCTGACCGGGGACGAGACTCCGACCCGCCGGCTGTTGCACCGGCTGCGGGCCGGCGGAGTGGTGTGCCTGCTCGCCGACCGGGACCTCACTGGCGCCGGGATGGCCGTGGAGTTTTTCGGTGCCACCGCCCGGATGCCGTTGGGCCCAGCTCGGCTGGCCGCGGCTACCGGAGCCACGTTGTTGGTCGTCGGCTGCTGGTTCACCGCCCACGGTTGGGGAATTCGTTTCCACCCACCGGTGCCCGTGCCGGATCGATCGGCTGTGAGGCAGGCCACCCAGACCGTGGCGGACTGCTTCGCCACTGACATCGCGGCGCACCCGCAGGATTGGCACATGCTGCAGCCGTTGTGGATTGACGATCTGTGCGCCACACCGCTGCGTGACGTGGGATAGGGGCCTTGTTGCGGATCGGGATGGTCTGCCCGTATTCCATCGCCGTACCGGGCGGCGTGCAGGCGCACGTGCTGGGGTTGGCCACGGGTCTGCGCGGTCTCGGCCACCAGGTGGAGGTGCTGGCCCCGGCCACGGCAGGCAGTGTGTTGCCCGAGTTCGTCACTTCCGCAGGTCGCGGCGTAGGGGTCCCCTACAACGGATCCATCGCCCGGCTGGCATTCGGCCCGGTCGCGCTCAACCGAACCCGGCGTTGGCTCAACGACCACGATTTCGACGTGCTACACCTACACGAGCCCACCGCGCCGAGCCTGTCGTTGATTGCCCTGGCACTTGCCGACCGGCCCGTCGTGGCGACCTTTCACTTCGCCACCGGACGATCCTGGGCGCTGGCGGCGGCGCACGGTCTGCTGCAGCCCACGATGGAGAAGATCACGGCCCGGATCGCCGTCTCCCCGCTGGCCCGGCGGGTGCAGGTGGAGTACCTCGGTGGGGACGCCGTGGAGATCCCGAACGGGGTCGACGTGCCGCATTTCGCCAGAGCCCAACCGCTGTCCGGCTACCCGCGGATCGGCGGCACGATAGGCTTCGTGGGCCGCTTCGGCGAGACGCGCAAGGGCATGACGGTGTTGCTGGCGGCGCTGCGCGAGTTGGTCCGGACGCGGCCGGACTTGCGCCTGCTCGTGGTCGGCCGAGGGGACGCCGCAGAACTGCTCCGCGCTGCCGGGCCGGCGCTGGCACCTCGGATCCAGGTGCTGCCAGCGTTGGGCGACGAAGGAAAGGCTGCGGTGCTCGCCAGCGTGGACATACTGTGCGTGCCCGCCATCGGTGGGGAGAGCTTCGGCATCGTGCTCAGCGAGGCGATGGCCGCCGGAATCCCCGTGGTGGCCAGCGACCTCGCTGCCTTCCACCTTGTGCTCGATGGTGGGCAAGCTGGCGTGTTGGTCCCGGCCGGATCACCGGCCGCGCTGGCCAGCGCGCTCGACGATCTGCTCGATGATCCCGAAAGGCGCACCGCGCTGGCTGCTGCCGGCCGCCGGCGGGCGGCGATGTGGGACTGGCCGGTGGTGGCGCACCGGGTGCTGCAAGTCTACGAGACAGCGGTGGCCGCCGATCCGCGCCGGCTCCCTTCCGGACCGGGCGCCGGACTGAGCCGGTACCGGCATGGCTAGGGTCACGCGATGCGAGTCACCCGGGTGGTGACCGCCGCGGTGCTGGTAGCCGCGGTGGGCGCGATGCGGGCGGCCACCCGGTTGGACCGGCTGCATGTGCGGACTGACGCGGCCTGGGCGGCTCTGGACGCCGCGTTGGGTAGCCGAGCGCGTGCGTCGTTGGGAGTGCAGGGCAGTGCAGCGCTGCGTCGTGCCGCCGACGCGGCCCTGCTGACCGGGTTGGATCCGGACATGCGGACGGCCGGGCGCTGCGCCCACCGGGCCGGGGCGGGGTTGCGCGAGGATGTCGAGAACGAGATGGGTCGGGTGCTCGCCGTACTGGACCGTCGCGGTCTCGAATCCGCCTGTGCGGATCGGCTGGCCGACGCGGAGCAGCGGGCGGTGATCGCTCGCCGGGTCTATAACGACGCGGTCCGCGACACCCTGGCGTTGCGCTCGCACCGCATGGTGCGCTGGCTGCGGCTGGCCGGTACCGCCCCGCTGCCGCGCTATTTCGAGATCGTCGAACCGGCGCTGCCCAGTTACGGACTCGAGCTCGACGGCGCCGGGGCGTAGCGGGAGAAACATCGGGTGAACACGGCCGTCCCCGACGTCAGCCCGCGCAGGTCGACGGCGTAGCGAAGCAACTCGGCTGCTGGCACCTCGGCACGGACCAGCATCCGGCCGGCTTGGTCGGCCTCGGTGCCCAGCACCCGAGCGCGCCTGCTGGACAGATCGCCCAGCACGGTGCCCAGGTGGTCGTCGGGCATCCGAACCTCCACGTCGTCCAGTGGCTCCAGCGTGACCACGGTGCCCTTCTCCGCGGCGTCTTTGAGTGCCAATGAGCCAGCCATCTGAAAGGCCGCGTCGGAGGAGTCCACGCTGTGCGCCTTGCCGTCGACGAGCGTGACCCGAAGATCTACCAGCGGGAATCCACTGTTGCCCAGCCCACGTTCCATCTGCGCCCGGACGCCCTTCTCCACGCTGGGGATGAACTGGTGCGGGACGGCGCCACCGACCACCTTGTCCACGAACTCGAACCCGGCCCCACACGGCAGCGGCTCCACGTCGACGTCGCATACCGCGTACTGGCCGTGGCCGCCGGACTGCTTGACGTGCCGCCCATGTCCTTTGGACAAGCCGGCGAAGGTCTCCCGAAGCGGCACCGCGACCGGCTCGATGTCCACGTCGGCGCCTGCGGCGCGTAGCCGGGACAGCACGACGTCAGCATGCGCCTCGCCGGTGCACCACAGCACCATCTGGTGAGTCTCCGCGTTTCGTTCCAGCCGTAGTGTCGGATCCGCAGCCACCAACCGGCCCAGCCCCCGGGCCAACGCATCCTCATCACTGCGACTGCGGCCCACTACCGCCACCGGCAGCAACGGCTCCGGCATCGTCCATGGCGCCACCAGTAAGGGATCGTTGGGCGAGGACAGCGTGTCCCCGGTCTCGGCAGAGATCACCTTGGTAACCGCGCAGAGATCACCGGCCACACAGTGCGGTACTTCGCTCAGTGTGCCGCCCAGCGGGGTATAGACGTGGGCCACCCGCTCGTCGACGTCATGGTCGGCATGCCCACGGTCGGCCAGCCCGTGCCCGGAAACATGCACCGGACAATCCGGAAGCAACGTGCCCGAGAACACCCGCACCAGCGATACCCGGCCCTGGTAAGGGTCCACCGTGGTGCGAACCACCTCCGCGACAAGCGGTGCGGCAGGGTCGACGGCCACCATGGGGTGAGCCGATCCATCGGGACGAGTCACCGGGGGAGCAGCGTTCTTATCGGGGGAGGGAAAGGCGCCGGTCAGCACCTCGAGGAGCTCGGCGAGTCCCAGCCCGCTGCTGGCGCAGGCTGGAATCACGGGGTGGAACGAGCCCCGGTTGACCGCGGTCTCCAAGTCCTCGATCAGCGCGTCTACGTCGAGATCCGCACCGTCGAGGTAGCGGTCCATCAGAGACTCGTCCTCGCTCTCGGCGATGATCCCCTCGATGAGCTCGTTGCGCGCTACACCGACCTCGTCGGGGTCCGCGGCGCTTGGCTCTCCCTCAGCTGGCGGATATCCGTCGCGGTAGTCGAACAATCGCTGCGACAGCAGACCCACCAGACCGGTCACCACGCCCGCTCCGTCGCTCACCGCCAAGTACAGCGGCAGCACCCCGCCACCGAAGGCGGCCCGGCAGGCGGCGGTCACGCCGTCGAGGTCGGCCCGCGGGTGGTCCAGCCGGCTCACCACCACCATCCGAGGCATCCCGACTTCGGCGCACTCCTGCCACAGGGCGACAGTGGCAGCGTCGACCCCATCCCCGGCCGAGATCACGAACAGCGCTGCATCCGCCGCCCGCAGCCCGGCCCGCAGCTCGCCCACGAAGTCGGCATAGCCGGGAGTATCCACCAAGTTGATCTTGATATCGGCGTGTTGCAGTGGCGCGATGGCCAGCGTCACGGACCGTTGCTGACGTACCGCGGCCGGATCGTGGTCACACACTGTGGTGCCGTCCGCGATAGTGCCCGCGCGGCTGATCGCGCCAGTGGCCGCCAGCAACGCCTCCGCCAATGTCGTCTTGCCCGCCCCGGAGGGCCCGACCAGGGCCACATTGCGGATCCGAGACGGGTCCAGCACCGCCACAGCCGAATCAGCACGTTCAGCGTTGCCCTTTGTGCCCATGGAACCCCACCCTCAGCTGTGCGGACCCTGTGGTCGATCTCACACCGGTGTGACGGCCGGGGCAACCCCTGAGCGGCTCTCATCCGCGACGTCATCAGCCACTCGACGTACGATCGGGTCCTGCATTTTCTAATCCGCTGCTTGAGGGAGCGAACCACTGTGTCCGCTGAGAACACTGTGTCCGCCGAGAACACTGTGTCGGTCGAGAACAGCAGTATCGAGCGCCAGCTCGGCACCGCACGGGTCAAGCGCGGGATGGCCGAGATGCTGAAGGGCGGTGTGATCATGGACGTGGTCACGCCGGAGCAGGCCAGGATCGCCGAGGACGCCGGCGCGGTGGCCGTC
Source organism: Mycobacteriales bacterium (assembly GCA_038276315.1). Lineage (GTDB taxonomy): Bacteria > Actinomycetota > Actinomycetes > Mycobacteriales > Pseudonocardiaceae. The sequence continues at coordinate 6,870 of JBBPZY010000218.1, forward strand.
ATGGCGCTGGAGCGTGTTCCCGCCGATATCCGCGCGCAGGGCGGCGTGGCCCGGATGAGTGATCCAGACATGATCGCAAAGATCATGGATGCGGTATCCATCCCGGTGATGGCCAAGGCCCGCATCGGCCACTTCGTCGAGGCGCAGGTGCTGCAGGCGATCGGCGTGGACTCCATAGACGAGTCGGAGGTGCTGACCCCGGCCGATGAGGCGCACCACATCGACACGTTCGCCTTCACAGTGCCTTTCGTGTGTGGCGCCACCAATCTCGGTGAGGCACTGCGCCGGATTTCCGAAGGTGCCGCCATGATCCGGTCCAAGGGCGAAGCCGGGACCGGAAATGTTGTCGAGGCGACCCGGCACATGCGCTCGATCCGCGCCGCGATCCGCTCACTGGCCGCGATGCCCCCTGAGGAGGTGCCTGCCGCGGCCAAGGAGCTAGCCGCTCCGCTGGAGCTGGTCCGCGAGGTTGCAGCGGCCGGCTCCCTGCCGGTGGTGTTGTTCACCGCCGGTGGTATCGCCACCCCCGCCGACGCGGCGATGATGATGCAGCTCGGCGCCGAGGGCCTGTTCGTCGGCTCAGGTATCTTCAAGTCGGGCGACCCGGCTAAGCGAGCCGAAGCGATCGTCAAGGCGACCACGTTCCACGACGATCCCGAGATGGTGGCGAAGGTGTCCCGAGGGTTGGGCGAACCGATGGTGGGGATCAACCTCAACGATCTGCCGGACGGGCAGCGGCTGGCCCAGCGCGGCTGGTGACCACCGGCAACGGCGGGGCCGACGCCGAGGCGCTGCTGCTGTCGGCCACCGCAGGGGAGTGGTTGCGCACCCCGGGGCCCGAGGGTGGGGCCGCTCGGCTGTCCCGGATCACCCGCGGGACCCTGCTGGTGCATGCCGACCTGCACAATCACACACTGCTCTCCGACGGTGCCGGCGACCCGGCCGCGGCGTTCCCCTCGATGCGCGATGCCGGCCTGGACGTCGCGGCGCTCACCGATCACGCGATCCGTGGCGCGGCGGTGGAGGGCACCGGTCTGGGCGGCACACCCTGGATCGGGTTGGACCGGGCGGGCTGGCGGCGCACCGGGGAGCTCGCCGATGCCCATGACCGACCTGGCGAGTTCACCGCGATTCGCGGCTTCGAGTGGTCGCATCCGAGAGTGGGACACGTCAACGCCTGGTTCACCGATGACTTCACCGACGTCGCGACCCATCCAGGGATGGACGAGCTGTACGCCTGGTTGACCCAGGATGGCCGACGCGACGGCGTTCGCGGCGCCACCGGGCTTGCCGGCTTCAACCACCCGGGTCGAGAAGACGGCCGATTCGCCGGCTTCCGCTATTCGGCCGCCGCTACCGAGCAGCTGGTCAGCCTGGAGATGTTCAACCGCGGCGACGACTACCTTTTCAAGGGCGTCGCGGCCGGTGGTACCTCCCCCTTGGTGGCCTGTCTCAATGCCGGCTGGCGCACCGGGCTGCTTGGTGTCAGCGACGAGCACACCGACAACTGGGGTTTGCAGCCCGGCACCGGACGCGGCGGACTGTGGGTGATCGAGCACAGCCGGGCTGGGGTCGCTGAAGCATTGCGAGCCCGCCGGTTCTTCGCCACCCGGGTCGCCGGACTGCGGGTGGACGCCACCGCCGGTGGGATGCGCATGGGCTCGGTGCTGCGGCACCGTCAGGGTTCCGTTGAGTTCATCGTCGACGTCGACGGCGGGCCGTCCTGGATCGGCCGCCCGCTTCAGCTACAGGTGCTGCGCCCGGACACGCCGCTGCCCGCAGTGGCCGACGTCGTCGAGATTCGCTGTGGTGACGTCGCCCGCTTCACGGTGCCGATGACCATCGAGGACGGCCACTGGACGGTGCTTCGCCTAGCCGACCCAGATACCCCCGACAACGCCCAAGCCCCGCTCGACCACCCCGCCAACAATCACGCGATCGCCTACACCAGCCCCTGGTTCCTCCAACCCTCGTGACAGCGGTTCGTCACCGCGATCCCGCTGCGCTCCCAGCGCGCCGAGTTCGGCACCGTGGTTGCCCGCGCGAGATCGAACAACCTCCCTGTCGAACTCGCGGCGCTCAGTGCTGCGAGCGAGCAGCCCACGAATGACGGCCTACCCTGGTGGATGTGACCGGGAAGGGCCCGATCGTGGGCGTGCTGGGGCTGCAGGGCGATGTGCGGGAGCATCGGCGTGCGGTGGCCGACTGCGGATTGCGCAGCACGGTGGTGCGCCGCCCCGCCGAGCTCACCCAGGTGGACGCACTGATCTTGCCTGGCGGCGAGTCCACCACGATGAGCCGGCTACTGGCCGCCGTTGATCTGATGGAGCCGCTGCGTAGCCGGCTCGCCGAGGGGATGCCGGCCTACGGCGCGTGCGCGGGGATGATCCTGCTGTGCCGCGACGTCCTTGACGGTAGGTCTGACCAGCGCCAACTCGCGGTGCTCGACGCGGTGGTGCGCCGTAACGCTTTCGGTCGACAGGTTGACTCCTTCGAGGCTGATCTCGACTTCGCCGGGGTGCCGGGTGACCCTGTGCGGGCGGTGTTCATCCGCGCCCCGTGGGTGGAGCAAGTGGGTTCCGGCGTTGAGGTGCTGGCCAGGGTGCCCGAGGTGGCAGTGGCCGGTGATGCCGCCGGTAGGATCGTGGCGATTCGGCAGGGGTCCGTGCTGGCCACCGCGTTTCATCCCGAGCTGACCGGCGACCGGCGGGTGCACCGGCTCTTCTGCGAGATGGTCACAAGTCCGGTGGAGTGCGCGTAACGGCGAAGGGCATGCAGGTGCGACTGGCCCGCGAGCAAGAGGAGCATGGGCAGGTATGAGCGGCCATTCAAAATGGGCGACCACCAAGCACAAGAAAGCCGTGGTCGACGCCAAGCGGGGCAAGCTCTTCGCTAAATTGATCAAAAATATCGAGGTGGCGGCGCGCACCGGTGGTGGTGACCCGGACGGCAACCCGACGCTGTTCGACGCGATCCAGAAGGCCCGCAGGACCTCGGTGCCCACCGACAACATCGACCGGGCCGTCAAGCGCGGCTCTGGGGCCGACGCGGGCGGTGCTGACTACCAAACGATCATGTATGAGGGATACGGGCCCGGCGGGGTGGCACTACTCATCGAGTGCCTCACCGACAACCGCAACCGGGCCGCCTCGGAGGTCCGCATTGCGATGACGCGCAACGGCGGCACGATGGCCGATCCTGGGTCAGTGTCATTTCTGTTCAGCCGGAAAGGCGTCGTGATCGTCCCTCAGCAAAAGGGTGTCTCCGAGGACGACGTGCTGGCCGCGGTGCTCGATGCCGGTGCCGAGGAGGTCAATGACCTGGGCGACTCTTTCGAGGTCGTGTCCGAAGCGACCGACCTCATCGCGGTACGCACCGCGTTGCAGCACGCCGGCATCGACTACGACTCAGCCGACGCGAGCTTCCTGCCCTCGGCGAGCACCGTGCTGGACGCCGAGACCGCCCGCAAGGTATTCAAGCTGATCGACGCGCTAGAGGACAGCGACGACGTCCAGAACGTCTATGCCAACTTCGACGTGCCCGACGATGTTCTCGCCGAGGTGGGCTGACGGTATCTCCGCTGAATGCGGGAGATCGGACGATCCCCGGTGTGTCGCAAACGCGGCGCGGCGACCTGCGGCTAGGGTTCGAACGGGTGTTCGTTCGGGGTGGGGAGGGCGCGTGCGGGTTCTGGGTGTGGATCCGGGGCTTACTCGCTGTGGGCTTGGGGTGGTCGACGGTGGGGTCGGGCGGGCGGTGAGCTGCGTGGCCGTCGACGTCGTGCGTACCTCACCGGAGATGGACCTCAGCGCGCGGTTGCTCGCGGTGGCCGATGTCGTGGAGCGCTGGCTGGCTGAGTACCGTCCCGATGTCGTCGCGGTGGAGCGGGTGTTCAGCCAGCGCAACGTGCGCACCGCGATGGGTACCGCACAAGTCGGTGGAGTGGTGGCGTTGGTCGCAGCTCGCCGGGGGCTGACGGTCGCCTTCCACACCCCCAGCGAGGTCAAAGCCGCCGTCACCGGATCCGGTCGGGCCGGTAAGGAACAGGTCACGACCATGATCACCCGCTTGCTCGGGCTGTCGGCCAAGCCGCGCCCGGCAGACGCCGCGGACGCCCTGGCGCTGGCGGTCTGCCACCTGTGGCGCGCGCCGATGACACAACGGCTCGCGCAGGCGCGAGTCGAGTCGGCGCGGCTGGCCCAAGTCCACCGGGCGAAGCTAGCCGCCGCGGCCCGCCAGGCGGGAGCGGCGCGGTGATCTCCTCGGTACGAGGGGAGGTGCTCTCGGTCGAGTTGGACCATGCCGTGGTCGAGGTTGGCGGCGGTGTTGGCTTGGCGGTGCATGCGGTTCCCGCCACCCTGGCTACCTTGCGCCGCGGCGAACAGACCCGGCTCGACACGTCACTGGTGGTGCGCGAGGACTCGCTGACGTTGTATGGCTTCGTCGATGCGGCGGCACGGGAATTGTTCGTGCTGCTGCAGACCGTCTCCGGGGTGGGACCACGGTTGGCGCTGGCGATGCTCGCCGTCCTCGATCCGGACACGCTGCGCACGGCGCTCGCGGAGGGCGATCTCGCTGTGCTCACCCGGGTGCCCGGCATCGGACGCAAAGGTGCAGAGCGGCTGGTGGTGGAGCTGCGAGACAGGGTGGGCGTGCTAGCACCCGCTGCATCGGGGTCCGCCACTCGCGGCGGGGGCGCGGTGCGGACCCAGGTGACGGAGGCACTGGTCGGGCTCGGGTTCGCGGCCCGGCAGGCTGAGCTGGCCGTGGATGCGGTGTTGGCCGAAGCCGACCCCGAGCCCGCGGACACCTCCGAGGTGCTGCGCAGCGTACTGACCCGGTTGGGACGAAACCGGTGACCGCTCCACGGCCGGTGTCGGCAGTGGCGGACCCGGCTGACGTCGAGGTGGAAACCACCCTGCGGCCGCGCCGGTTGATGGATTTCATCGGGCAGGCTCGGGTGCGAGAGCAACTGGAGTTGGTTCTGGAGGGCGCGCGGCGGCGTGGCGCCGCACCGGACCACGTGCTGCTATCAGGACCGCCGGGGTTGGGCAAGACGAGCCTCGCAATGATCATTGCCGCGGAGCTGGGCGCGGCGATCCGGGTTACCTCCGGACCGGCGCTGGAGCGCGCCGGGGACCTCGCCGCGATCTTGTCCAACCTCGTCGAGGGCGACGTGCTGTTCATCGACGAGATCCACCGGGTGGCTCGACCTGCCGAGGAGATGCTCTACCTCGCGATGGAGGACTTCCGGGTCGACGTGATGGTCGGAAAGGGACCCGGGGCCACCTCCATCCCGCTGGAGATCGCACCGTTCACCCTGGTCGGCGCCACCACCCGGTCCGGTGCACTGACGAGCCCACTGCGTGACCGCTTCGGGTTCACCGCGCACATGGAATTCTACGAGTCGCACGAGCTTGAGCTGGTGTTGCGCCGCTCAGCCGGCATCCTCGGCGTGGACCTGCGCCCCGATGGTGGTACTGAGATCGCCACCCGTTCCCGCGGTACACCTCGGATCGCCAATCGCCTGCTGCGTCGGGTTCGGGACTACGCGGAGGTCCGGGCCGATGGTGCGATCACCCTTGACGTGGCCCGCGCCGGGCTGGCCGTCTACGACGTCGACCAGCTCGGGCTGGACCGGCTGGACCGTGCCGTGCTCACAGCGTTGGTGCGCACCTTCGGCGGTGGACCGGTCGGGGTCTCCACCATCGCAGTAGCAGTCGGAGAGGAGCCGGCCACCGTTGAGGAGGTCTGCGAGCCCTTCTTGGTCCGGGCTGGCATGCTCGCCCGCACTCCGCGCGGTCGAGTGGCCACCGCAGCCGCCTGGCGACACTTACAGCTGGATCCGCCCGCCGATGCTTTCGCAGAGCCCATCCCGACGCTGTTCGACGAGTGAGTGTTAAAGGCCGCCCAGCCATAACCCGACGCCGACGATGAGAACGCCGCCGAAAACGACTTGGATGAGGGAGCAGCGAAGCGAGACTTCGAGGTAGCGCTTGCGGATGAGCGCGATCACAGCAAGCTCGATGGCGACAACGACGGCCGCGCACCCCAGAGCGGTCGTCCGGTCGGAGATCAAAAATGGTAGGGCGTGAAAGACCCCGCCCACGGTGGTCATCACACCGGTGATCGCGCCTCGGGTGGTGGATGAGCCTCGACCGGTCTGGCCGCCGTTATCGGAGAGCGCTTCGGACAGACCCATGCTGATGCCGGCCCCGAGCGCGGTGGCCAGCCCGACCAGCAGGGCAGCGTGCGAACTCGACAGCAAGGCCACCGCGAAGATGGGCGCCAGCGTCGACAGCGTTCCGTCGATGAGGCCTACCAGTCCTGGCTGAACATACTGGAGGACGAAGGCTCGCTCATCTGCTTCGACGCGGCGCGACATGGTGTTGGCGAAGCCGGCGTCGCGCTGGACCGCTGAGCTCGTCTGAGGTACCGGGAGGGCCATAGGGCGGGCCATCGTCGCTGTCGGTGCCCCCGCGAACCCGAACGTCGTACTGGCAGCGGCAGCGCCATTGGATATCAGGGTATGGGGACCCAACGTGCGAGTGTCCAGGGCGTGTGCGCTGGGTCTGTATCGCGGCCTTGAGTATCGGTGCGACGGCACGCGTCCGTCCTTTCTTGGGCGCCGTGGTTCGGGGGACTGCTGGCGGAACCCTAGGGAATCGGTCTGTATCTCTTGGGAACCTGAGAGACCTGGTTTGGTCGCAGCGCCCACAGGTCCGCGGCAGGCGACGAGAGACGGGCTGGTTGGACCGGATGGCCGCACGCGCTGCGACATTCGGCGTAGCGCCGTGTTCAGGATGCTGGCCGCCGACAAGCCACCTGAAGGATCGCCGGCACGGATCCAGAGATGCTGTAGACCCGACCGAAGCGCGACCTGGCACACTCGGCAGGGCAAGTCTGATGGTGATCGGAGAACCATGAACGCCCAGTTCCTACCGCTGCTGCTCATCGCCGCGCTCGCTGTGCTGCTGATCCTGAACACCCGTCGGCAGAAGCGAGCGATAGCTGACGCGCAGCGGTTACAGAAGTCGCTGGTCGACGGCGATCGGGTGGTGACCACCTCCGGTCTGCACGCCACCGTCGTAGACAGCGCGGAAGACACCACGATCGATTTGGAGATCGCTCCGGGAGTCCGTACCACGTGGTTGCGCGCCGCCATCCGCGAAAAGATCACCACAGCGGACGCGGGCAGCGCGCCGCTGGTAGCGCCCGTCGACGGCAGCGCTCACGTCGACGGCTCCTGACCGACTTGGTGCGGGGCGGTACGCTCCCGCATCCGATCCCCAGCGCTCGCGTCGATCAGGGCGCTGGAACAGTGAGGACTGCGGCCGGTCGCGAGTGCTGGCGTCTGGCGCACTGAACTGTGAACGACCGACACTGAGCCGTGACGAGGAGAACCACTCACCGTGGCACCACCGGCCGGGCGCTTCCGCCCGTGGCGCAACCTGGCGATCTTCGCTGGGATCGTTGCCGTCCTCTACTCGCTGGTCTTCTTCACTAGCGGCGGGGGTGCAACACCGAAGCTGGGCATCGACCTGCAAGGCGGCACGCGGGTGACGTTGACCGCCCGCACGGTCGATGGCCGGCCCCCGTCACAGGAGTCCCTCGACCAAGCCCGGCAGATCATCGAGCAGCGGGTCAACGGTATCGGCGTGACCGGTGCCGAGGTGGTCCTCGACGGGACCAACTTGATCATTACGGTTCCGGGTGAGAATGGAGATCAGGCCCGCACCCTTGGGCAGACCGCCAAGCTGTACTTCCGAACGGTGGTCACGGAGGAGCCAGCCGGGGGGCCCGTGCCGGTACCAGGTGCTCAGCATCCGGGCACCAGCGCACCAAAGGCACCCCCAGCGTCACAGCAGCCACCAGCTTCCAAGACCGAATCGATACCGACCCCGCCGCAGCCCGTTGCGCCGCAGCAGGTGCAGCCGCCGCCGTCGGGTGAGCCGACGCCGACTCCCGCACCGCCGCCGCCCGCTGCAACGCCGGCACCTTCCACCAACGCTCCGCCGTTGGCCGGCACGGCCCCGGCGGATTCCGCCGACCCACAGGTGGCTGAGCAGATCCGGCAGGCCCGAGCGCGGTTGCAGAGCCAGGACCCGGCGGTGCAACAACAGGCGCTGGCCGCACTGAACTGTGCTACTCCCAACCCGTTGCGTGGCAACGACGACCCGAACCTGCCGCTGGTCACCTGCGACCAGCACCACAACGCCAAGTACCTACTGGCGCCCGCCTTCTTATCCGGTGAGCAGATCTCCACTGCATCGTCCGGGAATCAGAACGGCACCGGCTACGAGGTAAGCCTCAGGTTCAAACACCAGGGCGAGGACATCTGGGGCCAGTACACCGCGAACAACGTCGGTAAGCAGGCGGCGTTTGTGCTGGATACCGAGGTTGTGTCGGCCCCAGTGATCAAGGGGGCGATCCCGCCTGGCCAAGCGACGAGCATCGTCGGCAGCTTCACCCAGGCTGAGGCTCAGAACCTGGCCAACGTGCTCAAGTACGGTTCGCTGCCGCTGTCCTTCCAGCCCTCGGAGTCCGAGACGGTGTCAGCCACCCTGGGCCTGGCGTCGTTGCGCGCGGGACTGCTCGCTGGCGCGCTCGGGCTCGTTGTGGTGTTCGTCTACTGCCTGTTCTATTACCGGGCGCTCGGGGTGCTGACAATTTTGTCGTTGGCGTTGTCCGGCCTGCTCGTCTACGCCGTGTTGGTATTGCTCGGGCGGTGGATCGGCTTCACCCTGGACCTGGCCGGTGTCGCCGGCTTCATCGTCGCGATCGGCATCACCGCAGACTCGTTTGTGATCTTCTTTGAGCGGCTGAAGGATGAGGTGCGCGACGGCCGGACCTTCCGCTCCGCGGTGCCCCGGGCCTGGGTCAGGGCCCGCCGCACCATCCTGTCCGCAGACGCGGTGAGCTTCCTGGCTGCCGCGGTGCTCTACGTTCTGGCGGTGGGGCAGGTGAAGGGTTTCGCCTTCACTCTCGGCATGTCGACGGTGCTCGACCTGGTAGTGGTCTTCCTGGCCACCCATCCGTTGGTCGCGATGGCGTCGCAGTCCCGGCTGTTGTCCCAACCCGAACTGTCCGGCCTCGGAGCCGCCCAACGAGCTGGAGCCGAAAGCCGGTCGGAGCTGGTCACCGCAGGGAAGGGAACCTGAGATGGCGAGCACGCTAGGGCGCCTCTACAGCGGGACCGGAGCATTGGACGTCGTCGGACGGCGGCGGATGTGGTACTCGATATCCGGACTGCTGGTCGCGGTCTGCATCGTGTCGATGCTGGTGCGCGGGTTCAACCTCGGCATCGACTTCGAGGGCGGTACCCGGGTACAGTTGCCGGCCCAAGGGGTATCCGGCGCGATCAGTACCCAGCAGGCCGAACGCGTCTTCACCGCCACCGTGGGTCAGCCTCCGGAGTCGGTACAGACCGTCGGCACCGGTTCCGCGGCGAGCATCCTGATCCGCTCCGCCGCGCTGGACACCCGGACATCATTTGTCCTGAAAAGGGCACTGTACGAGCAGCTGCGCCCACTCGGAAAAGACGGGCGGCCCAACGAACAAGCGATCAGTGACAGTGCGGTGAGCGCAACCTGGGGCGGCGAGATCAGCCGTCAGGCGCTGATCGCGCTGGTGGTGTTCCTCGGTCTGGTGACCGTGTTCCTCGCGGTGTATTTCGAACCCCGGATGGCGCTTGCAGCGCTGATAGCCCTGGTACACGACGTGCTGGTGACTGCGGGGATCTACTCGTTGATCGGTTTCGAGGTGACGCCGGCGTCGGTCATCGGTCTGCTCACGATCCTCGGCTTCTCGCTGTACGACACAGTCGTCGTGTTCGACAAGGTTCAAGAAAACACCCGCGGACTGCTCGGCTTGACTCGACGTACCTACGCTGAGGCCGCCAACCTCGCGGTCAACCAGACTCTGATGCGTTCGATCAACACATCCTTGATCGCGGTGCTGCCCGTGCTCAGCTTGCTGGTGGTCGGCGTGGGCCTGTTAGGTGTGGGCACACTCAAGGATCTCGCTCTGGTGCAGATGGTGGGCATCACAGCCGGGGCCATGTCCTCGATCTTCCTGGCGACGCCGTTGGTCGTCGACCTCACTATGGGCAGGCCGGCGTACCAGCAGCAAGCGCAACGGGTTGCTGCGCGCCGGGAGAAGCTGGCCCGCAAAGCCGCCACGAATCCAGACCGTGAGGGTGAGACCACGTCCACGGCCGCCGACATCACCACCTCGACCGGGGACGCACTGACCACCGCAGGAGTGCCTGCCGCGATCGGCAAAACCGCACCGGGGGGGCGGCGGCGCGGGCACCCTGGGAGCAAGAACAGCAGACCGTCCGGTAAGGCTGGCAGGTCCTCCCGCCGCTAACGGTGGTTAGTACGCCCAACTACGCTCCGTGTTCTTCATTGCACAGAGTAATCTTTAGGCGACCAACGGGCATCGCTTCTCGACTTTCCATCACCAATGTGGTGCCTTGTCGTCCTCAGTCCTTGCCTCCAAGCCTCTTTAGGGGAACGCTCTGTAGTCAGACGCCGGATGTCGCTCCGGGGAGTGAGGGGTGCGGAGCGGCACCGTAACGGCGACCAGGGAGGATCGGGGATGGTGGGGTGGTCCATTCCGGGTGTCGTGTATCCCCGGGAGGTATGTGACGACGTGGTAGGTCGCCGAGTGGTCGCCCGCCACCGGATGACCCGCCGATCGCTCGCGATCACCTATCTATCTCCCGAACTACTCGCGGACACTGAGTTCCGCACTCGGTTCGCAGGTGAGTTCCCCCGGCTGGCGCGGGTTCGGGATACCCGAGTGGCCCGTGTCCACCGCTACGGTGAGTGTGATCATGGCGCCGCAGTCATCGGCGATCACGTCAATGGAACTCCGTTGCGTGCGCTGCTCCGGGCGCACGGCGCGGTCGGCATCGAGGCTGCGCTCGTCGTACTCAAGGACTCGCTGCTTGCGCTAGCCGCTTGCCATGAGGCGGGCCTGGTGCACGGCGACGTCAAGCCGCAGGACGTGGTCGTTACCCCTACCGGCCGGGTTCGGCTAGTCGATTTCGGCCTCTGGACAGCCGGCGGGCGGCGGTTGCTCGGTCGGTCAACGCCCTTTTACCTGGCTCCTGAACAGTGGAGTGGGCGGACAGCGACTTCGGCTGGGGACGTGTACGCCGCCACGGTCACCTTCTTCGAGTGCCTCGTCGGCGCGCCGCCCTTTTACGCTGACAGCGTGGCCGAGCTCTCGATCAAGCATGAACGCAGCGCCGCTCCGGTCGACGTAGTCCCCGAACCGGTGCGGGAGCTGGTGCTGCGGGGTCTCGCCAAGGACTCGGTTAGTCGATCTGACGCGAGGGCCCTGCTCGCTCATGTCCGTGACCTGGCAGCCCGTGCAGTCGGCTCTGATTGGGAGCGTCGCGGGCGACGGGAGCTGGCAACGTTCCTCGGCGGTCGTTGCGCGCTACCTGGTGGGTCGGCACTAGGTCGCCGGAGCGATCGCGCTGGCTGGGCGCACCGCAAGCCAGTGCGGCTGGCTGCGGTGATGGGTGGTGCGTTGGCGTTGGCTGCAGGCTTGTCCAGCCCGCCGTTAGCGGTCATTTTGCCAAGCATCAGCATGTTCGGTCCGGGGAGATCGCCGGTACTGGCATTTCCTGAGCCCGATCAAAACGCTGTTCCGGTGCGTGTTGTGACCAACGGTCCACTGGCGGACCGTTTGCCTTCGGCTAAAATGGTGACCGGCACGCGGGTTGCCGAGGCGCGACCGTCGGTAGCCTCGATCCTGGCGCCGAATACTTACCCAGTGCCATATCGGCATCCCATTGCGGATGCGGTGGCTCAGGGTTCCGTAGACCCGGACGGCGTCGCCCAGAGGCACTCCGCGTTGAGCCAGTCTGGACCCGGCGAATCCACATCCAGATCATCGGCGTGCGCCCGGGGGCTGTTTGATCAAGGTTCCTGCTCGGCGCTGAACCCGGAGCAGTCAACGGCGGATTCGGTGGGGACGACATGGGATCCGTCGCAGGTGATCCCGGCGGCACTGTCGACGCCAGTCGAGCTGCCGGTCCAGCTCGCGGTGCCGGTCAACGTGCCGGTCCAGCTTCCGGCGCCGATTCAGGTCCCCAAGTCGATCCCGATCCAGAAAAAAATCCAAGCTCGCCAAGGCGCCCAGGTTCCGAAGGACACTCAAATCAACAGTGATTCGCGGGGTTGGAAAGATGCGCCGCCCGGCCAGATCGCTACCGGCAAAACGGGTTACCCGACGAGCCGACCGCAGGGAAGCTCGGAGAGGGCGCGAGACTCGGAGTCCTCGGGACATGGAGACTCGGAGTCCTTCGGACACGGACACTCGGAGTCCTTCGGACACGGACACTCGGATTCCTCCAGACAGGGAAATCGGGTTCGGTAACTATCTATGGTGCGCACCAGGACGAGCATGGACGACCTGGCGACTCTGCTCGTGTCGTTGATTCGTGAAGTCCCGAACTTTCCGCAGCCCGGCGTACTCTTCCGGGACCTTGCACCGGTCTTCGCCGATGCGACGGCGTTCCGAGCAGTGGTGGACGCGTTGATCGCGCCGGCTCAACAGGTCGACGTGGTGATCGGGGTGGAGGCCCGCGGGTTCTTGCTCGGCGCTGCGGCGGCCTACGCTCTGGACGCTGGCGTGGTCGGGGTCCGCAAACCCGGCAAATTGCCCGTGGTCTGCGACCGGGAGGGTTACACCCTTGAATACGGCATCGCCTCGCTGGAACTGGCAGACGGCGTCCTGCGGCCCGGTCAGCGCGCCTTGGTAGTCGACGACATACTCGCAACCGGGGGCACAGCGGCGGCGACCTGCGCGCTGGTCGAGCGGGCGGGGGCCACCGTGAGCGGCGTCGCGGTGTTGCTGGAGATCGCTTCGCTGGCTGGCCGTGATCGTCTAGCCGGTCGATCGGTGCACGTACTGCTGACGGTCTAACCGAGTACTCTCGACCTCCCGAGCTCAACAGCAGAGCTCTCTGGTCGCCTGTGCGCAGCTCTGCTGTTGAGCTCGGGAACATCAGGGCTCGGAGGGTCCTTGGGATTCGGATGGGCGAACCCGGCGGTACGCTGAAGAACTGTTTGTTACCACGTGGCGGGAGTGTGGGCTGTGAGCCAGGACCTGCAGCGTGCCGATGCAGCGGCGACTGACTCCAACACAGCCACGGGGTCGCAGCGGCCTCCGTCGGCGACCCGGCGGGTTCGGGCCCGGTTTGCGCGGCGGATCACGGCGCAGCGGCCCGGCCCGGTCAGGCAGGTGCTTGAACCGCTCGCAACGGTGCACCGGGAGTTGCACCCCAAGGCCGACCTCGCACTGCTACAACGGGCCTATGATGTCGCGGAGGCCAAGCATGCTCACCAGAAGCGTAAGTCTGGCGATCCCTACATCACCCATCCGCTGGCGGTCTCGACTATCCTCGCCGAATTGGGGATGGATACCACCACACTGGTGGCCGCGCTGCTTCACGACACTGTGGAGGATACCGACTACTCGCTGACCCGCCTCTCGACGGATTTCGGTGAGGTGGTCGCACATCTCGTCGATGGCGTTACTAAGCTGGACAAAGTCAAGCTCGGCGCCGCCGCCGAGGCTGAGACCATTCGTAAAATGGTCATCGCGATGGCCCGTGATCCCCGCGTACTGGTGATCAAACTAGCGGACCGGCTGCACAACATGCGCACCATGCGCTTCCTGCGGCCGGAGCAGCAGGCGCGCAAAGCCAGGGAGACTCTCGAGGTCTTCGCTCCGCTGGCACACCGGCTGGGCATGGCTACGATCAAGTGGGAGCTTGAGGATCTTTCTTTCGCGATCCTGCACCCGAAAAAATATGATGAGATTGTGCGGCTGGTGGCCAACCGGGCGCCGTCTCGCGACACCTACCTGCGGACGGTGATTGACGAGGTCTCGGAACAGCTGACCGGGTCGCGGATTACCGCCACCGTTGAAGGCAGGCCCAAGCACTATTACTCGATCTATCAGAAGATGATCGTGCGCGGCCGTGATTTCGATGATATCCACGACCTGGTCGGGGTACGGATCATGGTCGAGGACGTACGAGATTGCTACGCCGCGATCGGGGTCGTGCATTCGGTGTGGCAGCCGATGCCAGGGCGATTCAAGGACTACGTCGCCCAACCCCGATTCGGGGTTTATCAATCTTTGCATACCACGGTGATCGGACCTGACGGCAAACCGCTGGAGGTCCAGATCCGCACCCGCGACATGCACCGCACCGCGGAGTATGGCATCGCCGCGCACTGGCGGTACAAGGAGACCAACGGAACCCACAACGGTGTCCATAACGGAGCCGTTGATATCGACGAGATGGCCTGGATGCGCCAGCTGCTGGACTGGCAGCGGGAGGCCGCCGACCCCAGCGAGTTTCTCGAGTCGCTGCGCTATGACTTAGCCACTCGGGAGATTTTCGTCTTCACGCCTAAGGGTGAGGTCATCACGCTGCCTACCGGCTCCACCCCGGTCGACTTCGCCTACGCGGTGCACACCGAGGTCGGTAACCGTTGCATCGGCGCGCGGCTCAACGGCCAGCTCGTCGCCCTGGAGCGGAAGCTGGAGAACGGCGAGGTCGTCGAGATCTTCACCTCGAAGGCTGAAGGTGGCGGTCCGAGTCGGGACTGGCTTTCCTTCGTCGCCTCGCCCCGAGCCCGGGCCAAGATCAGGCAATGGTATGCCAAGGAGCGTCGCGAGGAGGCCATCGAGACTGGCAAGAACGCCATCGCCAAAGAACTGCGCCGGGTGGGGCTACCGGTGCAGCGGCTGGTCTCCGCCGAGTCGATGGTGGCGGTGTCCCGAGAGCTGCGTTATCCCGACGTCAGCGCCCTGTACGCCGCTGTCGGCGAGCACCACGCCTCGCCCCGTCATGTGGTGCAACGGCTGGTTGCGCTACTAGGTGGTGAGGAGGGCGCCGAGGAGGTGCTGGCCGATCGGGCCACTCCCTCCACCGTCCAGCGCCGTCGACCGACCACCGACTCCGGCGTGCGGGTCAGTGGCGCCGCAGACATCTACGCCAAGCTTGCCCGGTGCTGCACTCCGGTGCCGGGCGACGAAATCCTCGGGTTCGTCACCCGGGGTGGCGGGGTCAGCGTGCACCGCACCGACGGCACCACCGCCGCGACGCTCCGGGCGCCGCCCGAGCGGCTGGTCGACGTGGAGTGGGCGCCATCGTCGTCGTCGGTGTTCCTGGTCGGGATCCAGGTGGAGGCGCTGGATCGGCACCGCCTGCTGTCCGATGTCACCAAGGTCCTCGCGGACGGTCGGGTGAACATTCTGTCCGCCTCGGTCACTACTACCCGAGATCGGGTGGCGGTCAGCCGGTTCTCCTTCGAAATGGGTGATCCGAAGCACCTGGGTCACGTGCTGCACTCGGTGCGCAACATCGAAGGCGTCTACGACGTCTACCGCGTCACGTCCTCCAACTGACTTGGCACAGTGGCGTCAGGTCGAGGCGTCAGGCCGCCTTGACGTCGACGGATGTGATCGTCACCGGTTGGTTGGGCTTGCCGCCACCAGGGGACGGTTCCAGCGAACCATCGTTGCCCGCCTTGGCTATCTGGTCGAGGACGTCAAGGCCAGCTGGCGAAATCGTGGCGAAGACTGTGTATTGGGGTGGCAACTGGGTCTGGCCGTAGATCAGGAAGAACTGGCTACCGCCACTATCGGGTTGGCCGGTGTTGGCCATCGCAACGAGCCCGCGCCCGTAGGTCAGCTGGGGGAACACCTCATCCGGGATGGTGTACCCGGGCCCGCCAGTGCCCAACCCAGTCGGATCACCGCATTGCAGAACCTGCAGCCCGGGATTGGTGACCAGCCGGTGGCACGGGCTGTTGTTGTAGAAACCCTGTTTGGCCAGGCTGACGAAGCTGTTCACGGTGCACGGAGCCAACGCCCGATCGAGGGTGAGACCGATCGCGCCAGCCGAGGTCTGCATGGTCACCGGCACGGTGCCTCGGGCGGAGGTGGAGCCGGCCAGCGGGGCCTTCACCGGCCTGGCCGGGGGCTGCTGGGTGGCCGGGTACTGGCAGTCCACCGACGCAGGCAGCTGCGTCGGCCGAACCGGTAGCGGGGCGAGTTTGTTGTCGGCGCGCGGGGTGGCCGGAGAGCTTGCTGTGGTCGGTGTTGCCGCCGTGGACGGTTTCGCGGTGGCCTCGACTGCCTGGCGCCGGTTGCCCAACGTCACAATCAGCACCACGATGCCGATGACCAGCACCACCGCGGCCGCGGCACCGGCTACGGCATACCTGCGGCGCGCCTTGGCTCGTTCCGCTCGGCGGGTGAGCTGGCGATCCAGTTTGCGCTTCGCGGCCTCGCGGCGCTGCTCGTTCGTGGGCACCCGGACTCCTGTGGCTGTGTAACTGTGATTGGGCAACGATCGCGGCGCAGTCTATGTGGGCCGTGGTTGAGCCCGCCGTCAGCCTCCCTGACGTGCGCGCCCTAGGCTGGGACCTGTGCTCGTCGCAGGTTTCCCCACTGGATCCTTCCGGGCGAACTGCTTCGTGCTCGCCCATGAGGCTGGCGGTCCGTGCGTCGTGGTCGACCCGGGAGAGGGTTCCGAGCAGCCACTAGATGATCTATTCCAAGGGGTATGAGGTGGTCGGGCGTGTCGTGACCGGTTGATACGCGAAGGGTGTCCAAGATCGGCGTTCTCACCCAACGTCGAACCCGGAGGCCCTCGTGGACGCCGATCTGGACACCCTCGC